>MUGK01000003.1 GCA_002007425.1 Chromatiales bacterium USCg_Taylor | reverse complement strand
ATCCTCCCATCATGAACAGCTACCCGCTCCTAGTTCAGGCTCATCTTGTGTTAGAAATAAGCCCCACCTTCAGGCTCATCTAGCATTGGAAGAGACTACGTCTTTTGCCGGTACGCTCATGATGATAGGTTAGGGAGGCAATAAACCACACCAATTAATCGTTAATTCCTCAAACACATTGTGTGCTGAAATATTCCGGTCACTATTCAATAGCTTCTTGCAGCGGAGCAATCGATCATAGGCGGCGAACAGATCCCGCGTTCTAAGCTGTTCTGAAATCGCTCTCAGCCGCGATTCTTCGCCGGCAGTGGCGATTTTTCTTGCGCCCTGCGCGTGTTTGAGGACCGCCAGGTCCGCGAACAGTTTAAATAAGCTTCCGCTGATAAAGTCGGGATCTCCCCGAGACCACTCTTGGGCCACGGCCACCGGATCGGCCAGCCCGCCCACTAGCGCTTGGAAGCTGTCAAGAATCGCCAAGCTCTTGTTATGCTCACCCGCTTCCCACAACTCCAAAGCCTTCAGTGGACCGTTATCGGCCATTTCGAGCAAGAGTTCAACCTCCGCATCCGGAACCCGCATCCGCAACCAGGCCCGGCCTTGCGCCTGGGGCGAAGCAAGGAAATCAACACGCCGGCAGCGGCTGGTGACCGTCGCCGGTAAGCGGTGCGACTTCTCCGTCACCAACAAGATCACCGATTGCGGTGGCGGCTCTTCCAAGACCTTTAACAGGGAATTCGCCGCATTGCGGTTCATCGCATCGGCGGGATCGATCACGACGACCTTAAATGGGCCAAACAGGTTTCGCATCCCGACGAAATCAGGCACGGCGCGCACCTGATCGATTTTAATCACGGCGCTCTTCGCTTCTGGAGTGATCCGATAATATTCAGGATGATTTCCCGAGCTAAAGAGAACACAGCTCTTACACTGCCCGCAAGGCTCGCCCTCCCCGTTGGGACCCGCGCACAGCAACGATGCAGCGAGTGCGCGCGCGAATTCCGAGACCCCCATTCCGCAGATCCCCCGAATCAAGACCGCATGGGGCATACGTTGGGTGCTGCGAAGCTTCCATAGCCCTCGCCACTGCTCGGTCTGCCATGGGTACGGAGGGCTCATGGCGAGCCGAGCAAGCGTCCCAGTTGCGTTCGGATTTCGTTTGCTACCGCTGCGGGAGCAGCCGTGGCGTCGACCACGCGGATCCGCTCGGGCGCACGCTGCGCGAGATCCAGGTAGGCCTGTCTGACGGCCTCAAAGAATCCGGCCGCCTCCGATTCGAACCGGTCAGGCGTCCTATCTCGCTGCCGCGCGCGGTTCAGGGCCATGGGTACGGGCGCATCCAGTAACAGGGTAAGGTCCGGCCGTAAGGCTCCTTGAACCAGATCCTCCAACACCGCGATGCGCGCCCCAGGTACGTTGCGGCCTCCTCCCTGATAGGCATAGGAAGCCTCCGTAAAGCGGTCGCTGACCACACATTGGCCGCTCACAAGCGCGGGTTCTATCAGTTTGTTCACATGTTCAGCTCGCGCCGCGAACATCAGAAGGAGCTCAGTGTCAGGTTCCATCGGCGTCGGCGAAGGCTGCAGCAATAAGCTTCGGATCGCCTCACCGACAGCCGTGCCGCCCGGTTCCCTAGTCTCGATTACAATTCGACCCTGCGCCTGGAGGTAAGCCACGACGGTCTTGACCTGTGTCGATTTTCCCGCACCTTCAATTCCCTCAAGTGTGACGAAGAGCCCCCGGTGGCTACGCGGCGCAGTGGCAGTCATCGCGCATCTTTTCGACCGGCGATCTGATACCGAGCGATGGCTTGTTCATGATCCTCGAGGGTACCCGAGAAATGATGGTGGCCGTCTCCCTTGGCGACAAAATACAGCGCGGCGCCGGCCGCGGGGTGCAACACCGCGCGAATGGATTCGGCCCCAGGCAAGGCGATCGGCGTGGGTGTTAGCCCCACATTGCGGTAGGTGTTGTAGGGGCTATCCATGCTCAGATGACTGCGTTTCAAGTCGCCGGCAAAGGCGTCGCCCAAAACGTAGATGACCGAGGGGTCCGTTTGTAGTGGCATGCCACGCTCCAGGCGCCGCAAGAATACCCCGGCGATTTCCGGGCGTTCCGATCCAATCGACGTTTCCTTCTCGATAATCGAGGCCATGATCAGGACCTCGTAGGGGGTTTTGTACGGTAATCCTTTGTCGCGCGCGGACCATTCACGATGAAGCAATTCTTCCATGCGCCGATAGGCACGTTGCAATAGTTCCGAGTCCGATGTGCCCGCCGTGAAGTAATAGGTATCCGGGAAGAATAAACCTTCGGGATCCCGGCCCGCAAACCCGAGGCGCTCCATGATCCGCCCGCGATCGAGGCCCGTGAGTGTCTGAAACACTTTCGGATGCTCGGTGAGCGCTCTGCGGACCCTATTGAAGGTCCAGCCTTCAATCAGTGTAACCCTGTGCTGAATGACGCGGCCGTTGACAAGAGCGTCGAGAAACCCGCGCGGTGTCATACCGGGGATAACCCAATACTCTCCCGTCTGGACGTTTCTAGCCTTACCGGAGGATCGCGCCATCCACGCGAAGTAACGGGAGGACGACAGGATTTTCATCGTATTCAAATCTTCCCCGATCGATTCAACCGTGGCTCCGGGGACAACGGTATATTCGATCGGTTTGCCGACCACGAAAATAGCGCGATCGGACCACGCCGACAGGTCTCGCCAGTATCCCATCACAGCGATGCCCAGCGCGGCAATGCCGAGAAAGATAAGTTTGATAGTAGTCGAAGGCATCGCCGCGTGAAGTCTAATCAATGTGTGTCTCACGGGATAGGGCGATTTCCCGTACTAAATGACCGGCCTCGAAGAGGCGCTTGCGGCGCGCGATGACCTCTGCGATAGGCCAAATTCCTATCACGCTATTGCATACAAACGCGTGGTCGGCGCACCATAATTCGTTTAAGCGCATGGCTTTGACACGTGTCTCGACTCCGAGCCGCTTTGCCGCCTCGATGATCACGCCGCGCATGATGCCGCATACCCCCGCCACAGAAAGATCCGGAGTGAAGAGTTCCCGGCCTCGCACCAGAAATACATTGGACATGGTGCCCTCCGTTAAAAAACCGGCCGTATCCAGCATCAGGCCTTCTGCAATCGCAGGGTCATCCCACTCGCTACGGGCCAGGACCTGTTCCAAGCGATTGAGATGCTTGACACCGGCCAGGCTCCGGTTGCGTGCGAGGCGCGTCGTGCAGAGGCGGACCGTGATCCCGCATTGCCAATAATGCTGCGGATACTGCGGCCACGCGTAAAGTGCCCAGATCCGCGTGGGCATGGCAGGAATAGCGGCGCGATAACCGCGCGTACCAATTCCCCGCGTCAGGATTAGCTTTAGGACCCCGCGTTGCACGCCATTGCGGCATCCGTGCGCCTCCTTTAGAAGCAAGGACTCCTCAGGCCGCGGAAAGCCTAAGCGCTCGCAGCCTAGGGCCAGACGTGTGTAATGCCGGTCCCAATAGCTGAGCGTGCCGTTGACGATCGCCAGGGTTTCGAACAGACCGTCGCCATAGTGCAGGCCGCGATCGGACGCGTTAACGCAACCATCCGGCAGCCCGTCGACCAGGATCGCCAGCGGGTCCGCGGACACTGCTTGTTCGTTCAACGATTATCCGTCCCCAGGGCGAAGTGCGATTTACCGCGGAAACTTGTCTTCGACCGAAACCGAGCTTAGAACTGCCCGCGGGCGAATCACACCTTACGAAAAACCAATGTCCCGTTGGTGCCTCCGAATCCAAAGGAATTTGAGAGCGCAGTCGTCATCCTCATCGCTCGCGCCTCATTCGGAACGTAGTCCAGATCACACTCGGGATCGGGGGTAAACAGGTTAATCGTCGGCGGCGCCACTTGATCGCGAAGCGCCAGAATGCAGAAGATCGCCTCCACCCCTCCCGCGGCGCCTAACATGTGCCCCACCATCGACTTCGTGGAGCTCACAGCGAGTTTGTAGGCGTGATCTTTAAACACCAATTTGACCGCGTCCGTTTCGGCCTTATCCCCAGCGGGCGTCGAGGTGCCGTGGGCATTGATATAATCGATTTCGTTCGCGTCGATAGCCGCATCCCTAAGGGCGAGCTGCATGCAGCGCGCCGCACCCTGTCCTCCGGGAGAAGGGGCGGTCATGTGGTAGGCATCGGCATTGATGCCATACCCGGTGACCTCGACGTAAATTCGGGCCCCACGCCTCTTGGCATGTTCGTACTCCTCAAGCACGATCACGCCGGCCCCATCGCTCAGTACGAAACCATCTCGGTCGCGGTCCCAGGGGCGGCTCGCGGTTTCCGGGTCGTCGTTGCGGGTCGATAAGGCCCGGGCCGAACAGAATCCCCCGAGTCCCGTAGGCGTCGTCGCCATTTCCGCGCCTCCGGCCACCATCACATCGGCATCCCCGCGTTCGATGATCCTGGCGGCATCGCCAATGCAATGCGTGCCCGTGGAGCATGCCGTGACAATCGCGAAGTTCGGTCCTCGCAATCCGAACTTAATCGACAAGTTACCGGCGATCATATTGATGATGTTGCTCGGGATATAAAAGGGTGAAATCTTCTTCGGTCCTCCATCCTCGATGATCAGCCGACCCTGCTCTATTCCCCACAAGCCACCGATTCCGGCGCCGATCGCGACGCCAATGCGATCGGCGTTTTCTTCCCGTACCTCGACGCCGCTATCCTGAAACGCTTGGATCCCCGCCGCGAGGCCATAGTGCATGAAGGGGTCCATCTTTTTCACATCCTTGGGCGAGATGTAGTCCGTCACGCTGAAATCGTTGATGGTCCCGCCAAATCGCGTCGAAAAACCAGACACGTCGAAATTCGTAAGAGGTCTGATACCGCTCTTGCCCGCAAGAATGTTATCCCACGCGGCTTTGACGGTATTACCTACTGGACAGATGACACCCAATCCAGTTACCGCGATTCGACGTCTAGTCACTTTTTTTCACCCTTTTCGGTCCTCATAGAAAAGCCAAAGGCCGCGATACGAGAATCAATCACGCGGCCTTCTAGCCGAGCATTATCGGTAAGCCGTTAAGCTACATGCCGAGTCACGTAATCAATGGCTTGTTGTACAGTAGTAATTTTTTCCGCCTCCTCGTCCGGGATCTCGGTCTTGAATTCTTCTTCCAGCGCCATCACCAGTTCTACCGTGTCAAGTGAGTCCGCTCCCAGATCGTCGACGAACGATGCTTCGTTGGTGACTTCTTCCTCTTTGACACCGAGTTGTTCCACAACGATCTGCTTGACGCGCTCTTGTATATTACTCATAGCAAGGAATTCCTCCCTTCGGGTAAACCGTTGACCAACGGTGGATGTTAGTTTAGTAGAAATGAGACAACTTGCAACTAAGCTTAATGTTATTTGTAACTATTAGTTAATAACATCCTATAAATAATCAATTTTATATACTTACGCCATGTACATTCCACCGTTGATATGCAGTGTTTGTCCGGTGATGTAACCCGCCTCCGGTGAGGCGAGAAATGCCACCGCGGCGGCCACCTCCGTCACGCTTCCTAGACGCTGGAACGGAATGCTGCTCAGCAGGCGCGCTCGCTGTTCCGAGGACAAGGCCCGGGTCATATCGGTGTCGATAAAACCCGGCGCCACGGCATTTACGGTGATCCCCCGCGATGCCACTTCGCGCGCCAGCGCCTTGGTAAATCCGATAATTCCCGCCTTGGCCGCCGCATAGTTGCATTGGCCCGGATTGCCGGTGACCCCAACGACTGAGGTGATGTTGATGATCCGGCCACAACGCGCCTTCATCATCCCGCGCAAACATGCTTTTGAGAGCCGATACACGGAGCTCAAGTTGACATCGAGGGTCGCGTACCATTCTTCATCCTTCATGCGAAGGAGTAAATTGTCACGCGAAATCGCGGCATTATTCACCAGTATTGTCGGTACGCACTCACTCTTCGCTAGCTCGGCCATCATCGCCTGAATGCTTTCGGGTTTCCCCACGTCCAATAGCAGCGCTTTGCCTGTTATATTATTATTGTTCAATGCCTTATAGATATTTTCTAATCCCTTCTCAGAGGTTGCTGTCCCAATGACATAGGCCCCACGGCGACCGAGACTCAGGGTGATGGCCTGACCGATCCCACGACTTGCGCCCGTGACAAGCGCAACCTGCATGTCCGAAGTCATCGTAAAACTATTCGCCTGAACTGAGTCGCGTGACGCGTGTCCAGGCTAGGGACGCCCAATATAAGCGTTAGTATTTCAATAACGTTGCGCCCCAGGTAAAACCGCCGCCAAAGGCTTCCAATAGCAGTGTCTCGCCCCGTTTAATGCGGCCGTCGCGCACCGCCGTATCGAGCGCCAGCGGAACCGAGGCAGCGGACGTATTGGCGTGTTCATCCACCGTCATGACTACGCGGCTTAATGGCAGTCGAAGCTTCTTTGCGGTGGCCACGATGATTCGCGCATTCGCCTGATGAGGCACCAACCAATCGATGTCCCCGGGCCGTAGGTTATTTGCTTCCAAGGCCTCATCCACGATTCGGTCGAGCGCTTTAACTGCCGCCTTAAAGACCTCGGCACCTTGCATCTTAACGTAGGCCTCGCCATTGGCGAGGTGTTTAAAACCTTGAGATACGCCCGCGGGGACATGCAGTAAATGTTCGAAACGCCCATCCGAGTGTAAGTGCGAGCTGAGAACGCCGGGCTCCTCACTGGCCTCGATCACCACCGCCCCGGCTCCGTCGCCGAACAACACGCAGGTGCTCCTATCGGTCCAATCAATGATGCGCGAAAACGTCTCGGCACCAACCACGAGCGCGCGCTGCGCCGTGCCACACTTGATAAATTTATCCGCGACATCGAGCGCATAAATAAACCCGGTACACACCGCCTGTATATCGAAGGCCGCACCCCGAGATCCGATCCGGGGTCGTGGTCGCCAACACGATTAAGTCGAGATCGCTAACCGCGACACCGGCCGCTTCGATAGCCAGGCGCGCCGCCCGCTCCGCAAGATCACAGGTGCTTTCACCGTCCGCGGCGATATGCCGCTTACGCACGCCGGTCCGCGCCACGATCCATTCGTCGCTGGTGTCGATCATGCGCTCCAGATCGGCATTGGTCAGGACGCGCTCTGGCAAGTACGCGCCGGTGCCGATGACTCGGGAATACCTCAAACGGCCCGCCTCTGATCAAAGATCAGTTCGAGATCTTTGCTGATAAGGTCGGGTACACGCTTCTCTACCTCCAAGACGGCCTCGTCTATGGCATATGCAAACGAGACTTGATCGGCGCTGCCGTGACTCTTGATCACAATCCCCCGCAAACCCAGTAAGCTCGCGCCATTATAGCGCCGCGGGTCGATCCGGTGCACGGCTGCTTTCAATACCGGTCCCGATACCCATGCGGCCAGGCGGGTCAAGGGGGTGCGTAAGAATTCTTCTTTCGCGAAATGCAAAAACATGCGGCCCACGCCTTCGCTCGCCTTGAGCGCGATGTTGCCGACGAATCCGTCACACACGATCACATCTACCGACCCTTTGAAGACAGCGTCGCCTTCCACAAAGCCGACATAGTTCAGATTACTCTGCGATATCAACATGGCCGCCTCCTTAACCCGTCCGTCTCCCTTTATATCTTCCTCGCCCACATTCAGTAGCGCCACGCTCGGCGCCGGTTTATTGTCCACGGCGCTCGTCAGAGCGGCGCCCATCAGTGCAAATTGCAGCAGCTGCTCGGGACTCGAATCCACGTTCGCTCCCAGATCGAGCACATGCGAATGGCCCTGCATGGCCGGTAAGGCGCAGCAGATCGCCGGCCGATCGATCCCCGGGAGCATCTTTAACACAAACCGAGCCTTGGCCATCAGCGCCCCGGTGTTACCGGCGCTCACACACGCATCGGCCTCGCGTTCTTTAACCAGGTCGATTGCCACGCGCATCGAAGAGTCTTTTTTGGTGCGCAGGGCCTGTGATGGCGACTCATCCATTTCCACCTGTTGCGTGGCATGGCGAATTGAAACTCGCGTACTTGGAACTCCTTGCTCGGTACTCAAGGCCTTGGTGAGGATAGCCTCGTCGCCGACAAGAACCACATGTAAATTCGCGTGCTTGCGTAAGGCCGCTACCGCTGCCGGCACCACGGCCGGCGGTCCATGGTCCCCACCCATCGCGTCAATTGCGATTCGCATCTCGTTCCCTTGCGTCTACGGCCCTGTCAGGGTGTGCGGCGGCTCGCGGGAGAGCGCGGATGTACACCACGCGTTCCAAAGGAAGTCCGGCCTTCAGTTGCTCAGAGGTTGTGAATAAATCTGCTGCGCATCCCGATCGCAGCGTCGCGAGCTCGTTCGCTCCTCGCCTATCTAGTTGATATGTCTCGTCGCTCGCTCCGCGGCTCCTGGCGCTCGGGGCTGCTCGCGACGATTTATTCACAACCTCTCAGGCCTCCTTCTCTTTCTTGATCGAATGGATGACTTTTTTCCCGCGATAATACCCATCCGGGCTAATGTGATGACGCCTATGAACTTCACCGCTTTGCGGCTCGATGGAGAGCGCCGGCAGCGTCAGCTTGTCATGTGAACGGCGCATATCGCGTCTCGATGCGGACTTGCGATTTTGTTGTACGGCCATAGATCTGTTTCCGTTAGTTTGAATGTTAATGCCCGCGCAAAGGCTCCGACGCCTCCGCGAGCGGACTTTTACTCGATTGTGTGGTCGAAGTCGCGCTGCACCGTCCTTCGGGATGCATGGGCGCCATCGGGAGCGCGAGTATCAGCTCGTCTTCGATGACTTCAAGAAGCGACGTGGGCCCCCGCGTCATGCGTACGATCTCATAATCGTCCTCCGGTTCAATCTTACTTGCCTCCTCCACGAATTGCAGTTTCAGCCCCGAGCGTACGGGCAGCTCCATCGGCTCCATACAGCGCTGGCAGCGGACGGTAAGCGTCCCCGACACCTCACCGTGCGCGCGATGCAGGCCCTCGTCAGTGTCGAAAAACGCCGCCTCGACCGCGACGGATCCATCGCGGGTTTCGATCCACTCCGCGAGACGCGCCATGTTCGCGAGCCGCATCAGGCCACGTAAGCGGCGCCCCTGCCCAGCGAGCCGCGCCGGATAAATATACTCAGGTAACTCATCCATTAGAACACATTATATTGCAGTTGCAGGGGCGGAAGAATATCGCGCCCTGCGTCATTCCGGGGTCCGAGGCCCGTTGCAACGCGCTCGTCACGCGATGCGGAGCGGTTATCGAAAGGTAACACGCCGCCCGCCATCGCCTTTCAAACAACTTGCGGTAGACTAAATATTTTCCTAATCTTCGCGCAGTTTTTCACCGGGATGCAAAAGATGGAGTTTAACGCCGTCGCGCGCTTTATGGGGCACCACTTTCGGCATTTCAATGCCGCCGCGTTAGTGGATGCCGCCGCGGGTTACAACAAGCACTTGGAGGGAGGCGGGCACATGCTGATGGCGCTCGCTGGCGCCATGAGCACGGCCGAGCTCGGCCTGTCGCTGGCGGAGATGATCCGCCGCGGTAAAGTGCATGCAATCTGCTGCACGGGCGCGAATTTAGAAGAAGACCTCTTCAACCTCGTGGCCCACGAACACTACGTCCGTATACCCCACTACCGCGACTTGACTCCAGCGGACGAATGTTCACTCCTGGAACGCCATCTAAACCGCGTCACCGACACCTGCATTCCGGAACATGAGGCGATCAGGCGTATCGAGGCCGCGGTCCTTGACGAATGGACCGCGGCTGACCGGTCCGCCCGGCAACGTTTTCCCCATGAGTTCCTGTATCGTATCCTGAGCGAAGAACGCTTGAAGGCGGCTTATCAAATCGACCCCAAAAACAGTTGGCTGTTGGCGGCGGCGCAAAAAAACCTGCCCATCTTTGTTCCCGGTTGGGAGGATTCGACGCTCGGCAATATTTACGCCGCGCACTGCATTCGAAAGGATATAAAAAACGTCCATACCGTGCGCACCGGGATCGAATACATGATCGCGCTCGCGGCATGGTATCAGAGCACCGTGGCCGAGCATTCCGTCGGGTTTTTCCAAATCGGCGGCGGCATCGCGGGGGACTTTCCCATCTGTGTCGTGCCCATGTTGGAACAGGATTTACAGCTAAAGGGCATACCGCGCTGGGGTTACTTTTGCCAGATCAGCGATTCCACGACCAGTTTTGGGTCTTATTCGGGCGCCGTTCCAAACGAGAAAATCACCTGGGGGAAATTGGCGGTGGAGACACCGAAATATATCATCGAGTCGGATGCCACGATCGTCGCGCCACTCATCTTCGCCTGCGTGCTGGCGAACTGCGGCTAAAGCTTAACGACTGAAACCGAGGAATTGCTATGCGTTCCGTCAAAGAGCTTGAGTCAACGACTGAGGCCGCCGCTACGGACGGACGTGCTGACTGGACCGTCGAGGATGCGGAGGAATTGTACCGCGTTAAGGCCTGGGGTGATTCGTTTTATTTCATCAAGGAGGATGGTCACGTCGCGGTAAGACCTCTGCATCAACAGTCCCTGTCGATCGATATTTATGCTGTGGTCCAAGATCTGCGGCAGCGTAATGTTTCTTTTCCAGCTTTGATTCGCTTCCAGGATGTCCTCCAAGCCCGTGTCGTACGCTTGAACAAGGTCTTTATCAAGGCCATCCGTGATTCCGGATACCGCAACCGTTATCAGGGCGTATATCCAATAAAAGTCAACCAATTACACGAGGTCGTAGAGGAAGTGCTTGAGGCTGGGCGCCCCTATGGGATGGGACTCGAGAGCGGATCCAAGGCGGAGCTGGTGGCGGCGCTTCCCCATCTCGAACAGGACGGGGCGTTATTGATCTGCAACGGCTATAAAGACGAGATGATGCTCCGGCTCATCCTCTCCGGCCAGCAGATTGGTCAAAACGTCATTCCGGTCATCGAGAAGTACGGGGAGTTTGAGCATCTGCTGCGCGTTGCCCAGTCAATGAGTGTGCGTCCCCGCTGCGGGGTGCGGGTACGTCTCGGGACCAGCGGATCCGGGAAATGGGCGGAATCGGGCGGCGATCAATCGAAGTTCGGCATTTCGATTCCGGAGTTGCTCATGCTTATTCAGCGGTTAAAAGAAACCAATCATACCGATGCGCTGGTGCTGCTGCATTTCCACCTCGGAAGCCAGATCTCCGATATCCAGATCGTCAAGCAAGCCGTCAAGGAGATCACCCAGGTCTATGCCCAGCTTCTCAAGCGCGGTGTACCGCTTCAGTACCTGGATGTCGGCGGCGGCTTGGGGGTTAATTACGGCGCGGGTTATTCGGGCGATCACGATGGTGTCAATTACTCGCTGCAAGAATACGCCAACGCGGTGGTCTACTCCGTCAAGGAAGTCTGCGACGAGGAGCAGGTGGTGCATCCGATTCTGATTTCGGAAAGCGGCCGGGCCATTACCGCGCATCATTCGGTATTGATCGTGGAGGCGCTAGGCAGTTATAACAAGGACCTCGTGGATCCTGCATTCACCCCGCCGGCGGATATCAACCCGACGGTCCGCGAACTGTATGAAATCCTAGGCAGAGTAAAAGACGCCGCCAATCGCAGAGACACGCGCCAGTTATCGGATTTGCGCGAGGCTTTCCACGACGCGGTCGAAAAGCGCCAGGAAGCGGATACCTTGTTCGGTCTAGGATATCTCCCGATCGAAGAAAAGGCACTGGCCGAACGCCTGTATTGGTCCGCCTGTAAGGCGATACACGAGCGGATCGAGCGCCTTGCGCCGGAGTCGGTTCCCACCGAACTGCTCGCGCTCAACGACCATCTCGTGGATCAATACTTGTGCGATTTTTCGGTTTTTCAGTCCATTCTCGATCATTGGTCGATAGGACAAGGATTCCCGATCATGCCGTTGCGATATTTGAATGAACGGCCTGACCGCCGCGCCGTGCTCGTAGACCTCACCTGCGATTCGGACGGCAAGGTGTCCCATTACGTTTCATCAAATTCCGACAAGCGGTTTCTCGAAGTCCATGATCTCGTAGGTAAGGAACCTTACTATTTCGGGTTTTTCCTCATGGGCGCCTATCAAGACATCATGGGTGATTCGCACAACCTCTTCGGCCGCGTCGCCGAGGCCCACGTGTACGCCGACGCCGAAGAGCCCGCGGGTTATTACATCGAGAAGATCATACCGGGCACCTCGATCCAGGACCAGCTAGCCTTGGTTCAATACTTCCCGAACGATCTCCACCGCCGGATGAATAATCTCATCCGCCAAAAGATCGAGAAGGGGATCATTCGCCCAAAGGCCGGCGTAGAGCTCCTGGAGCAATACATGGAGTGCTTCTCGCAAAGCACTTATTACAAGCCAGTGGACTGATCGCCTAGCCAGATAAGCCCCCGGTGCATCCCATCAAGACCCTCAATCTCGGTCTCATCCAGATGCGCTGCGGTGAAGATCCGAGCGCCAACCTTTCCAAGGCCTTGGCGATGACGCGCCAAGCGGCCGGGCAGGGCGCCGATATCGTCTGTCTGCCGGAATTATTCCGTTCCCGCTATTTCTGCCAGACCGAGGAGCACCGATTCTTCGCCTTGGCCGAACCGGTGCCGGGCCTCTCGACCGAAGCGTTCTCGGCGCTGGCAAAGGAACTCGAGATCGTCGTGATCGTGAGCCTTTTCGAGCGCCGCGCGCCCGGTCTCTACCACAACACCGCGGCCGTGATCGACGCGGACCGCGGGATCCTTGGGATCTACCGGAAAATGCATATTCCCGACGATCCGCGTTATTCTGAAAAATTTTACTTTACGCCGGGGGATCTCGGTTTTCTCGCCTTCCGCACCTCGCGCTGCCACCTCGGTGTTTTAGTCTGCTGGGATCAGTGGTACCCCGAGGCCGCGCGGCTGACGGCGCTCCGCGGCGCCGAGATCTTGTTCTACCCCACGGCGATCGGTTGGCATCCGGAGGAAAAAGAGGCTTACGGCGTACAACAACACCAGGCCTGGGAGATCTCGCAGCGCGCCCACGCCATTGCCAACGGATGTTACGTCGCGGCGGTTAACCGCACCGGGTTCGAGCCGACGCCCGGGGCGTCCTCCGGGCACGGCATCGATTTTTGGGGACAAAGCTTTGCGTGCGCACCGAACGGGGCCGTGCTTGCGCGCGCGCCGGTTGCCGAGGAAACCATTCTCGTCACGCCGATCGACCTCGGCCAGGCGGAGCAAGCCCGTATACACTGGCCGTTCCTGCGCGATCGCCGCATTGATGCCTACGGCGATCTGAGCCGCAGGTTCATCGACTCATAACATCAGAGATCGCAAACCCGAGCCCGGAGGCGCTGCGTACCTGAGACCGGCCACTTTACGGGCTACGCGCCTCACTCCAGGCACGCCGCCCTTGGATACTCCTGTACGCCGAGAGCTGCTCGCGCGCATCGGCGTGGCACCGCGCGCGATAATGACCTGGCTCGGATCGCTGAGGGCGCCAGCGCAATGATTTGCCTGACAGCGTCTTGACGCGTCAGTCCAACGCCAGGCGCCACTGCAACAGCACTTGACCAAATTCCGGATCGCCGGTGCCCGCGGCGCCGAAAAGGTCTAGTTTTAAGCTCTGATAGCGGTTCAATCGGTAGTTGATTCCATCGAGCAAGAAGTCTTTAAAAAAACCCGGCAAAAACGCGAGCACACCATCCTGCGCGGCGTCTGCATGCTCGCTCAAAGAAAGAGCCGATCCGTTACCTGTATCGGGAGGCTCGGCATTGGTTTTGACGCTACAGCTTATCAGCAGGATCAGGCACAGCATGCACAACGGACGCGCAGCCATATCTCGGGCCGCTTTAAGGATCCACACGTTTTTAGAGCCATCTCGTATCCCCCTCGGACAACAAGTGCGCCGGTGCGCCGAGGGTCCAGGCAAGCTGTCCTTAGCTTCTGACAAGATCCCGACAGCGAGTTGGCGTATGACCCGTAGGTGCAATCGCTGCGCCACAGGTTTTCAATGCGCCCACGGTTACAGATAGCTCAGCATCTCGGGCGGAACTGCAAGGCCAAACCGTCGGCGCGTGTGTTGCTCATAACGGATGAAAACTTGAAACTACAAGGTCATGATGTACCGGGTGGTTTTCCAGTGAAGCGCTGGACCTTTGCAACGATTCTATTTTGTTGTAGCGTATGAGGAAAAGAACGAGGAGAAACCCTATGCGCGCGGGAAAATTCGCGGCTTTGGCCGGCTTGGCGTTGTCCTGCCTCAGCCCTCAGCTTGTTTACGCGCTCGATGCCGTGGCAGTCGAAGGCGGTAGCGGCGATGATGGGATTAACCGCTACGGGATCGCCTTGCAATGGGATTGGGGGGTGCAATGGCTGCGGCTCGAGGACTGGCATCTCGGAGGGTACTGGGAGCTAAGCGCCAGTTACTGGGACGGGGACGATGGCCGTACCGGTAACGATTCCTTGGGCGAATTCGGTTTGGCGCAGGTGTTCCGCTGGCAGACACAAACGCCGATCTACGGCGTAATGCCCTATCTAGAAGCGGGCGTTGGTATCCATGGTATGACCGATACGGAGCTTGAGGACAAGAACTTCGATACGGAAATCGCCTTCGGATCACATGGGGGGGCCGGCATCCGCTTCGGGCACGAGGGCCAATACGAGATCGGGTACCGGTATCAGCATCTATCGAATCTCGGGATCGGCGATTCTAATCCCGGCATCAATTTCCACTTAGTGCGATTGAGCTATCATTTTTAGTCATGCTGGCGGCAGTCGCCGAAATTCTTCGCGGGTGAGGAGAAACTCCAGCACCCCGGTCAAGGCGCGATCGGCGACGTAAGCATCGGCGCGGCGCTGCACCGCTTCGCGCCGGACTACTCCCCCGAAACCGACGGTGAAAATACCGTAGGCGGCGGGGTCGAGATCCGTGATCCCATCCCCGACGATCGCCGCGCGGCGGTTTTTTGCCACGCGGTGGCACACGGCGCCCTTACCCCCGGAGCGCGTCAGGGGCGAGGAGGCGTCATAACCTGTGTAGTTGCCGGACGCATCATGAAACATCTCCACGGCATGCACGCGCGCGAGAGGGATGGAGAGGACGGCGGCGAGCGGCACGACCGCCTGGCGGATCCCGCCGCTGACGATATGCACCTCTTTGCCGAGCGAGATCAATGCGGCTACCACCGCCCTCGCGCCCGGCACTTCCGCGGCCACATACTGATTTCCTAACCAGGCGATCGCCTGGCGGTTCGGCCGGAGCGTCTCAAGGCGCTGGCCGTAGATCGACTCGAGGGGTTGTTCCCCGCCCATGGCCGCGCGCGTGAGCGCGCTGATCTCATGCTCGCAGCCCGCGCGCGCCGCGAGCGCATCAATGCCCTCGATCGTGCTCAAGGTGCTGTCGCAATCGAAAAAAATGACCTCGAACCCGGCGCGCGCCATACCGCCGGGCGGATCACAAGCTCACTTGATATACCCGCTGGATGGCCAGGAGTTGCGCGATTCGGTCGCGCGTCGCTTGCGGTAACGGCCGCGAGATCCCGATCACCGCGATCGCCTCGGGACCCTGGGCGATGCCGACCTGCATGCGTGAGATGTTGACATTATCCTGACCGAGCAAGGTACCCAAGGCCCCGATCACGCCTGGACGATCCTCGTGGCGTGTGATCAATAAGGTCCCCTCGAGCACGGTTTCCACTTCGTAGTCGTCGATGCGGACCAGACGAGGGGGTCTGTCACCGATCAGCGTGCCCGCGACCGAGGTTGATCCGCCGTCGTAGTTTCCCGCCGCGGTGATTAGCGACACATATTCCTCGGTCTCCTCGGAGCGGCTTTCGACTAGTGAGATCCCTTGGCGGTGCGCGAGATGACACGCGTTTACGCGATTCACCGGGATCGAGAGCTCGCTTTCCAGTAGACCGACCAGGAGCTCGCTTGACAGCGGCCGCGAATCGAGTTCGGCCGCGCGCCCCCTTAATGTTACCTCGACCCGGGTCAAGGGCTGCGAGGTTAAGGCCGCCAGCACGCGCCCGAGGCGGCGCGCCAGCGCGAGATAAGGGTGCAAGCGCTTGAGATCCTCGGCTGGGATCCGGGGCAAGTTGACCGCATTGATCGCCTCTCCGGTTTCCAGAAATTGCGCGACTTGCTTGGCGATGGCGAGACCCGCGGCGATTTGAGCCTCGGCCGTGGAGGCGCCGAGATGTGGTGTCAGCACGATTTTTGGGTGTTCGATGAGAGGCGATCCGAGCGGGGGTTCTCGTTCAAAGACGTCCAACGCGGCGCCGGCGAGCTTCCCTTTGTCCAAGGCCTCGAGCAGCGCCGCCTCGTCAACCAGGCCGCCGCGGGCGCAATTGATGAGCCGCGCCCCGATCCGCATGCGCGCCAAGCGCTCGGCGTTGATTAGACCGCGGGTCTTGTCGTTGAGGGGACAATGGAGACTCACATAGTCGGACTGTTCGAGCAGTTCCTGGAGCGCGACCGCTGCGACGCCTTCGTGCAGCATCACCTCGCGCGTCACCAAGGGATCGTAAGCTATGACGCGCATCTTGAGCCCGAGACAGCGTGAGGCCACCACCCGCCCGATGGCGCCGAAGCCGATGATCCCGATGATCTTACCGGCGACCTCGGTGCCCATGAATTGGGTTCGTTTCCACTCCGTGGCGCGCACGGATCGATCGGCTTGCGGAAGATGGCGGCTGAGCGACAAGAGATGCGCGACCGTCAACTCGGCCGTGGTCGTGGCGTTGGCATCGGGAGTGTTCAACACCACAATCCCGCGCTCGGTGGCCGCGCCGACATCGATATTGTCTACCCCGATCCCCGCCCGGCCGATCACCTTGAGCCGCGGCGCTCCGGCCAAGAGCGACTCGTTCACGCGCGTCGCGCTGCGCACAATCAAGGCATCGCAACTTTGGAGCCGTGCGGAGAGATCGGCAAGATCCGATCCGCTGCGAGCATCCACTTCGATCCCGGGACGCGACCTAAGGTAAGCGATGCCGTCCGGCGCGATCGTTTCGGCGATGAGCACCCGCGTCATTTCTTGATCTCGATTGCGGTCGTCTGCAGCACTCGATACCCCCATTCCAACCACGGGAGCATGGCCACGAGGTCCGTGCGTTCCACCGTGGCCCCACACCAGATGCGAAGACCCGGAGGCGCGTCCCGGTAGGCGGCGATGTCGAAGGCGACACCCTCGGCCTCCAGTAAGCTGCAAAGATTATGTACAAGCTCCCAGCGCTTCGGGGCCGGCTGCTCGGTGAACCACGGGGCCGTGATCTTCAGGCATACGGAAGTTGTCGAGCGCGTGGCGGGTAGCGTGGCGAGAAAGTCAATCCACGAGGTCCGTTCCACCCACGCGGCGAGCGCGGCGAAGTTTTGGGCGCAACGTTGCATCAACGCGGGCTGGCCCCCGGCCATTTCAGCCCAGCGCAACGCGTCGAGATAGTCTTCCACGCAGAGCAGCGAGGGCGTGTTGGTCGCGCCGCCGCTAAAAATATCCTCATTGACCCGGCCTTTGCTCTTGAGGCGCAACACCTTCGGGATGGGCCACGGAGGTGTGTATTCCTCCAGCCTGCGGACCGCCCGTGGGCTCAGCACGATCATGCCGTGCTGAGCCTCGCCGCCGAGCACCTTCTGCCACGAGAATGTGGTCACATCGAGCTTGGGCCAGGGGAGATCGACCGAGTATACGGCCGAGGTAGCGTCGCAGACGGTGAGCCCAGTGCGTGCATCGGCGATCCAATCGCCATCGGGCAGCTTGACTCCCGAGGTCGTGCCGTTCCAGACGAACACGACGTCGCGGTCGAAGTCGACCTCGGTGAGATCGGGCAGCGCACCGTAATCGGCGCTCAGGCAGCGAACGTCCGAGATCCGCAACTCATCCACTATATCCCGCTGCCAGCTTCGTCCGAAACCATCCCAGGCGAGACAATCCACGCCTCGACCCCCAAGCAGCGACCACAACGCCGCTTCCACGGCCCCCGTATCCGAAGCCGGGACGAGGCCGATGCGGTAACTGTCCGGCAATCGCAGCAGCAAACGTGTGCGCTCCAAGAGTTCCGTAAGCTTAGCCTTGCCCGCGCGGGATCGGTGTGAACGGCCGGTAGCGGCGCCCGCCAACACCTCCGGGCTCCAGCCTGGCCGTTTAGCGCAAGGCCCCGAAGAGAAAAACGGTCGCGTTGGGCGTATAGCAGGTCGCATTCGGGTCAATAATTGCCGCAGTGCACAAACGCATCATTCTAGCAAGTAAACTCGCCGCGTCAACAGGATCGAGTGGTCAAAAATCCGCGCTTGAAGTGACATCGGCAAGGTAACACCTGGCTGGCGGAGCAAGATAGCGGAGTCTCACGGCGCTTTTTCTAATCGCCCAGGAGGTCTCCCGCTCCCGATGGTTCGTAGGTGAGCCCGAAGACCGTGTCGGTCATCCACTGTCGGAACGACTCGTTGTCCATGAACTGCTTGAAGAGCTCCGTATCGTCCTTCAGCAGCGCCGTCATCACGCGCGCGAGCGCCTTGTCATGTTCGATGCGAGCGTTCTGCTTGTCCGAGTTCTTCTTCGCGTTCTGATAGGCCGTGTCGGCCGCGACCCTGGCCGGGATCTCCTCACTGATCAGCTGCTGCACTCGGTCGGTGTCAGTCCATTGGATGTTGCCGAACTGGTCGTTGAAGGTCTTGAGGATGTTCGAGAGTCGATCGAGCTCCGGCTCGGGCTTGCGACCGCCGCCGGCAGCCGGCACCGGCTCGATCTCCGCGTCCGCATCCGGAAGCTGGATCTTCACCGCGGCCTGCTTCTCGACCCGGTAGCTGTCCATGTCGATCGATTCGAGGATGCCCTTCGCCAGGTCCTCCTCGACGGGGGCCGGTAGCTTGGGGACGAGGAAGTTCAGGAAGATCGAGAGCTTCTCCCACTCGGCATTGGTGTAGGGCAGGATCGAGGCGAGGAATCCATAGGTGCGCGTGAACGCCTTAGACTTGCCTGAAGTCCAACCTGCCGGTCCTCGTCGAGCTGCTCCTTGTAGACGGCGACACAGGCGTCCAGGATCGGGTCCAGCTTATCGCGATCAGCGCCGCCCAGATAAAGTTCCACCAACGCATCGATCTGGGCCGTGGCGTAAACCTGGTAGCCGTCGAGCGCGGCCTTCAGGTCGTGCAACTTGTTTGGATCTGTCCCCTCGCTCAGGATGGTCGTCCGGTAGTAGTCGGCGAACGACTCCTGGATCGTGTCCGCCTCGTTCATGAAGTCGAGCACGAACACGTCGTGCTTCTGGGGGTGCGCGCGGTTGAGGCGCGAGAGCGTCTGCACCGCCTTGATGCCCGACAAGATCTTGTCCACGTACATCGTGTGCAGGAGCGGCTCGTCGTAGCCGGTCTGGAACTTGTCGGCGCAGACCAGGAAGCGATAAGGATCCTCCTGAATCTTGTCGGCAATCTGGCTCGACGGGAAGCCGTTGAGCGACGTCTCGGTCACCTTCGTGCCACCGAACTCGTGCTCGCTGGAAAAGGCCACGATGGCCTTGTACGGGCTTTTGCGCTCCATCAGATAGTCGCGGATGGCATGGTAGTACTGGATGGCCCGCTCGATGCCGCTCGTTACCACCATAGCCCTGCCTGGCCGCCGATCTTCTTCAGCGCCAGCACCTGCTCGTGGAAGTGATCGACCGCGATCTCGGCCTTGAGCCGGATAGCGTGGTCGTGGCTTTCGACGTAGCGGCGCAGCTTCTTCTTCGCCCGCTTGGTATCGAACTCTGGGTCGCCTTCGACTTTTTTGACAAGCTTGTAGTAGCTTTCGACTGGCGTGTAATGCTTGAGCACGTCCAGGATGAAACCTTCCTGGATCGCCTGCTTCATGGTGTAGCTGTGGAAGGGCCGGTGCCGCACCGCGCTGTCCGGCTGCGGCTCGGGCTCGCCGAAGATCTCGAGCGTCTTGTTCTTGGGCGTAGCGGTGAAGGCGAAGTAGCTCGCGTTGGGCAAGAGCTTCTTGGCCTCCATCAGCCGATTGATCCTATCCTCTGTGGTCTCGTCGTCCTCCTCGGCGCCACCCGCGCCGAGCGCTATCGAGACCGCGGCGGAGGTGCGTCCGCCCTGGCTCGAGTGCGCCTCGTCGATGATGATGGCGAAGCGCCGACCACGGTGATCGCTGCCGATCTCGTCGAGGATGAACGGGAACTTCTGCACCGTGGAAATGATGATCTTCTTCCTCTCGGCGATGAACTTGCGCAGGTCGCCCGAGTGCTCGGCGTGACCCACGGTCGCGCCCACCTGCGCGAACTGCTTGATGGTGCCCTTGATCTGCTGATCGAGGATGCGCCGGTCGGTGACGACGATGATCGAGTCGAACACCGCCGTGTCGTCGGGATGGGCACCCACAAGGGGTGCCCCTACGGAAGACGGCGCCGCATCGGATGGGGCACTGGTAGGGGCAACCCTTGTGGTTTGCCCTTCTGGCAAGGCCGATCAACTGGTGCGCGAGCCAGGCAATCGAGTTCGACTTGCCGCTCCCCCGCCGAGTGCTGGATCAGATACCGCTTCCCCGCGCCGTGCCGGCCCGTGTCGGCCAGGAGCTTCCGCACCACGTCGAGCTGGTGGAAACGCGGCCAGATCTGCACCGCTTTCTTCCGGCCGGTCTTCTCGTCCTTGGTCTCGACGACCTGGGCGTAGTTCTCGAGGATGTCGGTCAGGCCGTCGCGGGTGAGGATGCGCTTCCAGAGGTAGTCGGTCTTGAGGCCGTTCGGGTTGGGCGGATTGCCCGCGCCGTCGTTCCAGCCGAGGTTGAAGGGCAGGAACCACGAAGCCTTGCCGGTGCGTGCAGAAGCGCACCTCGTGGTCGTCCACGGCGAAGTGCACCACGCAGCGGCCGAACTCGAAGAGCTTCTCGCGCGGGTCGCGGTCGCGCTTGTACTGCTGGACGGCGTCCTCGACCGTCTGTTTGGTGAGGCTGTTCTTCAGCTCAAAGGTGGCGACCGGCAGGCCGTTGATGAAGAGGCCCAGGTCGAGGGCGAGCTGCGTCTCGTCGCGGCTGTAGCGAAGCTGGCGGGTGACGCTGAAACGGTTGGCCGCGTATAGCACCTGCGCCCGGTCGTTGTCCGGCGAGGGCGTACCGTAGAAGAGGTCGAGGTGATGTGGCCCGTGCTTGATCCCGTGCCGCAGCACGTCGTTCCGCGCCTGGTGATCTCGCCCTGCAGCCGCGCCAGGAACTTACGCCGCGTCGGTCCGTCCTGGCCGAGGTCCAGCCCCTCGGCCGCCTGCGGTTGCGTCTCCTGCAGGAAGGCGGAGAGCTGCGCCAAGTCCACGCAGTATTCGCGGTCGTAATCGTCGGGTGAGCCGCCGATCCAGCCGGCGCCGTAGAGCGCCGGTCGCTCGCGCACCGACTTCGCTGGTCCCGCAGCCGGATCGCAGGGCGAGCCGGTTAGCGCCGTGCAGATCAGCCGTTCGAGGCCGCGTTCGCTGGTGTCCGTCTTCACGCATCGGCCTCCTGCGGAACGGCGCCGATGTCGTCGCCGGCGTCTTCCTCGGCGTCGGTAGCGTCTTCAATCTCGTCGAACGGCTCCGGTTCCTCTTTTTCCTCAGCCAGTCGCGCCGCTGCCTCGCGCACGTCGAGCTTGCCGGCGACCACGTCGGCGATCAGGCGAGTGCGGTACTCGCGTAGGAGGGCAATTTCGTGCTCGGCGCGGTCAATAGCGGCAACGATCGTTTGCGTCGCTTCATGGAGGAACCGCACGAGCGTGGCCTGCCTCGTCAATGAGCGGTACGAAGGCCTCTTGCGCAGAGTCCAACGACCGCGCCAAAAACTCTGCGTTGACTCCTTGCGCGGGTTTCAACGCTTTCATGTCTTGGTTGATCGTCACTGGAGCAGTTGTCCAAGCGATAGGGACTCTCCGAGCCAGAATCATCCCGCGGACGACCATCAGGATCGCTGGCGGATCAATCAGCCGAAGCGATGTCTCTTGAATTGCCGCGTCTGTGACCTTCACGCTTGAATCACCGATGGCCGCTCGCTTCATGTCCTTCGGTGTGACCCAAGGAATCGCACCATCCCAGAAACGCCGAATCTCCATGCTCGGGGTCATGCCCCCCGCGCTGGACCCGCATTGGCGTAGCTTGCGCACCTGCCAATGCTCCGGCACGTCCCGCAGCCACTCCACGCCCGAGGGCTTAAGGCGGACGTTCGGGTCTACACCGCGGGTGACGGCGCGGTGAATGATGGCTTGCTTCTGCTCGTTCAGCAGCTTGATCAGCTTCTGCTTGGCGCGGATATAGCGCCGGATGCGCCGGTCCGCGTGGTCGAGGAAGCGCACGATGGCGGCTTGTTCAGGGAGGGGTGGGAGCGTAACCGCCATTCCGCCCACGAACTGCCAATCAGCGCGAGGCATCTTCGCCCCGAAGGTAGAGCTGTTGATTGCATCAATAATCGGCTTCAATCGAAGCAGTTGCTCCACGTAGGGAGCGGTGGCGTTGGAAACGCGAGGGCGAAGAACCAAGAACTCACCGACGCAGACGCCGTCACTCGTCGGCCGAGTGACCTTCGCGAGATATGGACGCAGTTTCCCGAACAGTACATCTCCGGACCAAAAGCGTTTGACCTGGCTGTCGAACGACACATCAGAACCTGCTTGCCTGAGGCGACCCGTCCAGCTCTCGACGTGTTTGAGGGCGATATAGAGGTCGCTGCCTTGCCGTTCGGCAGTTTGCTGAATGACATTGCTCATCGACGACTTGAGTCGCTCGATCGCCCAATGCTCCGGTACCGCCCCCAGCCACGGCACACCGCAGCCTCAAGCTTCGAAATGTGAAATGTCTCGCCCATGGGATTGGGGGGATAACTAGTTGATTCGTCTCGTTGCTCGCTCCGCGGCTTTTGGCGCTCGGTGCTGCTCGTTACGATTTATTCACAATCTCTCAGGGATATCGCCAAGCACAGGCGGCAGTTCCTTGGCCAAGCTATTTTTCTCGGAGACGGCGGTTCCGGTGAGGGCGAAGCCGGCCAAGGATTTATCCGGTCCATGAAATAGGGCGCGCAGACCGCTTCCCAGATCGTCAACCTGCCAAGCGCCGTCTACTTCCGCGGCGGGGGGCGCGACCACCACCGGATAGGCCGTGGTTTTAACGACAATTGGCATTGCCGGATAGGTGAGCCGTGTGGGTTCACCGCAGAGCGTCTTGGCCAATGCGCGCGCGGCATGCATGATGGGCATCACGAAGGGCAGGACTAATCCCTCGACTTCGGCGCAATCACCGAGGGCGTAAGCGTCCGCGGCGTTGGTGGCCAGGTAGCGATCGACGACGATGCCTCGCATGACCGCGATCCCGGCGCGTTCGGCCAGGCCGGTACGCGGCCGCAAGCCGACCGATGACAGAATCGCATCGACACTGAAGACTCGATGATCGGATAGCGTCACCGCGAGACTTCCCGCGGCGTAATCAACTGAGGTAACGACCTGACCCATATGCCAAGCAACGCCCAAGGCATCCGTAAGCGCTTTTTGTAGCGCGCGGCCCGCGGCTTCGGGTAGAAACCGGCTTAACGGATAGGGCGCGGGATCGATCACCTCGGCCGTGATTCCGCCCTCGTGAAGATCATTGGCGAACTCGCACCCGATCAGTCCCGCGCCCATGATCGCAACCCGTCGCACACCTTGAACCGCAGTACGAAACTTGGTGTAGTCGATAAGATCGTTGACGGACATGATTCGGCCTTGGGCGGTTCCCGGGACGGCGAGCCGAATCGGATCGGCGCCTAGGGCGAAAACGAGCTTGTGGTATTTAAGAGCTTGGGCGCCGGTGCTGACAGTGTGGGCAGCCGGATCGACTGCTGTTACAGTCGTCCATGGGCGCACCTCAGCGTTCAATTGCTTGGCCATCGCCGCCGCGTCGGCGTTGGCGATAGCCTCGGGGGTTTTGCCGCTGGTGTAGGCGTTCGATAACATGGGTTTGGAATAATACCGGCCGTCATCGGCGCTGATGAGGACCAGTGCTCGATCGGGATCCAGCTTGCGAACCTCACGGGCGAGCGAATAGCCGCCGAGACCGGTTCCGATGATCACCAGCGGTTTCATGGAGTACTTTCAGGCGGCTTCTACCATTTCAAAGTCCGACTTGGCGGCGCCGCAATCCGGGCAAACCCAGGTATCGGGTATGTCCTGCCAACGCGTGCCCGGCGCGATGCTGCCCTCGGGTAAACCTTTCGCCTCATCGTAGATAAAGCCACAAACAATGCATTGCCATTTTTTCATTGACGGTCCCGGTGTTTCGATGATTGTTCGGAAGCATTTTTCGGCATGTAGAACTAAATTCTACCAAGCCGGTCGAAAAATCGGTTAGCCTCCAGATCTTGTTAGGTGCTGCCCATGCGAATGATACCTCTGTATGCTCTACTTACGCCGCTGCTGAGCGCGTGTCAGAGCAGTGTGCCGATCGAGATCCGCGAGCCGGCTTTCCCGCCCTTGAGCGCCGTCGAGGTGCAGGCCAATCCCAAGGCCTTCGCGGGCAAGCCTATTCGATGGGGCGGATCGATTGTCGCCATCGAGAATAAATCCAATGATACCTGGATCGAGATCCTGAATCAGGAATTGGATGAGGAGGGCCGTCCGCAGCGGACCGATCACGCGTTTGGGCGATTCCTGGCGCGCGCGGGCAGTTTTCTCGATCCGGCGGTCTACCGCGCCGGGCGCCAGGTTACGGCCTACGGCGTGCTAGAGCCTCCCGTGAACCGCGCTATCGGCGAACGTCCGTACACCTACCCGATGGTCCTCGCCCGAAAGCTGTATCTGTGGCCGGACTACCGGGAACATTGGCGTAATCGGCCTTATCATTACGATCCATTCTATTACCCTTACTATCCCTATTATCCTTATTGGCATCGCTTCCACTTCGGGTTCCATCACGGATGGTGACTCGCGGCGGCGGGCGCGCCGCTGCACCTAGCCGGCCGGCCGATGAACGATTCGGGGACCGTGCCGCTATGTATTGCCATGCCCAGCAGGTCCCATCCACCCCAGCCCGCCGTGGATTTATCGGTCGAGGGGCGCTTCCTTGCGATTAACCGCGCCCGATTACTGCGTATTCGAGAGCTGTTGTCGCCAGAGCAGAGCCGCTTCGTGGACACCCTCCCGGTGTTGTTTCACCTCAATGATCCGGCATTGCCAGGGTTTTTGAGCAAGCAGACACCCGCGGGTATCCGGGAATACACTCCCACCTGGATCGAGCTCGACGTCGCGGAGCAAATGACCGGTGCGGAGCACATCCGCCCGGTGTTCATGGGATCCCTAGAGATTGTCGGGATCTACCTATTGGGGAGCACGGGTACGATCGCCCATTCCGCGCACAGTGATTTTGATATTTGGATCTGCCATGCGCCCGATCTCGATGAGCCGCGCGTGGAGCAACTGCGCCGGAAAGCCGAGTCCGTCTCGCGGTGGGCCAAACAACTCGGTCTCGACGCTCACTTCTTCGTTTTTTCCCCCGATCGGTTCCGCGGCGGTGAGCGTCCGCAGCTTTCCACTGACAGCAGCGGCAGCGCGCAACGCTACTTGCTACTGGATGAATTTTACCGTTCGGCCGTCATCGCGGCCGGATTACCGCCCGTTTGGTGGCTGACGCCGCTCGATGAGCAGGGCGATTATGCGGGGTGCGTCGAAACAATATACCTGCAATCGCCGGAACGCCGCGGCCAATACGTGGATTTCGGAAGCGTTGCGCAAATTCCCGCCGCCGAATTTTCGGGTGCGACGCTATGGCAGTTGTACAAGAGCCTAAGCTCGCCTTACAAGTCTATCCTCAAGCTATTGCTGCTTGAGGCTTACGTGAGCAGTTATCCAGCCTATGATTTGCTGAGCCTGCAATACAAACGGGCCGTTTGCGCCGGGATGGTCGATCTTGACACCTTGGACCCCTATCTTTTGATGTACCGGCGCGTGGAGAAGTATTTGATGGAGCGGCAGGACTGGCAGCGGTTGGAGGTTGCGCGCCGTTGTCTATGCTTGAAAGTAGGGTATGCATGGAGCCGGAATGGCGACGGTTGGCGCCGCCGCTGTCTCGAGGCCCTCTTCAGCGCATGGGGGTGGGATGGAGACCAGGTGAGCCGGCTTTGCGACCGGGATAACGTATCCCTCCACACGATATACGGCGAACGGCGCGAGTTGGTCAAGGCGCTTACAACAAGCTTGACTGTCTTAGCGGAGTTCGCGCGGCCTCATGCCGGGGGCGCTGGTATCGCGCGGCGCGACCTGGCGGTGTTGAGCAAACGCTTGCATGAGGCCTATGATCGGACGGCGAACAAGCTCGATATCTTCAATCGCGGTTCCGGCACCGACCTGCGCGAACGACAGATCTGCTTGCATGCGCTTCCGGGCGCGAATACGCGCGAATGGGCGCTGCACCGAGGTGCGCCGCCCGCGAGCGGTGACGCTACACCCATCAAAACCGCTTCCGGGTTAGTGGAGATAGTCGCCTGGGGCCACTTTAACGGCATCGTCGGTGCGGAGACCGAGATCTCCGTGGTCGCGCCGGACCCGCAATCCGCGTTACAGCGCGTAGACACCATTCGACAAGTCCTCGACAAGTATTTTTCGATCACTGATTGTCATGGCGATGAGGAAGGCGACGCGCGTGTAAACCCGCGCGTGACGCGCGCTGTTTTCTTCCTTGAACCGGGGCGGGCATTGGCACATGAAATACCGGGCGATTTAGAGCGGCTCAAAATCCACGGTCCGGAATCCGTCGATCTCGTATTTACTACGAGTTGGGGCGAGTTGTACTGCCATCATTATGTAGACGAGCAGCGCCAAGGCAAGGCGCTGTTCGATAGTCTGCGTGAATACTTGCGTGCGTGTTTAGCGTCCGGTGACGCGAGCTGGCCCAAAATCAAAGTTTGCCTGGTTTCGAATCCGGGTGAGAATGCCGCCGCCGGCGCGATGGAAAGATTCATCGACAACGTATCGTTGGCATCGGACCGCGGCCGCCTGGATGTGGTTTCCGCGCTCCGGGCGGTCTGTTAGCATACGTCCCGCAAAAGCAACCTACCGACACCACGACATCCAAACTACCGCGTGCGAAGCGGGTCATTAATTCGATGCACTCATCCTCGCCACAGCCAGACTTCGAGAATGTCCTTGGGCGCGCTGAAGGGATCCTCGCGCGGCTCGAAAAGCTCATCCCGGCCGATTCCGAGGAGACGGCGTGGGATCACGCCACGGCGTTTCATTGGCGGAAGCTCGGCGCGCGGGGGATTGTGAGCGCCGTTCGTTATGCTTCCTCGGTGCGCTTTGATGATCTGCAATGCATCGATCGGCAGAAGGCCGAGATCGAACGCAACACGCGGCAATTTATCGATAACCGTCCAGCGAATCACGCCTTGCTTTGGGGTCCGCGCGGCACCGGCAAGTCGTCGTTAATTAAAGCGGTGTTTAATGCTTTCGCGTCCAAGGGACTACGATTAATCGAGATCGGCAAGCAGGACCTCGGCGATTTGCCGCAGATCTATAACCGGATCTTCAATCGTCCGGAGAGGTTCATCTTGTATTGCGACGACCTCTCCTTCGAATCCAACGACTCGGCCTTTAAATCCCTTAAAATAGCAATTGATGGATCGATGAGTAGTGTTCCGGACAATGCGTTAATTTACGCCACCTCCAATCGCCGGCACTTAATGCCGGAATACTTGGATGAGAATCTGAGTGCCCATAACGTCGCGGGCGAGATCCATCAGACGGAAGGGGTAGAGGAAAAAATAGCGCTCTCGGAACGATTCGGATTATGGTTGGCGTTCCATCCCTTTCAGCAAGAGGAATATCTTAAAATCGTTTTTTATTGGCTGGCGCGCTTCGGGACCGTGGACACGGAACACGAGCGGGTTCGGCAGGAGGCCTTGCGGTGGGCCCTGCTGCGCGGTTCGAGGAGCGGGCGCGCCGGTTATCAATTCGCCCGCGATTGGGCCGGACGGTGTGGTCTTGAACGAAACGACTAAAGCGATGCCGGGCATTAAGGTATGAGCACGAGTCGGGACGAAATACGCAAAGTCGTCGCGCACGCCGAGCGGCTTTTCTCACCCGAGGACGTGGATGTTGCCGTCGATCGAATGGCCGCGGAAATGAACGCGGCGCTTGCGGAAAAAGATCCGTTGCTTCTATGTGTGATGACTGGAGGCGTCGTGCCCACGGGGCTGTTGTTACCTCGATTGCGCTTTTCCTTGGAGTTGGATTACCTGCACGTATCACGCTACCAGGGGCAAACCTCGGGCGGTGAAATCGAGTGGCTGCGGCGCCCCCATTGCCTGCTTAGCGGCCGCGTCGTGGTGGTGGTCGATGATGTCTTGGATGAGGGACTTACGTTGTCCGCGATCCTCAAAGCTTGCAAACGGGACGGCGCGGCGGAAGCCTTAACCGCGGTTCTAGTCGCCAAGCGTTTGCAGCGTTGCGCCGGCATGCCGAGCCCGAACTTTGTCGGATTGGAGACCGATGAGCGTTATCTCTTCGGCTACGGCATGGACTATAAAAACTACCTGCGCAACGCGCCCGGCATCTTCGCGGTGAGCACATGAGTGGCCTGGCAATCATCGGCGGCACCGGCCTGCGTAGTCTGAACGGGTTGGAAATCCTACGCCGGGAGGTAAAGCAAAGCCCGTACGGCGAGCCCTCGAGCCCGCTCGTTCACGGGCTTTGGTGCGGTAAGGAGATCGTGTTTATGGTGCGGCACGGCGTTTCTCACGCGATCCCGCCGCACCGCGTCAACTACCGCGCCAATCTTTGGGCCTTGAAAGACATCGGTATAGATAAGCTCATCAGCATTGCGGCGGTCGGTGGCATAACTTCCGAATTGACCCCAAGCCGAATCGCGTTTCCCGACCAGATCATCGATTACACCTGGTCGCGCGCAAACACTTTTTTTGAAGACGGCATCGACCGGGTAACACATATCGATTTTACGCAGCCCTATTGCGAGAAGTTGCGCCAAACATTGATTCGCGCCGCGGGGGAGGCCGGGATCGAGGCACTGACCAGCGGAACCTATGGGGCCACGCAAGGGCCGCGGCTAGAGACCGCCGCCGAGATCGACCGCATAGAGCGCGACGGCTGTGACATGGTCGGCATGACCGGGATGCCCGAAGCCGCGTTGGCGCGTGAGCTCGATATTTGCTATGCAACCTGCGCGGTCGTCGCTAACCGGGCCGCAGGCCGAGGTCGGGAGCCGCTGTCGATGAAAGGCATTGAGGCAAACCTCAAAGTCGGGATAATGCAAGTGCAGCACCTTCTGGAACATGTGATTCCTATGGCTTAGAGGGATCGAAACTCAATCTTTAGAAACCGATATGTACGAATCATTTTACAAGCTCAAGGACAAACCGTTTAGGTTGAGTCCCAGTCCCAAGATGTTTTTTAGCAGCCACAGTCATAAACGTGCGCTGTCCTACCTCTTATACGGGGTAAAGCAGGGCGATGGTTTCATCGTCATTACCGGCGACGTCGGCACCGGTAAGACCACATTGGTGGGGGCACTGGAAGCAATGCTCCAAGGCTATCACATTGTCGTCGGGCGAATCGTATCCACGCAGGTTGAAGCCGAGGATCTATTACGCGTCGCCGCCGCCGAATTCGGTCTGGCATACAAGTCCGAGTCCAAGGCGGTGCTGTTGAAAAGCTTGGAAGAGTTCTTCCGGGAATGCGCACAGCAGGGGAAACGGGTATTGCTGCTGGTCGATGAGGCACAGAATCTGCCGCCACGCTCGGTTGAAGAGCTGCGCATGCTGTCCAACTTCCAACATAACGGCCGTCCCTCGGTGCAGAGCTTTCTCCTCGGTCAAAAGGAATTTAGGGTGTTGCTACGGTCTCAGAGTTTCGTGCAGCTCCGGCAACGGGTGATCGCCGCGTATCATTTAAAGCCCTTGGATACCGAGGAGACGCAGGCCTACATCGAGCACAGACTGCGTTTGGTCGGGTGGAATCAAGACCCGGTTTTCGCGCAAGAAGCGTTTCCGCTGATACACCGGATCACCCAAGGCGTGCCACGCAAGATCAATATGCTCTGCGATCGGATCCTATTGTTCGGTTGCCTGGAAGAAAAGCATCTCATTAACGTCGAAGTGTTAACGGCCGTGACCGATGATCTCAGCCAAGAAGATCTCCTCATGACCACCGATGATCAATCCGCGCGCGAAGTTAAGGAAGACGCTCGGGTGTTACCTTTGCGATCGGACCTAGGCAACGCGAGTGAAGAGGGCCGGATCGCGGTGCTGGAAACGTCGCTGGAAACCCTTGGGAGCATGGTCAAGCGAGAATTGAGCATGCTACGAAACGTCATATTGGACACCCAAAAGAGCCGTTCGAAAACCGATCCCGTCCCCATGGAAACTCGCTTGCAAAAGGTTCAGGCGGGCGCGGAAAAAGAATAACTATGTTGGCAAGTTAGCGGCGCCAGTGTCCCGACTTGCCGCCCATTTTTTCAAGTAGGCGTACGCCCGAGATGCTCATGCCGCGGTCCACGGATTTGCACATGTCATAGACGGTCAGCAACGCCACTTGGACGGCCGTCAACGCCTCCATCTCAACGCCGGTCTGGGCGCTCGTTTCTACCTTCGACTCGCACCTCGCCGCGCTTGCCTTGGCATCAAGGAAAAAACTGATTTCGATGTGTGTCAGGGGAAGCGGGTGGCAGAGCGGGATCAGATCGGCGGTTTTTTTAGCCGCCATGATCCCGGCGATTCTTGCGATGCCGAGCACGTCCCCTTTCTTGTGGAGGCCGTCCTGAACCATCGTCAGCGTTTCCCGATTCATCGCGATGGTCCCTTCGGCGATGGCGATCCGGTGGGTCACCGCCTTAGCCGCGATGTCCACCATCTGGGCTTCCCCGTGGCGATTAAAATGCGAGAGTTTCGACATGGTGCTTAATCAAGGGCTGTCCGTACTATACTGTTAACGCGGCCGTTGAGGAAGCCGTCATCACGAGCATGTGGTTGGAAATCATGGGATTCGGTCAGCGTGGTGCCAGTCACAAGACGGAGAGCATAGGTGCCGATCACAGTCAAATTCTTCGCGAGCCTGAGGGAACGCCTCGGGCGCAGTGAAGATCGCGTGCAGGCCGCGCCGGGCATCACGGTCCAAGATGTCTGGACGCGCGTGAGCCACGGTTTGCCACTACCCGCGAATATTCTGATCGCCGTTAACCAGGACTATGCGACTCTCGCGGCGCCGGTCCATGACGGAGACGAAGTGGCGTTTTTCCCGCCGATCACGGGCGGGTCCGCGCCCCGTTGTCATAGTAGTCAAAAGATGCTTTTTTAAGGCACGATGCGGTCAATAGTCACAGCGATCGGTGCGCTCGGGCGTTCCGTGAGCGAGATGGCATTCGGCGTGTATCCCTCGAGATCGCCGCTCTGGGCGCGTGCTTCGCCCGAGAGTGAGGCGCGCGCGCCGACCACGACTGCATCGAAATTCGATAGCTTAAGCTCGGAAGTCATGGCCTGCGAGTCGTCAAGCACGACGGTCGCGGGCAGGTCCCGAGCCCGGACGCGCGCGATGGCTAAAGGCATTCGGGGGCCACGGGCTGCACGGGCGAACACGAAGACTGTCGTGTCAGGACCAATCCGTTCTGTCAAGGATTGGTCCAGTGTCACCTGGACTTCGAGCCGCACCGCGTCTTTTGCGCCCGGGGTGGATCCGGCGCCGTCTTCGCCTAGTTGCTCGAGCTGCACGCGCACCAGGCGCTCCTGCTCGCTCCCCGCAGGTAACTGCTGCGCGAGGCGCTGCAAATAGCCGCGCGCATCGGCTTTAGCGTCGCGGTTGATGCTCTCCGCCGCCGCCAGCCACAGTGCTCCCGGGTGTTCGGGGGCGAGCTTGAGCGCGCGTTCGATCAATTCGGCAGCTTGGCCGTCCAGCCGGCCGCCGTGCGACATCGCAACCGCGCGCGCATAGTCGATGAGCAGGTCGGGATTGTCACCGAGAAGCCGGTGCGCCTGGGCGAACGCCGCCGTTGCCTTCACGGGTTCGGTGAGCGCCAGATAGGTACGCCCGAGCAACAGCCAGCCCTCCCCCAGATCGGGGTCGGCGCTAAGCCGCGACTCGAGCGTTGCGATCGCTTCTTGGAGATGTTGGCGGCGGTTTGCCTCGTCCTCGGTCTGGCGCATCGCCGTGCCAAGCTCTTCGGTAGCGCCGAGCCACAGATAGCCGCCGGCCGAGAGGATCGGCACCGCGATGGAAACTGCCAGGGCGGTGCGCCAATTACGCGGAAGTTCCCGTGTGTGCGGCGGGACTGTCTCCGTGGGCAGGTCCCCGGCGAGGGCCGTCTCAAGTTCTTCCCGGGCCTCCTCGAACTGCGCTTGGGTCAGCGATCCGCGGCCGAGATCGTCGCTTAACTCCTGGAAGCGTTGGCGGTAAACCGAGAGCGCCGCTTCCTGCGGATCACGGCCGGGCAACTCGCCCCGCCGCACTAGCGGCGCCAATATCAAGCCCAATGCCACGGTGACCATCGCGGCCGCCAATCCCCAGAATACGATCACCGGCCGTTGGCGCGTGAAGTGGAAGGCACTCGAAAGGATCGCACGGGCCGCTAGCGGCGGAAGTCCTTCGTTCCGAGCAACCTGGCGACGCGCTCGCGTTCAGCGGGTGCGAGCGCGACGGGCTCGCTGCGACGGCGTCTTCGCACGGTGCGCCACAGGAACAAAATCCCGACGCATAAAATCACCGCGGGGCCGAACCAAAGCGCCAGGGTCTTAAGCGTGATGGGAGGCCGATAAAGGACGAACTCACCGTAGCGTTTTACCATGAAGTCGATGATCTCCCGATCGGTTCGGCCTGCTTGCATCATCGCGAAGATCTCGCGGCGCAGATCGCCGGCGAGCTCGGCGTGAGAATCGGCGAGCGATTGATTCTGGCACACCAAGCACCTAAGCTCGCCGGTGATCTCTTGGAAGCGTTGCGCCAGCGTGGGATCGCTGAACTCGAAGACGGCCGGATCGGCGGCCGCCGCGGCAAACGAACAGGTTAAAGTCAACACCAGGAGCCAACGCATAGATTATTCGGCGCCGTTCGCGGGGCGTGGGTCGGTCTCCCGCAGCCGCGGCAGCAGTTCCGACTCGACCACCTCGGGGGTCAGCGGTCCCACGTGCTTTAAGCGGATGACGCCGCCGGCATCGACCAGGAAGCTTTCCGGAACGCCGTAGACGCCCCACTCGATCGCGGCCCGCCCGTCGCCGTCATAGGCAATCGTCTCATACGGATCGCCCAAGCGCTGCAGCCAGGCGAGCGCTTGTTCACGCTCATCCTTGTAGTTCAAGCCGATGATCCGCAGTCCGCTCGTGCGCGCCAGATCGAGGAGCAGTGAGTGCTCATCGCGGCAGGCCGCGCACCAGCTCGCCCACACGTTGACCAAGGTGGCCGTGCCTTTTAAGTCTTGGGTGTTGATGCGCCTCGCCGGATCGCGCAATTGCGGGAGATCGAATCCGGGCGCGGGGTTATCGATAAACGGGGAGGGGACGAGCCTCGGATCGCGCTGTAGACCCGCGGTGAGGAGGGCCACTAACAGAATAAGGGCCGTCAACGGTAGCAAGTAACGCACCACGGCCCAGAGCCTGTGAAAAAATCTGCTGCGCTCGGGATCTCGCGTTCCGGCGGTGCTCGGAATCCTCATGTATTTCAACATACACTCCGGTTGCTCGTCCCATCCTTGGGACTCGCCCCTGCGGGGCTTGCACGCCGTTTCGCTCCCGACGAAACGGTCCTGCGCTCCGGCGGAACGCGACCTCTCTTCGCTCGCGACGATCTTTTCACAACCTCTCAGGCCGCCGGATCCGTGGCGCCGTCCAGCCGAACGGGAGCAGGCCGCAGACCAAAGCGGTAGCGCCGATCGCTCGCGGCCAGGATCCCCCCGAGCGCCATGACCATTGCGCCCAACCAGATCCAACGCACGCAAGGCTTTACCTGTAGGCGCACGCTCCAAGCCTCTTTACCGACTGGCTCGCCCAAGGCGACATAGAGATCGCGGGTGAATCCGGCATCAATGGCGGCTTCGGTCATCGGGCTGGTTTGCACGCGATAGATCCTTTTCTGCGGATAAAGCTCCGCGACCACTACCTCCTCGCGTAGGGCGACGATCCTAGCCTCGGTCGCGTCGTAATTCGGGCCGGCCACGCTCCGCAGGCGCTCCATGCGAAAACGGTATCCGCCGAGCTCGGCCGTCTCCCCGATGGCAAGCTTCACATCCCGCTCGGCCCCATAGAGCGAGGTCACCGTTACCCCCACCAGCGTGAGCGCGAAGCCGAGGTGAGCTAAGGCCATGCCCGAAAACCCCGGTGATAGCGCGCGCATCATCCCTTTCAGGGTGTGCTGATGGGCCCAGCGCTCGCGTACCGCGAGCGCGGTGCTCAGCAGGACCCAGGTCGCCACGAAGAGACCGAGAAATGTGAAGATCATCTTTCCTTGGCCAAGCACGATAGCGGCGCTCATTGCGGCGGTGGCGCAGGCGAAGGCTACGGGCCGCAACCGATTCGCAAGCTCACGCCCGCCGTGGCTTTTCCAGCGCGTCAGCGGACCCAGTCCGAGCGCCAGCCCCAAGAGCAGCATCAGCGGCACGAAGACCGTATTGAAGTACGGAGGTCCGACCGAGATCTTCCCGAGCCCGAGGGCGTCGAGCGCCAATGGGTACAGGGTGCCTAATAATACCGCGGCCGCCGCGACCAGAAGCACGCAATTATTGATGAGCAGAAGGCCCTCGCGCGAGAACGGGTTGAAGCGTCCGGTATCGACGATGCGCGGGGCGCGGACGGCGTACAGTAACAGCGATCCCCCCACGGTAAGTACTAAGATACCGAGGATGTAAACACCGCGCTCGGGATCGGTGGCGAAGGCGTGCACCGAGGTCAATACGCCGGAGCGCACCAGAAACGTTCCGAGCAGGCTCAATGAAAAGGCGCAGATCGCCAAGAGACAAGTCCAGCGCTTAAAGGCATCGCGTTTATCGGTGACGGCGAGCGAATGAATCAACGCCGTGCCGAGGAGCCAGGGCATGAAGGAGGCGTTTTCGACCGGATCCCAGAACCACCATCCTCCCCATCCGAGCTCATAGTAAGCCCACCAACTCCCGAGCGCGATGCCGACCGTCAGAAAGATCCAGGCCATGAGCGTCCACGGACGCGACCATCGGGCCCAGGGCGCGTCGAGCCGCCCGCCGATCAAAGCCGCGATGGCGAAGCTGAAGGCGACCGAGAACCCCACATAACCCATGTATAGCATAGGCGGATGCATCACCAGACCCGGGTCCTGCAACAGCGGGTTGAGATCGCGGCCCTCGGCGGCGGCGGGGAACTGGCGCGCGAAGGGATTGGAGGTCAAGATCATGAACGATAGGAACCCCACGTTGATGATCCCCATGACCGCCAGGACACGGGCCACGAAGGCGAGCGGCATGGCGTGGCTGAAGCGCGCGACGGCGACCATCCAAACGCTCAAGATCAGGCTCCAGAGCAATAGAGAACCCTCGTGGGCGCCCCAGACCGCGGCGATGCGGTAGGGCAGAGGAAGCTCCGTGTTGGAGTTATTGGCGACGTAGACGACGGAGAAATCATTGCCGATAAAGCTCGCGATCAGACACCCGAAGGCCAGGGCCGAAAACAAGCACTGGGCCCCCGCGGCAGGGCGCGCCAGGGCCATCCAGCGCACCCGGACGAGCTGGGCGCCGGCGAGCGGCAAGGCGAATTGCAGGGTGGCGATGACCAAGGCCAGGATCAAGGCAAAATGACCGAGCTCCGGAATCACGGCGCAGTATCCTTGACTTTGGGCAGGTGCGCGGCCAGCTCGGGCGGCATGTAGTTTTCGTCGTGTTTGGCGAGCACCTCGTTTGCGTTGAAGACTCGGTCCGCTGCTAGACGCCCCTGCGCCACGATGCCTTGGCCTTCCCTGAACAGATCGGGCAGCAGCCCCTCGTAACGTACCCTGACCGTATGTTGCTGGTCCGTTAAATCGAAGCTTATCTTGAGGCTATCGGGTGTCCGCTTCACGCTGCCCTTGGTCACGAGCCCGCCGAGGCGGATCGCCGCGGCCGGAGGCACTTCGCCGGAGAGCAATTGCGTCGGTGTATAGAAGAACAAGATGTTGCTGCTCAGTGCGGTGAGACCCAAGGCCGCCGCGGCGGAGACGCCCGCCAAGATCAGGGTGATCGCGATGATCCTCTGCCTGCGCGGCGTCATGGCCAATCCCCGCCGGTTTTATCGAGCGCGACGGGCGGCGCGGATGCCGAGCGCCGTGATTTATTCCGGAGTTGTCCTGTCAGCCGCCGGTGCCAGGCCAGGGAGCTCCCCAAGAGTCCGAGCATAACGACGGCCGCGACGCCATATGCGGACCACACATAGAACCCGGAGCCGCCCATCGAAAAGAATTCGCTCACGGTATTCCCCGACACACTTCGCCTACCCAGGGGTTGGTCCGCTCGCGTTCGAGCAATTCGCAGCGCGCGCGCACGAGCAGCAAACTCACATAATAGCCGAAGAAAGCGAGCGCCATGACGAGCAAGGGCGCGAGCATGGAGCCATGGATCGCGGGCGCGCCGAAGCGCGTGACCGTCGGTGCTTGGTGCAAGGTGTGCCACCACTCGACGGAATAGTGAATGATCGGCAGATCGACGGCGCCCACGAGCGCCAGCACCGCGGCGGCCCGAGTCGCGGTCCTGCGATCCTCGATGGCCTGCTCCAAGGCCATATAGCCGAGGTATAAGAACAACAGCAATAATTCCGAGGTAAGCCGCGCATCCCAAACCCACCACGTGCCCCACATGGGCTTGCCCCACAGCGAACCGGTCATCAACGCCAAGGCGGTAAAAGCCGCCCCGATGGGTGCGCTGGCGGAAGCCACGACCTCGGCAACTTTGATACGCCAGACCAAAGCCACGGCCCCGGCGCCGGCCATAACCGCATAAACGAACAGAGACATCCACGCGCTCGGGACGTGCACGAACATGATCCGGTAGCTGTCGCCTTGCTGATAATCGGGCGGCGCGACGACGAGGCCCCAATAGAGACCCGTGAGTGTACATAAGCCGGTGGCCCAGGCCACGGGCCGCAGCCACCGGCCGGACCAGAGGTAGAAGTTTTTCGGAGCGAGTAATTGCTGCATATTTCAGCTATTGCGGATCCGCAGCGCGGCGGCCGCGGCCAGCGGCGCCAGCGTGATGGCGAGCATCAGCAGGGCGCCCAGCATATAAAGTTGCGGCCCCCAGGCTAAGCCGCGGTTCGCGGCGGCGGTCGCACCGGTCGCGAAAATCAAGATTGGCACATAAAGGGGTAAGAGCAGCAGGGTCGCCAGGATCCCGGCCGCCCGCAAACCCGCCGTTAGCGCCACCCCGATCGCGCCCATAAGGCTGAGCGCGGGCGTGCCGAGTATCAGCGTAAGCAACAACACGCCGAGCGTGTACCCAGCGATCCCGAATTGCAGTCCCAAGATCGGCGCGAGCAGCAATAAAGGCAAGCCGGCCGTCAGCCAATGCGAAAGTATCTTGGCCATCACCAGGAGCGTCAGCGGATGCGGGCTCAGCAACAACTGTTCGAGACTCCCATCCTCGAGGTCCGAGCGAAAGACGGCTTCGAGGGACAGGAGCGTCGCGAGCAAGGCCGCGATCCAGATCACGCCGGGGCCCACGGACTGGAGCATTTGGGGTTCCGGTCCCAGGCTGAGCGGAAAAATGAGCGCGATCACAAAAAAGAACAGAACGGGATTGGCGGCCTCGGCGCGGTGCCGCCAGAGCAATAGCAAATCGCGCTTGACGATCCAGGCGCAAGCGTGCACTAGTCCCCGTTCCATTCCCGTTGATCCTCTAGGTGCAAAGCGCGGCTGATTGTGATATCGGTGGAGTGATGGCTCGTGAAGATAACCAGCCCGCCGCGCGCGGCGTGCTCTTCCAGCATCGAGGCCACCGTTTTTATAGCAGGTTTATCCAAGGCGGTAAAGGGTTCGTCCAGAAGCCACAGGCAGGCTTGGTTGACCAGCAAGCGCGCCAAGGCCAGGCGCCGGCGCTGGCCCGCGGACAGCCGGTGGGTTAGCGTATCCGCGAGATCGCCAAGGCCCAAACGCTGTAAGGCCGCGTTGATGGGGATCCCGCCCCCGTGCAAGGCGGAAGCGAGCGTGAGGTTTTCCGCGACGCTCAAACTGCCCTTCACACCATCCGCGTGACCAACGTAGCTGAGATCTCGGAGATAGGCGGAGCGGACCTTCTCCAGCAGTTGGCCGCGCCAATGGAGCGTCCCGGATTCCGGTTGCATCAGGCTGGCGATGACCCGCAATAGCGTGGTTTTGCCGACGCCATTGGCGCCCGTGATCTGCAAGATTTCCCCGCGCGCAAGCGTAAAGGAGAGCCTGGTGAGAAGCAGGCGATCCCCGCGGCGGCAACACAGATCGCGGGCTTCAAGCGTGGGCGAAGCTGCATAGGGCATCATGGATGCGCGTTCGATCGTGGAGAGCGTGGATGTCATTCGATGATGTAGGATTGTTGTAGACTGCGCGGCGCCGGTACCGGCGCCGCCGATTCGACAAGCTTCCTATTGGGTCAACCGCTATAATACTTTAAGGTTAAACCTATAGCTTGGGCATGTCCGGGAGCGCGGGTTGCAGAACACGTATCGCAGGCCAGGCGGCGGCATAGCACCGATCGTAAGTAGGCTCCGGCGCCTTGGCGCCCGCCTGCTTAAACGGGGTGAACGCGAGGATCCGGCGAATGGTGAAACGGCCGCCCTCCGCATCCGGCACGAACGCCTGCTGGAACAGCAGGCGGCGTTGAGCGACCTTACGAAAGGCCAGGTCTTCCAGAGTGAGGACTTGGAGCAGGTGTTTCGATTACTGACCGAGACCGCCGCGCGCTCGCTCGGGGTCGAGCGCGTCAGTCTCTGGCGGTACAGCGAAGATCGAACGGCTATCCGCTGTGTCGATCTCTACCAGCGGGGGCCCGACCGGCACAGCGCTGGCGCCGAGCTCCAGGCCGTGCTCTACCCGGCTTATTTTCATGCGCTCGCGCAGAGCGAGGCCATCGTCGCCGATGATGCCAACGGCGATCCGCGCACGTGCGAGTTCTCGGCCACTTACCTGACGCCGCTCGGCATCACGGCGATGATGGATATCCCCGTGCATGTGCATGGCCGCATCGAGGGGGTGCTTTGCCACGAGCGGACGGGATCGCCCGTGCCCTGGATGCCCGAGGACCGCTTGTTCAGCATCGCGATCGCGAACCTCATCGCGCTGGCCCTGGAACAAGGAGAGCGCTGCCGTACGGAAGCAGCGCTGCGTGAAAGCGAGCCGCGGTTTCGCACCCTAACCGATAGCCTGCCGGTCATGGTCTGGGTCGTGGACGCCGAGGGGCGCTGCACGTGGTTCAACAAGAGCTGGCTCGACTACACCGGCCGCACGCTCGATCAGGAGATCGGCTACGGTTGGACTCAAGAAGTGCATCCCGAGGATGTCGACGGCTGCTGGCGGAGCTACGAGAAGGCGCTCCAGGCGCGTGTCCCCTTCACGTTGGAGTACCGGGTCAAGGGGCGCGATGGGGCATACCGGTGGATACTCGATAGCGGCGGGCCGCGCTTCTCGCCCGACGGCGCGCTGGCCGGCTTCATCGGAGGCTGCCTTGACATCACCGAGCGGAAGCGGGCCGAGGAAGAGGCACGCTCACGGGAGGTACAGATCCATCATCTCGCCTACCACGATGCGTTAACGGAACTCCCGAACCGGGTGTTACTGCTCGACCGGCTGGGGCAGGCACTCGCCCAGGCGGAGCGCGATGGCGCCCAGACCGCGGTGCTCTACTTCGATCTCGACCGCTTCAAGACCATCAACGACACCTTGGGTCACCCGGCCGGCGATGAGTTGCTGCGCCAGGTGGCCTCACGTCTGCGTACGGTGCTGCGCGAGGGCGACACTGTCGCGCGCCTCGGGGGCGATGAATTCGTTATCCTACTGCCCCACGTTCTCACCGCGCGCGATGCCGCCCAGGTGGCGATTAAGGCCCTCGGCGCGATGTCCGTGCCGTTCTCGGTGTTCGGACACGAGTTGCACGCGACCACGAGCCTCGGGGTGAGCCTGTTCCCGAAGGATGGGACGGACGCGGAGACCTTGCTCAAACATGCGGATACCGCCCTTTACCAGGCAAAGGACCAGGGCCGCGAGCAGTATCAGTTCTTTGATGCGCGCATGAATGCCCAAGCCCATGAAAGGCTGTTGCTGGAAAACCATCTGCGGCGCGCGCTCGAGCGCAGAGAGTTGTCGCTGCACTATCAGCCCCAGATCGATNNNAGATCGATCTCCGCAGCAATGCGGTTGTTGGGGTCGAGGCGCTGCTGCGCTGGCAACATCCCGAGCGGGGGATGGTGCCGCCCGATGAGTTCATCCCGATCGCCGAGGAGACGGGGCTTATCGCCGAGATCGGCGAGTGGGCGCTGCGCACCGCCTGCAATCAGGCGAGCACCTGGCAAGCAGCCGGCTTACCGCCGGTGCGAATGGCCGTGAATCTCTCGGTGCGCCAGATCCTCCGGCAGTTTGACCTCCCGGCGCTGGTTGGTACCGTGTTGCGGGATTCCGGGCTCGCGGCGCCCAGCCTCGATCTCGAGATCACCGAATCGACACTGATGGCCGATCCTGGACATGCCATCGAGGTGCTGCGCGAGTTGCATGGCATGGGCCTGCAGATTACGGTGGATGATTTCGGCACCGGGTACTCGAGCCTTTCCTCCCTCAAGCGGCTGCCGCTCGATCGCAGCAAGATCGACCAATCCTTCGTGCGCGACATTCCCAGGGAAGCTGACGATGTGGTGATTGTTCAAACGATCCTGGCGATGGCCAAGCAGCTCAAGATCGGCGTGGTGGCGGAAGGTGTGGAGACCCTCGCGCAATGCCAGTTCCTGCGCGAGCAGCGTTGCGAGGAAGCGCAGGGCTATCTCTTCAGTCCACCTCTCCGCGCCGAGGCCTGCACGGAGCTGTTAGCGAGAACGCCCCTGTACGTGGCCGCGAGCCGGTAAAGCCACGGGCAAGCGGTGCGCTCCCTCCGCGGCTCTTGGCGCTGCTCGCGACGATTTATTCACGCGTCTCAGACATATGCTTCGGCTTCCAGGCTGGCAATGTAACGCTGGATGTTTTTCCTTGCCGAGGTTTCGTAGCGGGCGCGGAAGAAATCCGTAAAAAAGATCGTACGACGTTCAAGGATGGCTTTAAGAAACTTCAATTTAGCGGGAGAAAACACTTCGTCCGGAGTGTTGGCTTGCTCGATTCTTAAGGCCTGGCTGTCACCTAGAAATTCGTCCCAGGGAGAGCCGAAACTGGCGAAATCGATGTCGCATAGGACCCGCTCATCGTGGCTACGAGGCGCTTCCCGGTGCGCAGTGGCGAGGATAAGCTCACCGATCTTGTGCACGAGATCCTGCTGGAAATGGTTGCTCGCGGCGCGCTCAAAGAGCTCCACGCTCCGTTGCTCGTTATCGGAAGCTTCCGGATTGTGGACCGCATCGTGGAACCAGACCGCCATTTCCACGGCATCGGGCGCTTCGATGAACGATTTGGCCGCGTCGAATTGCCGCAGGCAATGAAAAATGTGGCTTAAGGTGTGGTAATGCCGGTGTGGCTCGGCGTAATGGCGGCTCAGATCCGCCCAAACCCGCATGGAGCTCGCCTCCGCGCCCGGCGTTAAACAGCGGTTCCAGAGCAAACAAAAACACATCTTGAGCTTGGCTGGCGAGTAAGAGGCGCCAGCGATCCGGCGTTCTGTTTTGTTCCGCTGCATCGGTAAATTTTGCAATTTGGTAGTCATAATTTTACAGGTTTTGTGCGCTGGCTGTCGGAGGTTCCTGGGGATAGTTCCGTCTCCTCTCAAGGGGTCTTGTGTAAGCGGTCGTTACGCGTAGGGATAAGGCAAACCTTGTGCCTAATGCGCGTTTCCGAGCTGCTCACAGACCCCTTCCTTCACGCATCGATGCCGTAGCCCTCGGCGTGCTGTCTCAGAACCTGCGCCCGGCAACCGTGGAGATCAAGTCCTTGAAGAATTGACCCGGCCGTAATCGTGCGCATGCGGCCGGGTGTAAAATATTGGCTACTAAGGGCCGCGTGGTGGCCGCGGTGAATCTCCGTCAACAGAGTGCTTGGAAGAGGGGGGCGTGGCAGCGTGGAAGCGGATCAAGCGGATCGAGTGAAGCAAACTGCTCTTGAGTGGCTACCCGTTTTGGCGGGTATGGATCTGTTTTCCGATCTAGCGCCATCGGAACTGCAACTCGTCGCCAGGGAGATGGAGCTTATCTCCTTGTCCCAGGGTCAGTTTCTCATTCGCCAGGATGATCCCGGCGATAGCCTTTATGTGATTCTCGAAGGTCAATTCCTGGTGACCCGGAGAAACGATCGGGGCGAGGAGGTGCACCTCAATCGTGTCGACCCGGGCACCTGTGTCGGCGAGATCGCGCTGGTGACCGGCGAGCGGCGCAGCGCATCGGTTCGTGCCGACCGCGATTCGATCGTCGCTAGACTCGGCAAGGACGCCGTCGAGCACGCACGCCGGATGGCTCCGCAAGTAGCGGCCCGGCTGGCGCGGATCATCGTCGAGCGCTTGCAAAGGGCGGAGCTGCGAAGCTTGCTCTTCTTCGGCGATCAGTTCAAGGGCATGAGCCAAGCCGTGCTCAAGGATCTGGAAGCGGAGATGGAATTGATGCTTTGTCCGAGCGGCGGCTGTCTCATGCGCGAGGGGGACGAGTGCGACGGCAGCTACGTCGTCGTGAGCGAGCTCGGGCGTGGCCAGACGGTCGGCGAGATAGGGATCCTGACGGGAGGCAAACGCACGGCGACCGTATGCGCTATTCGTGACACCCTGATGGCCAAGCTATCGGTAGAGGCCTTCGAGCGTCTGCTACGGAAACATCCCCACGAATTGGTCAAACACTTCGCCGGCGCCGTGATCAACCGTCTTTGGACGCAAACCTTAGGGAAAGCGCGCGACAAAAACAGCGTGGTCACTATTGCGCTCATCCCGGCCGGCAATAATGTTCCACTCACGGACTTCAGCCGCCGGTTGGCCGAAGCTCTGTCGGGGCACGGGCCCACCTTGCTCTTGAACAGCGACTTGCTCGGTGAGTATCTAAGCTCGAAGGAGATCGCCCAAACGCCGCTCGATGATGCGGATAATCTTAGCATCGCCTGCTGGCTAAACCATCAGGAGTCCGCGTACCGTTATATTCTTTATCAGACCGGTAGCGCACCCTCTGAATGGACCAAACGCTGCCTGCGTCAAGCCGATCGCGTGCTGCTCGTGGGCGATGCCGCCTCTCCAGCGCGCAAGGAGGAGATCGAAGAGACTCTCTTGAGCGATCCCATCTACCGAAAATTACCCAAGAGCCTCGTGATCTTGCACCAGGGAAACGTTGCCTGTGAGCGGACCGAGGCCTGGCTACGCGAAAGAGAGGTGCGTTACCATTACCATGTCTGCCCGTCCGACGCGCACGATATGGCGCGCTTGGGGCGGCTTGCGAGCGGCAATGGCGTGGGCCTGGTGCTGAGCGGCGGCGGCGCGCGCGGGTTCGCTCACATCGGTGCTATCCGCGCGCTTAGGGAAGCAGGGATCCCGATCGACAAGGTGGGCGGCAGCAGCATGGGTTCCATCGTGGCCGGCATGACGGCGTTGCGCTGGGATTACCGGACGATGATCGATCAGGCGCGCGCGTTCAATTATCGCATGGACTACACCTATCCCGCGGTGGCCTTGACCACCGGAAACAACATCACCCGCCAGCTAAAGAAAGGCTTCGGCGAGCAGAAGATCGAGGATCTTTGGATCAGTTTCTTTTGCGTGAGCACCGATCTGAACTCCTCCCGGCAGGGGGTCCACGATCGGGGCCTGTTGTGGAAATACGTGCGCGCAAGCATGTCGGTCCCCGGCCTTTTCCCGCCGGTCATCGAAGGGAACAGTTTCCTCGTCGACGGGGCGGTGTTCAACAACATGCCTGTCGATGTGATGCGCAGCCAGGACGATATCGGCCCCCTGATCGCTCTCGACGTCGGCGCCCCGGTGCGGCTCGAAACGGAAACCCGAATCGAGGGAAGCTTTTCTGGTTGGCAGGCGTTGACGCGCAAGCTCATCCCGGCCGCGCGGTCTCTCGCCCTGCCGAGCCTGACCAAAACGCTGATGGCGTCGTGGTTGATCAAGAGCGATGAAGCGAAGGAAACCATGCAGAACCTGGCCGACTTCTACCTGCGGTTTCCCGTGCAAGAGTTCGGGTTGCTCGATTTTAATCGAGTCAAAGAGATCGCGGAACGGGGATATGCTTACACGTCCGAGAAACTGGCGGAATGGGACAGGGACTCGGCGGGGCTTCCAAAACTGCATGGTAAAGATGAATGACGGGACCGGCCATCTATCAGCGGCATCGCCTCACGGTAGCGGATTATCACCGCATTGGCAAAGCGGGTATCCTCTCGGAAGATGACCGCGTGGAATTAATCGAAGGGGAGATGGTCGATATGGCGCCGATTGGGAGCGAACATGCCGCTGTCGTCATCGGCACCCAGTTGCTGGCCACGGAGTCCGTCGTCGCGGGACTGCTCTCTCAACCATCCGGGGAATATGCCGTGCTCGACGATGCGACATTGGAGACGATCAGGACACGACGCGAAGGGCATGCGACGAAGGTCATCAATCTCGTGAAAGCTATCGAAAAGAGGGCGGAAGAGAACAGAGACGATCCCTTCCTCGTCGCTCTGACGGAGGAGCGAGCCAGAGCGGTCCAAGAGAGTTTCGAGGACCGGCAACCGCAGAAGCGCTGGCCGAGCTACATAAAGAAATCGAGAAGAACGAGCAGCGCAAGAAGGAACAGACCGCGAAGGGGTTGGATACCATGACCTACTTCTGATGCGAGCGCACCTGAAAGATATCGAAGGTCTCGAAGACAAGCTGAAACAATCGACGGGACCTGGCGCAAGAAGCGTAACCGGTGCCCGATAGAAGCAGAAGAGAACGCGATCAACGAGAACCCAAATTGCATTGCTCACGGAGATTCTTGATAAGATAAGTCGTTACGCGCATTAGGAGGGACTAGTCTTGGATTGCAGGCCCGGAGGCGGATGGTGACTCGCGAGCGGCATGGCGTGAAGGGTAGGGGCGCGCAAGCGAATACGCCTATTCGGTTCTTCACGGAGACCCGCGCAGCCTTCGATGACGGATGGACGGGCGACGATGCGGTCCCTCCGCCGTTGCGGACCAGCGTGACCGAAGAGCAGGCGCGCTCGATCATCTCTTATAACCAATCCCCCGACCTGCCGTTCGAGCGTTCGATCAATCCTTATCGCGGCTGCGAACATGGCTGCATCTACTGTTACGCGCGGCCGACGCATGCTTATCTCGATCTCTCGCCGGGGCTCGACTTCGAGAGCCGCTTGTTCGCAAAACCGAATGCCGCGGCGCTGTTGAGAAACGAGTTGGCCAAGCCCGGCTATGTGTGCCGCCAGATCGCGCTTGGCACCAACACGGATCCCTATCAGCCGATCGAGCGCAGCTTCGGGATCACCCGGCGGATCATCGAGGTTTTGTGGGAGTCCCGCCATCCCCTGAGCATCGTGACCAAGTCGTCGTTGGTCGAGCGCGATCTAGATCTCCTCGCCCCGATGGCGCGCGAGAACCTGGTCGAGGCGTATGTTTCGATCACGACGCTCGATCGGGCCTTGGCGCGCCGAATGGAACCGCGCGCCAGCGCGCCGCAACGGCGCCTGGAGACCGTCAAGCGCTTGAGCGCCGCCGGGATCCCGGCAGGGGTACTGTTTGCCCCGGTGATCCCGGCGCTGAACGATGCGGAAATGGAATCGATACTCGAAGCGGCCGCGAACGCCGGTGCGCGCTATGCCGGCTACGTCTTATTGCGCTTGCCCCATGAGGTTAAGAGTTTGTTCGAGGAGTGGCTGCAGGTCCACGAACCGCTGAAGGCCGCGCGCATCATGAACCGCGTGCGCGATATGCGCGGCGGTCAGGAGAACGATCCCCAATTCGGCACGCGCATGCGAGGTACTGGGATTTTTGCTGAAGTCCTTCGCAACCGTTTCAACCTCGCCTGCAAGCGCCACGGGCTCACGCGCTCGGCGCGCGCATTGGATACCTCGAAATTCAAACCGCCGAGGGCGCTCGGTCCGCAGCTGACCCTGTTCTGATATGCGGTCAACATCGCGCGCGTGACTGCGGGCTAGGGTCCTAACCAAGCGCTTATCTTGGCGAGATCGGCTGGCGCGAAGGTACTGGAGGCGCGTTTGAGGCGCAAGGTGTCCAATAGATAATCGTAGCGCGCGCGGGAATAGTCCCGGCGCGCCCGAAACAATTCGCGTTGTGCG
>MUGK01000200.1 GCA_002007425.1 Chromatiales bacterium USCg_Taylor | reverse complement strand
CACAACGCCCCCAGGCATCCCCTGAGGTCCAGGAGTCCTTCTCTCTAAGGGGGACTCTATTACCCTTTTCAGGCTCATTTTAAGATTAGAAAATACTGGAATCCTGGATGTCGACGCGCCGCATGAGGTCGCGATCCGCCGGGATACAACGACCCGAAGGAGCCTCACGAAAGTTCTTTCGAAACGCTAATAGGCTGGCCCCGGCCTATACAGCGTCTCATAGAAATTAGGCCGCCGATCGGCGATGACGTCATTCAGGGGCGTGATGCTTTTATCGCGCGCCTCGCTCAGGTCGATCTCGACGATACCAAGCTCTTCGCGCTGGGCGTGTGCGCGGTATAGAGCCCGGCCGCTCGGAGCCACGATCTGACTCTTGCCGGTGAACCGCAGCCGGCCGTGCGGCCTGTGGTCGTTACCAAAACGGTTCGCCGTGACCGCGAATACCCGGTTCTCCAGGCAGCGGATAGCCATCGCTTGCTGGCAATATGCCAACACCAGGTTGGCGGGATGGCAGAGGATTTCCGCTCCATGGATGGCGAGGACGCGCGCGACCTCGGGAAAAGCCCAGTCGAAACAAACCATGAGCCCAATCTTCACGCCGCGCACCTCATGCACCACAAGCGGAAGATCACCGGCATCGAAATATCGCTTTTCCTCATTAAAGAGATGCAGCTTCCGGTATACGTGCGCTACTCCTTCGGGACCTAGCAACAGGGCGCTGTTGTAGACCTTCTCATTCCGGCACTCGCAAAAACCGGTGACCAGATAGAAATCGCGGCGCCGGCACAGTTCGACGAGCCCCTCGACGGTATTCGAGCGCGCCGGATCTTCGGCCAGTGCCAAGACCTCCGCGCGGTCCCTAAAGTAATATCCGGTGAAGGGAAGTTCGGGTAATACGATCAGATCCGCCTCGGCTTGAGCGAGCGCACTTAAAACCTTTTGCAGGTTGTTCTCAGTCTGGCCAAAGAGGGGCCGGAATTGATAGTAAGCGATCCGCAAGCGTCGGCTACTTTTCTTCACCGGTCTTTTTCTTCTGAGGGCGGGTCCAGCTCTCAACGGTCGTCTGGCGCGCCCGGCCTAGTGTTAAGGCGCCGGGCGGCGCGTCTTGGGTGAGCGTCGTTCCCGCGCCGATCGTGGCGCCATCACCCACGCGAACCGGCGCGACGAGCAGCGTGTCCGAGCCGATAAACACACCATCGCCGATCACGGTCTTGTGTTTGTTGGCCCCGTCGTAGTTACAGGTGATGGTCCCCGCGCCGACATTGACGTCGCGGCCGACCTCGGCATCCCCGACGTAACTAAGATGGTTGATCTTGGAACCGGCTGCGACCGTCGATTTCTTGATCTCGACGAAGTTACCCACGTGGACATGGTCGGCCAGACGGGTCTCGGGCCGGATCCTAGAGAACGGTCCAATGCGCGCGCCCTTACCGATCGCACACTCTTCAAGCACACAGTTCGGCAACACGGCCACGTCGTCTGCAAGCTCGGCGTCGCGCAGGTAGGAGTTGGGCCCGATATGAACGCGATCGCCTAATTTAACGCGCCCTTCGAGGATGACGTTGACATCGATCACGACGTCCCTCCCGAATTCGATCTCGCCGCGCAGATCGAAGCGGGCGGGATCGCGCAAGGTCACCCCCGAGCGCATCAGATGCTGTGCTTGCAGGTGTTGGTAATGGCGCTCGAGATCGGCAAGCTGCTCGCGATCATTGATTCCCATGACCTCGTAGACCGAGTCCGCCGCCACGGTTTTAATCGGGATCCCCTCTCTCACCGCCATACCGATGATATCGGTCAAGTAGTACTCGCGCTGGGCGTTGCGGTCATCGAGCCTCTCTATCCATCGGAGCAAAGGCGCCGCGGGGATGGCCATCATGCCGGTATTGACCTCGCGGATCGCCCGTTCCTCGGGAGTCGTATCCTTGTGCTCCACGATCCGCACCACCGCTCCGCTGTGATCGCGCACGATGCGGCCGTATCCGCCCGGATCATCCAGATCCACGGTGAGCAACCCGATCCCGCCCTCCGCGAAGGCATCCTTCAGGCGCTGCAAGGTCTCCGAGGTAATCAAGGGCACATCTCCGTAGAGAATAAGGACGCCGTTGCGGGAATCGATGGATGGCAAGGCCTGCGCAACCGCATGACCGGTGCCGAGTTGCCGGGACTGTTCTATCCAGGTGACATCGAGATGCCGCAGTGCTTCGCGCACCCTCTCGCCGCCGTGACCGTGAACGACGTAAATCCGCTCGGCGCTCAGCCGCGCTGCCACGCGACAGACATGTTCGAGGAGCGGCTTTCCGGCAAGGGCGTGCAATACCTTTGGGACATCGGAATACATCCGTTTCCCCTGGCCGGCCGCCAAGACGACGATGCTAAGGCTCATAGGCTATGGGCACAAACTACGGCTTCGAGACAAGCACGTTGCGCCAGAATAATTTGAAGCGGACGGGCGAGCAAGCCCGTGACCCGCCGGGGCTGCGCGCGTACGCCGGAGGGCGGGCTAGCCGCACCTAGAGCGTTGCCGCAAGCGTTGGATCGCCTGAAGCTGTGGCGCGGTCCCGATGGGCCGGCGCGTAGAGTCGAATGCGAAATTAGGCACCCCTTAAAGTGCAAGCACCAAACGCAGCCCGTTTTCCAGCATGGCGAGCTCCCTGGGTGATACGTGACCAACTCGTCCCGCTAAGAACGACTTATCCAACGTCAGTACCTGCGACACATTGATTACCGAATCCTTCGGCAAGCGATTTCGGCCTCGCGTAAGCATAACGTTTCCAGGAGCTTCCGCAAGACCAACGTTGGTGGTGACCACTGCGACGATCACCGTTCGGATATGGCTTCGGGTGAACATATCGGACTGCACAATCACCACAGGTCGGCGGAAACCCGGCTCCGAACCACGGGGGGTAGGCAGGCTCGCCCACCATAACTCGCCCCGCTTCACGACCAATCGTCCGACTTTAGAGATGCCATCTGCAGTTGGTGCACCATTGGGTCGAGGCTCGATACCTTATCGTCCGCGGCGTAGACTGCATTGAGCGCTTCGGTGATGCCTTCATCTCGACGTTCGCGCAGAAACGCCTCAACGGCCTTTTGAAAGAGTTCGCTGCGACTAATTCCGAGTCGTCGGGCAAGCTTTTCAGCAGCATCGAAAAGAGGATCCGGAACGGAGATCGCGGTTTTCATGGCCGCAGTATAACTGCGGTCATACCGATGTCAAGATTGGGCGCCATCGACGGTTGACACCGTGATGTGGTTCCAATCCTTTGATGACTTCCTCTAAGTTCGCGAACGGCGTTGGGATCACCTCACTTGCGGGTTACCGAGTGCTTGAAGTGACCATACAAAGTCACGAGTCCGCCAATGAGGGCAAGGCCTGCGATTTCTAGATCGGTAGCCCCTTCTTCGGTATCTATGCAAAGATCGTCGCTCTCGCTCGGTTGTATATAGTCCCAGAAACCCAAGTAGGCCGCTAATAAAGATACGGCGCCGCCGATCACGCAGGGATTGACCCACGCTGGTAACTGGCTTTGTTTGTAATTCATGGCGTAGTCTCCTCAGTGAACGAGGTACCATCAAAGGGTGTGTAAAAAGGTGAAGGCGATGTACCCTTTCTGTAGTAACCGACAAAGAACGGGCTGGCAGGCCCGAGAGAAAGGAGCACA
>MUGK01000199.1 GCA_002007425.1 Chromatiales bacterium USCg_Taylor | reverse complement strand
CCCGGTGGCGCGTACCGCCATCACCGAGACGACGGCGCTTGGGGCGGCCTATCTTGCCGGGCTCGCCACGGGGTTGTTCGAAAGCACAGAGGCAATCGCAGTGGGCTGGCGCCCAGAGCGGCGTTTTGAGCCCGTGATCACTCAGGACCGGCGCGATGCGCTCTACGCGGGATGGAAACATGCGGTCGCCCGGGCGCGGCTTAGGCATTAGAACTGTAGGCGGGTCATCTTGACTACATCACGTCGGCCGGATGAGATCGAGTGCCGTGAAGCCTGTCCGAGATCGACGAAGCCGATGCCGTCGCGGCCTCGCAGCGGGCCGAAGGCGTCGGCCTGTTGCGACTGAGCGCGCCGGTATCCTCCGGCATGTGCCCATCGTTGATATATCGTAGTGTCCGGCTTTGAGCCGGACCGTCAGCCATCGCTGCCATTCGAACCCGCCTTCGTCTTTGTTCGCCATCCACGCGCCCGCAGATATATGATTCGTGTGGCCGACGATGGAACGGTCCGCGTGACCATTCCGCAGTGGGGCTCGAAGCGCGAGGCTGCGGCATTCGCGAATCAGGAGCGAGCCTGGATAGAGAAGCAGCAGCAACGGTGTGAGCAGGAGTGCCTGCGTCCGAAACTCACGACGAGATCGCCGGCAGTCGAGCGCGAGCTCCGAGACCGCGCGAAGCGCGAGCTGCCCGCCCGCCTTCTGGAACTCGCCGCCCTGCACGGCCTTACGGTCACTCGAATCAACGTTCGCAACCAACGCTGGCGGTGGGGCTCGTGCTCGCGGAAGGGCCGCATCTGCCTGAACTGGCGCCTTGTGCAGATGCCAGATTCAATCCGCGACTACGTAATGATCCACGAGCTGATGCACCTGAAGCGGATGGACCACTCGCCGAAGTTCTGGAAGCTTGTCGCGGGGGCTTGTCCGGACTTCAAATCGGCTCGCGCATGGCTGCGTGCAATCCGGAATCTTTGAGATCACGGATTGTGACCTCAAAAGCCGGGCGCGGCGGCCGGCAGAGGGCGCCATACGCTTTTCACCGAGCAGGGTGTGGCGATAGCGGTGCGACGCTTGACCACCCAGTGTCCCTTAAGGGAACGCCCCCAGTAGTGCGTGAACCCTAGCAGATCGAAGCTCGAGGGACGAGGACCACCCCCGTCGTTCCGAGGTCGCTGAAAATCCAGTAACCGGGGCTTCTGTGGATGGAGCGTCAAACCAAATCGCTCGAAGCGCTGTGCAATGGCCGCCATCACCTTCCCAAAAACTTGCTTAGCGAGTGCGGGCGGGACACAAAGAAAAAGGATGAGGGGTACGGTCAGTATTCTGGGTAAAGTACGCACCTAATCCACTTCATTCCAACCGCAAAAGATTGATGTCTTTAACTTGTATGCCCAGTTTCGGCCACACAAGCGCTTTTCCCGATTGCGCAAATCTCCAATCCTTTTATACTTAGGTATGGCCACAGACCGACGCGTCCAGCTCGTAAATGACATTGGATAAATTAATTGACAAATTAAAAGATATAAATCGAAAGCTATTTGATAAATTTGGTCATTTATATTATGCGTCGTTAGCATACGTAGGTATAAAAGGGCTGGATATAACGTCTACTTCTTTATACCTTCACGAACAAACTAATCTTAATGCGGAGGCTAACGATCTTACTCGAGATTTGATGGAACAATATGGCATTAATGCCGGGTTGATGATAAAAAATGTTCCTACGGCTGTAATTATTTTAGGAGGGGCATACATGCTGAATAAACTCGGTCCTAAAGTTGGATTAAACAAACATCTCGGGTCTATTTTGGTATACCTAATTAGTTTACTTACCGTACAAATTGTGATAAATAATTTTGCAGTCTATTTCGGCGTTTACGGACGAAAATAACTCACCTGTCTGTTGCGAATTATTACTCCTATCCGGCAACAGGCAGATGAAACATTCCATGGCAATGGCCGAGCCACTCATGCGGCTCAATCGTTGCCCGTGACGCCGCTTTCTCGGTCCCGTAGCCGTTCGGCGTTTCGCCGCTTAAGCCGGCATGGCAACGGTGCTGGTTATAGTAGTCGCGGTACGCAAGGAGCTTGTGCTCAAGGTCTGGCCCATTCCAAAAGAATAGATGATCGAGATACTCGCGCCGCAGCGTACCGATGAGGCGTTCGACGAAAGGATGCGACTGCGGCACAAAGAGGACGCTCTTGATTTCTTCTACCCCAAGAATGCGTAGATTCGACAACCACCGATGGAAGCGGAACAGCGGATCGTTGTCGGTGGATACATACTTCGGCAAGGGGTGCTTGACGAGGGCGTGATTGAACATCCAACACACGGCAACCCCATCAACGTCTCCGCGCGCAACGCCAAAACCGATGATCCGTCGCGTGAAGACATCTATAACGACCATGACCCAATAGCTTTGCAATAAGATTGACTCACAGCGAAAGAGATCGATACTCCAGAGGCTGTCTTTGGCATGACCGATAGCCGTCAACCAGGACACACCGCCGCCGCTCGAGTCGGCATGATAATGCTTCGCCAAAATGCGGCGGACGACATCTTTTGTCGATCTCAATACCAAAGGCGTGCGAGATTTGCTCTGCAATCTTCCGACAACCCAAGCGGGCATTACGTCGTTTCATTTCAACGACCGCCGCAATGACTTCCGTTGTTGGCCCCTTGTGACCACGGCCACGCTTTCGTGACGAATATAACCACCGATACTTACACCGCACCAAGGCTTGGTGAAACGGCATAAAGCTGGAAGGTTTGAGAATCACTGCGCACTTCGCTAGGCGCTTCAGTGGGATCCAGGCAGCACACAGCCAAATACCACTCGATCCCACGGTGTCAATCTCGGCGCACGACGACGCGTCCGGTTTATTACCTGCAGTTGATGCTTCACCGCGAGTGACTCGGCCACTACCGCATGAAGACCACCATGCCGGCAGAGCTTGATCAGCGTCGTGACAAGATGCGCAAGAAGCACAGTGAGTGCTCGCATGCCACAACGTTACCAACTCGGCTACGATTCACAAGACTGCAATCAGCGTGGCATTTGTCCTAGAATTTGGAATTCGCCACAGACAGGAGCGTAGGGACTTCAAAACGGCCGAGTTGACCGAACCGGGTCTCCCCCGCGGCCCCTGAGAACTGCTGCGGGACGGACCTAGGATCCGGGGCGGCCAGACGGGCAGACCGATTTGACGATGCACGGGCCGCCGTCCTTCGTTCCGCCGAATTCCTGGCACCTACTGCCATCTTCGGCGAACTCGCGAAACGGCGTTTCGCGTACCATGCGCTCCAGCTTCATCTCCCATCCACATACAGCGGCGATTCTCTCCAACGGCCCCAAGAAGAGGTCATTGAAGACGAGACAGGGTGCACTAGGCGCGCAAAGGCTTTGTACGTCCCCTACTGGGACGTCCGCATTGCGATCGTCAGTGATGGCCAGCCCGTAGCTCGAAAGGGGAATGTTTGTGCTTCCGTTCGAGTTGGTGAGGTTGTTGACGCAAGCAAAGATCGTCTTCCGGGCATCATCTCTCGGAGGTATCCCGATCGTGCACTCATACTCCTGATCCGTCAGGATCATGCTCTTGTCCATGCCCAAGAGTCCAGCGAGAGTCTCTTCCAATGCTAGATGAGCCTGAAGGTGGGGCTTATTTCTAACACAAGATGAGCCTGAACTAGGAGCGGGTAGCTGTTCATGATGGGAGGA
>MUGK01000198.1 GCA_002007425.1 Chromatiales bacterium USCg_Taylor | reverse complement strand
TACCTCAACGCCTCGACCGACGGTCATATCTGTGTCTGAACTACCGTCAAATGACAATTGATTCACAGCCTCTCAGAGCTTGTGAAAAATCTGCTGCGCTCGGGATCTCGTGTTCCGGCGGCGCTCGGAATCCTCATGTATTTCAGTATACACTCCGGTTCCTCCGCTCCGGCGGAACACGACCTCCCTTCGCTCGCGACGATTTTGTCACAAGCTCTCACTCATGCCGCCTGAGATCGGTCACCGTGCCGCGCGTGGTTTTCCAGGCGGGATAGAGGGCCGCGAACGCGGCCGCCAACACGCCGATCAACAGCCCCTGAAGCAGAATCGAGGGGACAATGTGTGCCGTCATGACCCAACCGAAGGAACGCGGAATGACCACCATCTCGAGCACCACGGCAATGATCATGCCGACGGGAAGAGCGATGATTCCGGCGATGAGGCCCATAAAGGCCGTTTCTAAGATGATGAGCTTTCCGATCTGCCTGGGGGTCACCCCGCAGGCGCGAAGCACACCGCGCTCGTGCGCCCGCTCCAATTGCATCGCCATTAAGGCGCTAAAAACGCCGACGAAGGCGACGCAGCCGGCAAGCATCCGTATAACCTCGGTGATGATGAACGTGCGGTCAAAGATGCGCAATGAGCTCACGAATAAAGCCCGGTTTGATTTCACCGCAACCATCTGCGATGGCCCCGATAAGGTCTTGATCCGCGCTTTTAGTCGCTCCTGATCGACGCCTGGGGCGGTATAGACTCCTACGCTAGACACACCCGTGTCGCGCCAGTAACGGTCGAAGATAGGTCTGCTCATCGCGACGAGTCCCTGATCGGATCCGTAGTGATAATAAACACCGGCGAGCGTAAAGTTGCGTTGGCCCCGGTCGGTCCGCAATCGGATCGAATCGCCGAGCGATAAACCATGACGATAAGCATAAGCCTCGGAAACCAATACCACGTCCTCTCGGTCGAAAACCCTCCAGATGCGCTCAGGATCTCCGCGCTGGAAACGAAACCCCGCGCGCGATTGTGAGCTCAGCTCATAAGCGACCAGTTCCGTGATCTCCCCGGGGTCTTCGATAAGGATACGGCGAGTGGTAGACACCGACGCGACGCCGGGCGCGGATCGGATGCCCTGGACCAGCTCCGGGCGTAACGCCGACGCCGGCGCCCTGGACGTGGGGCCGGGGACAAAAACATACAGATCCGCCCCCAGCAAATTAGCGAGCCAATCGGAAACCGACAGGCGAAAATCGCTGATCATTAATCCCATCCCCACGGTGGTGGCAATCGCGAGCATCAAGGCCGCAACGGCGACAGCGGTGCGGCTGAGCGCGGCGGTGACCGAGCGCAATGCCATGCGTAGAAGCATGCCGACGCTAGGCGACAATAGTCTTCCAACGCCATGGATGATGCCTACCATCAGCACTGGCGTGAGCAGCGCGCTCCCGAAAACGATGGCAAACAAGGCCGTGAACGCCGTCACTAGGCCCCCACTCGGGATCCCTAATGACAGCGCGCCGAATGCCGCAATCGAGACCCCAACCCAGCCCGCGATGGCGACTTTGCGGCGGCTTCGGGTCTCCAGGTGAGAGCGCGCCAAGGAAAGCCGCGGCAACATCGCGGTTGCCTCGTAAGCGGGGAGCGCGGCCGCGATAAGCGTCGTTCCCATGCCGAGGGCAATGCCTTTCAGGACAGTTGCGCTCGCGAGAGAAAACTGCCTTACCGCTAACACATAGTAGACATCGTTGATCGTTCTCGTCATTAATTTGACGAGCGCGTCACTCATCCCTAAGCCCAAGGCCAGCCCCAAGACTGTTCCGGCGCTTCCCAAAAGCGTCGCTTCCGCGAGAATCCACCCAAACACCTCCCCCCGCCTGACCCCGAGCGTGCGCAATGTCCCTACCAGGTCCCGTTGCTGCACGACCAAAAAGCGCATCGTGTTAAACACCACAAACCCGCCGACCATGACGGCTAAGAGACCCAAGGCGAGGAGGTTCGCTTGAAACGCGCGTGTCATTCTCGCCACTGATTGATCGCGGGTCCGGGCGGAAATCACGGCCGCGCCGGGAGGCAACAAGCGCTGGATACGCGCGAGGACGGCCTCGGTTCGCGGCCCAGCGAGGATGAGACCGATATGGCTTAGGCGTCCCACCATGCCAAAGAGCTCTTGTGCCGTGGCAATGTCCGTAACCAGCAGGTCGTCATAGGACCCCTGGTCTAAATCGCCGATTTCGGCGAGCCAGCCGACCACCCTGAGCCGATGCGCCGCCGTACCCAAGTTTATATCCAAGTGATCGCCAAGGTGGATCCCAAGGCGCGTTCCGCTCGCACGGTTAATGAGCACGCTCGCGGGTTGGGTAAAAAACTTGACCAGGCCGGCCGCGGAGGCTGTATCCTCACCAGCGGACCGTAGCGCACGAAAGCTCAGTTCCGAAAACGGATCGATGCCCAGTAGTTGCATCGTCTCGCCCGGATGATCCGCGAGCGACACGTGATCCTCCAATACCGGCGCCGCCTGCCGGATCGCAGCGCTGATCTTTAATCGAGTAAAAAGAGATTCCTCGAGACCTCTAGGTCCGCCGATGATGCGATGAGTAGCCTTCCCGACGACCGCTTGAGTGGAAAGCGTGAAAGCGCGATCGGCGCTGGTCCGAGCGGCGTCGATGGCGACCACCACCGCCACTCCCAAGGCGATTCCGAGCACAGCGAGACCGAGCTGCCAAGGGTTGCGGATCAAAAAACGTAAGCCCGCGCGCCATAATATCGAGGTCACGATGCTGATGCCGATGCCGTCAGCAATCCCTGTTCTAGACGATAGACGCGGTCGGCGACAGCCACCATTTCTTGGCTGTGCGTGACCATAATTAAGGTCTTTGCGGCCTCTCGAACCGTTTCTTGCAACAGGTTCAGTACAGAGCGTCCGGTCTCGAGATCGAGATTACCGGTCGGCTCGTCGGCCAGGATCACGGCGGGATCGTGTATCAAGGCCCTGGCGATGGCGACTCGTTGCTGTTCCCCGCCCGAGAGGCGATCAGGAAAGCTCGACCCGCGCCCATCGAGGCCCAGCCGTTCCAGAAACGCCATGGCCTTGGTCTGGGCCTTGTGGCCCGTGATCCCATTGAGCTCGAGGGGTAACAGCAGGTTCTCTTCGACCGTAAGCGTCGGGATAAGGTTATAGAACTGAAATACGAATCCAATATAGCGGCGCCGAAACAGTGTGCGCTGCGTATCATCGAGCGCGTGCAACCAAATCTCGTCGAACCGGACACCGCCTGCCGTTGGCAGGTCGATGCCACTGATGAGATTGAGCAGCGTCGACTTACCCGAACCGCTTCGTCCGGTCACGGCCAAGAACTGCCCCGCGGGGAAGGTGGCGTTCACACCTTGGAGGACTACGCGCTCGGAGCCGCCTTCGTGATAAGTCTTGGTGAGATCACGCAGCTCGATAAACGGTGGCTTAGGCGCCGTATGCACAGTGGCGGGTGCAGTGACTAAGGAAACTCCGAAGAAGCTACTGTGCCGCCTATCTGCTTTGTCGCGTGCTCGCTCGCCGCTCGCCTTTCTGCATGATATGTCTCACGTCTCGCTGTGCAGCTTCGCGCAGTTGGGCGTGCTCATTACACTTATTCAGACGACGAGCCATGGAAGGTCGAAGACCGAGGCGAGGAGCCCGCGATAGCCGTCCTCTAGATGGACGGCGTAAAGTCATTGAGCGAAGGCACGCG
>MUGK01000197.1 GCA_002007425.1 Chromatiales bacterium USCg_Taylor | reverse complement strand
TGCTTTGGCGCGTGCTCGCTCGTCGCTCGCCTATCTACCTGATATGTCTCGCGACTCGCTCCGCGGCTTCGCGCATCTGGGCTTGCTCGCGACACTTTTACAGAGCTTCCTTAATGCCTGTGGTTTTTTGAATTCGGGTAAATCTAGTACTATTCCTTCCTTCGGACCTATGCATCAGGAGCGATATCATGGCGGCAATCGAATATTCCACCCGCATCGGCGATTCCGAGATGCGGCTCACCCCGGCGGCGCAGGCCCAGTTCGCCGAACTACTGGCGAGCGCCGACAACGAAGTCACCGGCCTCCGCGTGTTCGTCTCGGGCGGTGGCTGCAGCGGCATGACCTACGAGATGACCTACACCGACAATACGGAAAACAATGATTACGACAGTGTCCTAGAAGGCCCGGGCTTTAGGATCTATGTCGATCCGGTCGCGCTCAATTATCTGCAAGGCTGCGAGATCGATTTTCGCGGCGACGGCCCCACCGAAAGCTTTGTGTTTAACAACGTGTTCAAGGCGGTTGGCGGTAGCGGCACCTGTGGCGGTTGCGGCGGCGGCGGTTTCTAGGCCTATTGGAGAATCCTTCCAGAATGCGGCCCGACGCCGCGTTCTGTTAATCGCTCCGCACGGCAGTTATCGCACCGCGCCGTTCTTGGCAGCGGCCAAAATCCGTGGCATTGAAGTATTAATCGCCTCCGAGGCCAAACATTCCCTGGTGAGCGCCTACGCCCAGGGTCTGCACATCGACCTCGACGATCCTCAAGCATCCCTGCAAACCATTCTGCGCGAAGCGCAGCGGCAGCCGTTCGCGGCCGTGCTCGGCTGTGACGACGCCAGCACCGAACTCGCCGCACTCGCGGCGAGCAAACTAGGGCTCCCGCACAATCCCACCACGGCGGTGCGGCTCGCGCGGCGCAAGGATCTGGCGCGCGAGCGGCTGGCGCAGGCTGGTGTGCCGGTGCCGCATCACTGGCGGCTCGATCTCACGCGCGCGTTAGCCGCGCAGATCGAGGACATTCGTTTTCCCTGTGTGCTCAAGCCGGTGGCGCTCGCGGCCAGCCGCGGCGTGATTCGCGCCGACAACCTCAATGAGCTCACGCACGCCGCCGCACGCATACAAGTATTGCTGGCGCGCACCGGGCTGCGCAAGGCGCAAGAACGCGAAACCATTCTAGTGGAAGAATTCATTCCCGGCTTCGAGGTCGCGGTGGAAGGCTTGTTGACGCACGACGAGCTTGAGATCCTGACGATCTTCGATAAACCCGATCCACTGAACGGCCCGTATTTCGAAGAGACGTATTACATCACGCCGTCGCGTTTAGATTTGCCTACCCAACACGCTATGCACGAAACGATTTCCGCCGCGTGCACGGCCTACGGGCTGCGCGAAGGACCGATCCACGCCGAATGCCGCATCAACGAACGGGGTGTATGGATACTGGAAGTCGCCGCGCGCACCATCGGCGGCTTGTGTGGACGCTTGCTGCGCTTTGGCACCGGCTGTAGTTTGGAGGAATTGGTGTTGATGCATAGCTTGGGCGAACCTCCGGAGTTACAGTGCGAAGCCGGCGGCGCCGGGGTGCTGATGATCCCGATCCCACAGGCCGGCATCTTGCGGCGCGTCGAGGGCGTGTTGGCCGCCCAGAAAGTACCGTACATCGATGAAGTGGTTATCCACGTACGTGAGGGCTATGAACTGGTGCCCTTGCCGGAGGCCGCCAGTTATCTGGGATTTATTTTTGCGCGCGCGCCCAGCGCCGCGCAGGCGGAGGCGGCGCTGCGTGCGGCGCACGCCTGTCTGCACGTGGTGGTAATGCCGTTGTGGAAGGGCGTGAGTCTTTAACGTTCATTCTTACGCTGGGTATGGGAATTTTAGACGCCGCTTTTCGTGGACGAGAAGCGTAGTGCTGAATTTGTGGAGGTGTGCGCCTCGCGGACGGACTTGCTCGCGATGATTTCTTCACAAGCTCTGAGTCCCTCTCTCCTTGAGCTCATTCACGGAGCCGGGGGCGGTTGACGGTGGTTTAACTGCACCTCCAGGGCCGTTACTTGCTTTTCCAAGGCCGCGAGCCGGGTGCGGGTTCGCACCAGCAACGCGGATTGGATATCGAACTCCTCGCGCGAGACGAGATCCATGCGCGTCAGGGCCGCGCCTACCAGCGCGCGCAGGTTTTTCTTTACGTCCGCGCCCAAGGGCCCAGCGCCGCTAGGCACGAAACGCCCGACCTGACTGAATAGCTCTTCAAAAAGAAGTCGGCGTATCATGAGCTGTCAATGGTAAACCGGAACCCAGGGCGCGATCTACTCTTCGAATAACAGTCGCTGCAACACGCGCTCATAGATCGCCGAGAGGGTCGTCAGATCGGCCACGGCGACGCGCTCGTTGACCTTGTGAATGGTGGCATTGATCGGCCCCAGCTCTACGATCTCGGTCCCGCCGGGCGCGATGAAGCGCCCGTCCGAGGTCCCGCCGTTGGTCGAGAGCGCGGCCTGGTGTCCCGTCACTTCCCGCCCGGCGCTCAGTACGGCGTCGAGCAGTTTCCCGTGTTTCGCCAGAAAAGGTTCACCCGCGATGCGCCAGTCGCAGTCATAACGAAGCCCGTGACGGCTTAAGACTGCGAGGATGCGTTCCTTCAGCGTCCCCGCGCTCCAGTGGTTGGAGAAGCGAAGGTTGAACGAGATCTCGATGTGAGCGGGGACGACGTTGTCGACGCCCGTCCCGGCGTGAACATTCGTGATTTGAAACGTGGTGGGCGGGAAGTGTTCGCTGCCCGGGTCCCAGCGTGTATTGAAAAGGTCCGAGAGTACGGGTAAGGCCGAATGGATGGGATTGACGACGCGATCCGGGTAGGCCACATGGCCCTGTACCCCGTGGATCCGTAGCGTGGCGCTCAGCGAGCCGCGGCGGCCGATCTTTACCGCATCCCCGATGCGCTCCTCGCTGGTCGGTTCCCCGATCACACACCAGTCGATGGTCTCGCCGCGTGCTCGCAGGGTTTCGACCACCTTCGCGGTGCCGTCGATCGCGGGGCCTTCCTCGTCGCTGGTGAGGAGAAACGCCAACGATCCCCGGTGATCGCGGTGGCCGGACAGAAAGCGTTCCGTGGCCGTGACCATGGCCGCGAGGCTCCCCTTCATGTCGGCCGCGCCCCGGCCGTATAAGAAATCATCGCGAATTTCGGGTCGAAACGGATCGCTATGCCAAGCCGAGAGCGGACCGGCGGGCACAACGTCAGTGTGGCCCGCGAACACTACGAGCGGCCGCGCTTCGCCGCGGCGGGCCCAGAGGTTCTCGACCTCGCCGAAACGCATGGGCTCGATGTAAAAACCCAGGCGCGCGAGCCGCTCGGCGATCAGCGCTTGGCAACCGCCATCTTCGGGGGTGATCGAGCGCCGCGCGATGAGCTCCATCGCGAGCTTTACGTTTGCGTCCATGGCGTGGCTTACCAGGGGAGCGCGGCGTCGGCCACCGTTAAGCGCCGTACCGCGATGTCGTCCGGAATATCCATCATAATCTCCGAGCGGTCGCCATGATAGAGGAACGAGCGATCATCGCGCGATCCCGGAATCGCTCCGAGACAATCGTGACCGTATAGTGACCGCCTCCGCTCGCCGCGCCCGCATGCCCGTGATGATGCGCGGACTCGTCGTCGATCTCAAGTGTAAGTCTCTTCCAATGCTAGATGAGCCTGAAGGTGGGGCTTATTTCTAACACAAGATGAGCCTGAACTAGGAGCGGGTAGCTGTTCATGATGGGAGGATG
>MUGK01000196.1 GCA_002007425.1 Chromatiales bacterium USCg_Taylor | reverse complement strand
TTCCGGGAGCAGCCGAAAGCCTGCGGAGCGAAGCTCGTATGGGCACTCGCCCCGTCCCAGCTTCGGCAACTCGGAGGGTAGGACGGTGGATCTCCCCGGGGTGCTCCTCGAAAACCTAACGTGGGTCGAGGCAAAGGATCGGCTCTCCGCCGACACTGTGGTGGTCATCGCACTCGGTGCTGCCGCGAAGGAACACGGGCCCCATCTCAAGCTAGCTAACGATTGGATCATGGCCGAGTACTTCAAACGCCGCGTCATGGAGCACGCCGACGTTGTTGTTGCCCCGACGGTCAACTACCATTTCTATCCGGCGTTCGTGAATTATCCGGGTTCGACGTCGCTCAGGCAGGACACGGCTCGTGACCTCATCATCGACATCTGCAGAACCCTAGCCGCACACGGTCCGAAGCGATTCTATGTGCTGAACACCGGAGTATCGACGCAGACTCCACTCAAGGCCGCGCAAGCGTTGCTCGCCCTCGACGGAATCCTTCTTCGATTCACGGACATCCTCGCAGTGGCCTATTCGGTCGTCAAGGCAGTCAGCGAACAGCGCGAAGGAACCCACGCCGATGAGATCGAGACGTCGATGATGCTCTACATTGCGCCGGACTCCGTGGACATGACAAAGGCGACGAAGGACTTTCCCACAGGCACGGGAGCGTGGACTCCAGTGAAAAGCAACACCGGCAATTATTCTGCCAGCGGCATTTATGGGGACGCGACTCTGGCGACGCGGGCTAAAGGCGAGAAAGTAGTGGAAGCGACGATTGCCGGCATTCTCAAGGACATCGAAGAGCTCCGAAGCCTGCGCCGGCCATAGCGTGCATCGCGGAGAGTTTAGGACATTTCATACGTCGAGGTGCAGGCTAACGGGGGGTGTTAAGCCTCCAGACCGGGTCGCTGGAGGCAGTTGCCCACCTCCAGACCACCTTGCGCCAGCGATCAGCTCGTTGAGCGTCGATAACGCCTGATGGGCACTATGTCCACGAGGAATGCCACGACTGCCAATTGTACCGGAGAGCGTTTGCCTACCGGCCCGGCTTGAAATGAATTGTTCTCTGAGGTCGTGGTCGTACGTGGGGAGAAACCAAAAGAGGAGTCAGAAATGAAACTTTATTACTCACCGGGCGCTTGCTCGCTTGCAGCGCACATTGCATTGCGCGAATCCGGCGTCACTTTTGATCTGGAAAAAGTCGACCTTGGACAGCACAAGACCGCGAGCGGCGGGGATTACTACCGGATTAACCCAAAAGGCTACGTTCCCACGTTAAAGCTCGACGATGGCGAAGTGTTGAGCGAAGCCGCAGTTGTACTCCAATACATCGCGGACAAGAAACCGGAATCAGGTCTCGTGCCGAAGCCGGGCACGATGGAGCGTTATCGTTTGATGGAGTGGCTGACTTTTATCTCGAGCGAAATTCACAAAACGTTCACCCCGTTCTTCCATCCCGAAGCGGGATCGAAGGACGCGGCGAAAGTGCAACTTGCGAAGCGATTTGATTATGTTGAAAAGCAGCTCGCAGAAAAACCCTGGCTCATGGGAGATACGTTCACTGTAGCAGATGCATATCTCTTCGTGGTCACTAACTGGACCAACATCCACGAGATTGACCTTTCTAAATGGCCGAAGCTCAAGGACTTCATGGCGCGCGTAAAGGCTCGTCAGAACGTGCAAGAGGCGATGAAGGCGGAGGGGTTGATCGAATCGTCCTGACGTTCGTTTATTTTGCTGCCGAACCTTGCGCTTGCCCGGCCAGTCCAGCGAGACTGTTACCGAGGTCCGGGACCAGGCCGGCAACTGCTCCAGCGACTATCCGGATCCCGCTGCGGCGGGTCGTTTTTGCGGAAGTCGTTTGCCCGAATCGCCGGAGCACACGTCCGCACGCAAGTGACGCAAAATGGATGTGCTGATCGGCAGCCGCGTAGCGGCACTGCCCATCGCCGACGACAGTCATGACACTGCTTGCCGACCTAGCCGCGGTGTCGCGGCGGGTTTCCGGGACCGCGAGCCGTCTCGCTAAAATTCGCGAGTTGGCGGGCTGCCTTCGCTCACTCACGCCCGATGAGATCCCGATCGCCATCGCGTTCCTGACCGGCGAGACCCGCCAAGGCAAGCTCGGCCTCGCCTACGCCGAGTTGCATTACGGAGCCAGCGGCACACCGGCGCCGCAACCGTCGTTGGCCCTGAAGGAAGTCGACGCGGCATTCGCGGAGCTGGCCGCCACCAGCGGGAAGGGGGCCAGCGCCGTGCGTGCCGAACGGCTGGCCGCGCTTTTTTCCCGCGCGACGATGGAGGAGAGGGATTTTCTCGCCCGGCTGATCGTCGGCGAGCTGCGGCAGGGCGCGTTGAAGGGGCTGATGCTCGAAGCCGTTTCGGCTGCGGCGGAAATTCCCGTCGCCGAGGTGCGCCGGGCGGCGATGTCGGCCGGCGGCATAGCGGAGGTCGCGCGCGCCGCGCTTGCGGAGGGTGTTCGCGGACTGGCGCGCTTTTCCATACGGCTGATGCAGCCCGTGCTGCCGATGTTGTCGCAATCCGCGGATAGCGTGGACGAGGTGCTCGAACGGCTGGGCACCGCCGCTTTCGAATGGAAGCTCGATGGCGCGCGCGTCCAGGTCCACAAATCGGGCGATGAGGTCCGTGTCTACACCCGTAACCTGAACGACGTCACCGCCAGGGTGCCCGAGATCGTGGAAGTCGCGCGCGCCTCGCCGCGGAATGCACTGATACTGGACGGGGAAGCGATAGCGCTCAAGCCCGACGGCTCTCCCCGTTCCTTCCAGGTCACCATGCGCCGATTCGGCCGCAAACTCGAGGTCGAGGCCATGCGATGGGAACTGCCGCTGTCGGTCTTTTTCTTCGATTGCCTGGTGAGGGACGGTGAAGCGCTGGCGGATCGTCCGCCGGAAGAACGGATACACGCGCTGAAGCTATCGTTGCCTGCGACGGCCCTCATCCCGCGCATCGTTACGGCGGACAGCGCGGAGGCGGCGCGCTTCTTCGATGATGCGTTGCGGCACGGGCACGAGGGCGTGATGGCGAAGGCGCTGACCGGGCCGTACGAAGCTGGCCGGCGCGGCGCCGGCTGGCTCAAGATCAAGCGCGCTAACACGCTCGACCTCGTCGTGCTGGCCGCCGAATGGGGCAGCGGGCGCCGCAAGGGCTGGCTGTCCAACCTGCACCTCGGCGCGCGCGATCCGGCCGGCGGATACGTCATGCTCGGCAAGACGTTCAAGGGGCTCACCGACGAGATGCTCAGTTGGCAGACGGAGGAGTTCCTGAAACGCGAAGCCAGGCGGGATGGCCATATCGTGTGCCTGACGCCCGAGATCGTGGCCGAGGTTGCATTCAACGAAGTGCAGAAAAGCAGCCAGTATCCCGGGGGGATGGCCCTGCGTTTTGCGCGCGTGAAAGCCTATCGTCACGACAAGCGGCCCGAGGAAGCGGACACCATAAATGCGGTGCGCCGCATCTTCGAAACCCAGGGCGCACCGCGGTGACGGGTCAAGGGTGAGGTGTGAAGGGTGACGACGGACGAGTGACGCCTGCTTGGTCTAGCAAAATTCTCTGCCCCAGTGAGCCTAAAGCATCTATAGAGGCTGAAATCGGGCAAGACCGGTCCTCCAGTGGCTACACGGAATTTTCCGCATAGCGGTGCCTAACCAGCAGAGGTACCATCAAAGGGTGTGTAAAAAGGTGAAGGCGATGTACCCTTTCTGTAGTAACCGACAAAGAACGGGCTGGCAGGCCCGAGAGAAAGGAGCACA
>MUGK01000195.1 GCA_002007425.1 Chromatiales bacterium USCg_Taylor | reverse complement strand
ACCGCTCGGATGCGAAATCTACCTCAACGCCTCGACCGACGGTCATATCTGTGTCTGAACTACCGTCAAATGACAATTGATTCACAGCCTCTCAGCGCCTTCTCGTTCTTCTTCATGCACTCGATGACACGCCCTTCGCCCGGCTTGATGGCCGCGCAGTACTTCTTGAGATCGTCGCCGCACTCGTTGGTCAGGTAGGTCAGGGCCGCCACCGCGTTTTCGAGCTGCGCCCCGGCGTCGTACAGTCCATACTCGCAGCGCGCGGAGAGCTTGTCCTGGTAGGCGTACAGGCAGGCGAGCACCCGGCCTTCGCCCGGCGTCACTTTGGCGCAGAATTCCTTCAGTTCTTTCTCGCAGCCCTTGGCGACGGTATCAACGAGCGGCTCCGCGGCCCCGGCGCTCCCTGAGAGTAAGGCCGACGCCCCGAGCAGTATGCCGACGAGGTGGTGTTTTTGGTACATGATGTTCCCCTATCGTTAATTAACCCACGTGTGGTATAGAGGACGTCCTTGCTTATACTACCAAGTCCCCCGCATTCATTATAATACAGCCTCAGTGTAATAGGTTACGGAAAGGAGTGGCGCGCAATGACCAAAGTCAGCAGGGGCTGTTATTGGCGCTGCTATCATCTTAGCGCTCTGATCGCATCACGAGCGCAAGGGAATGAAGGGGAGACCGACATGAGTGCATCGGAAGTTGGGATCTCTTTGCCCCGCGGTTGACTTTGGAGCCCGGCGCTACCATGCTTATCTTGTGTAGGCCAATCAGCCGTGCCGTTAAGCGCTCAATAGAGGAGGAGGACGATGACACGAAGAACCCTGGCCCTATTCGCGGCTTGCGTGTGGCTCGCGGCTGGGCTCTGGCCGTCGCAGTCCCGCGCCGATACGGACGACAGCTTTCTGGTCCGCAACGCCCTCGATATCGTCACCTTGTGTTCCGTAGCAAAGGAGGGCCCGCTCTGTACACGGCGGCAGCCAATTTTTGCCAAGGTTATGTGGTCGGGGCATACCATTATTCCAGGGCTTTGACCGCCGGGCCGGATCCGGATCGAAAACCGCTCGTCTGCCTGCCCAATCCTCAACCTACGCGGGATGAGGCGATTCGCGCCTTCGTCGCGTGGGCTCAGGCCCATCCCCAGTACAACAACGAGCCGGCGGTGGAGACCTTGTTCAAGTTCGCGATCGAGAGATGGCCTTGTCATCCCTGATCAGGAGGGCACACGGATATGAAACGTCATTTAAATTTACTTTTAGCTGCATCTCTGGCGATCGGATTGACCGGTTGCGCGGGGATGAACACGTCGCAGCAACGGGCGCTGAGCGGCACCACCGCGGGCGCAGCGGGCGGCGCCATCTTCGGGGCGATTGCCGGGAATGCCGGGCTGGGAGCAGGGATTGGTGCGGGCGTCGGCCTCTTGGGCGGCTACCTCTACGACCAGCACAAGCAGGGGGAGGAGAGGGCCTACCAGCAAGGATACCAGCAGGGGCAGCAAGGCCGTTGAGGCTCGTGTTTGCAGGGGTCCCGATCGTGCCCTTACCGCCGATGACGCGGCGAATCCACGAACCCAGCGTTACTTCGGTGATGGCCCAATGAGTTGTCGAGCACGCGCGTGGAGGCTTGCGATATCCAAGCGCACGCGATAGAGCAGCCAAAATACGGGTAGGAAGACTAACGAAGGTGACTAGAAAAAAGTTAGCCCACCCGATCACCGCAACCATTTGCCCCGACGCGGGACCAACAAAAACGCGGCTCAAGCTCGCGATGGCGAACAGTAAAGCATATTGCGTGGCTGTATAGCGCGGGTCGCAAAGTCCCATCAGCAGCGCCACGAAGACGGCGGCTCCCATACCGCCGCTCAGGTTTTCGAGCGCGATGACGAGGGCTAACAGCGCGTAGTTTTTTCCTAGCCAGGCAAGCGCCCAAAAACCTAGGTTGCTCACGCCCTGCAGCACCGCGAAGGCGATCAGCGACCGGTACATTCCCCAGCGGATCATCAATGCGCCGCCCAAGGCCACCCCCAACAACGAACAGCCGAGCCCCAGCCCCTTATTAGCGCCGTTCGCCTCTCCACGCCATTGCGTGCGAGCCGCGCCGGTAGCTAGACTGCGCGCGTGACACAATTAACCAACTTTTCTCTCCAACTGTCCTGGACGCGTGTTCTTTATTAATGGGCACATCATAACGTGACCGATCGCCTTTCTGCCGCACAAGCCGTATGGTACGCGTTGCGAAGCTGGCGTACGGCGTCGGTGAGTCTGCTGTCTTTTTCGTCCGGCATGCCACTCGGGCTGGTGTGGATCGCCATTCCGGCATGGCTCGCGCGTCAAGGCGTGGACATCAAGATTATCGGGCTATTCACGTTAGCACAGGCGCCGTGGAGCTTCAAGTTTCTCTGGTCACCGATCATTGACCGCTACGCGCTGCCGCTGCCGTGGCTCGGACGCAAGCTCGGCTGGACACTGCTCTTCCAGATCACCCTGCTTGTCACCACGTTCCTGCTCGTAGGCGTGGCGCAACATCCGGATGCCATGTGGATCATCGGCGTACTCACGCTCGCCATCGCCTTCGCCTCGGCGAGCCAGGACATCGCCGTAGACGCCTATGCCGTCGAAGTGTTGCGCCCCGAGGAACAGGGCGTGGCGGTCGGCGCGCGCACGGCAATCTACCGCGCCGCCATGTTCGTTGCCGGTGGTCTTGCCATCACGCTGGCAGGGTCGTGGTCATGGGCGTTCGTGTTTGGACTGATCGCACTGCTCTACGTGCCCATGATGATTGTCACTCTGTTCGCGCCGCGCTCAGATCTCGACGGGGCCGAATCACCGCACACCCTGCGGGAAGCGGTGTGGAAACCGTTCGTGGGTTTTCTCGCGCGCCGCCAGGCGATGGTACTGCTGGCGTTTGTCGTGCTCTACAAGCTCGCCGACAACCTTGCCGGTGCGCTGGTGCGGCCGTTCCTGATACAGATGGGGTTCGACGATTTCGACGTCGGCGTGGCCACCGCCACCATTGGGCTCGTCACCACGCTGTTCGGAACCCTGCTGGGCGGCATGCTCACCACGGCCATGGGTCTTGGGCATTCGCTTTGGGTCTTCGGGCTGCTCCAGATCTTCTCGAACCTCGGCTATGTGTTTGTCACCGAGGCCGGCCCGAATCGTTGGATCATGTACACCGCCATGGGTTTTGAAAGCCTCACGAGCGGAATGGGGACAGGGGCGTTCGGCGTGCTGTTGTTACGCATTACCCAGAAACAATTCTCGGCCACACAGTACGCACTATTCTCGAGTCTGTTCGCGCTACCTCGCATTTTCTCCGGCCCGATCACTGGTGTCGCGGTTGATGCGATGGGCTGGCACGACTTCTTCATCCTCACCATGCTAATCGGTCTCCCCGGGATGGTGTTGCTGCACCGCTTCTCACCGCTCGGCGTGCGCGACCCAAATTTGGAGGAACCGATGCTCGCAGCCGCCGCTCCCGTGAACCGAGCAACACTTCTCATCAGAGCACTCACCGGTGGGGCGGCGGGATTCGTTGTAGCAGTACTTGTGGCGGCGCTCCTCGAAGCATTTAGAAGACACCGCGCCGCACCGGACAACGCCTTCGATCTTCTCACTCCTCTCGCCGCGATTTTCACACCGCAAGGCGTGAACGAGTGGCTCATGCTTGCCGGCATCGCAATCTTCGGCCTGCTTATCGGCCTGACCGCCGCCGCTACCGCGGCAGCGCGATCCCCGAAAGATTAAGCTGCGTTCGCTTTGGTGCTTGCTGTTTTGCAACCGATATAGATCTAATCAAGTGGATTGC
>MUGK01000194.1 GCA_002007425.1 Chromatiales bacterium USCg_Taylor | reverse complement strand
CGCGCGTGCCTTCGCTCAATGACTCTACGCCGTCCATCTAGAGGACGGCTATCGCGGGCTCCTCGCCTCGGCGTTCCGCCTTCCATGGCTCGTCGTCGGCTTTTGATCCAGTCAGTCAGCGACCGCTTCCACGCGACTCGCTCACGCTGACGTTCGCGCAACCGTAACTCGGAGATACCCTAATGCCCACGGCCTCGCAGCATTCCTACCACCCGATCATCTACGTCCGCGGCTTCGCAGCCACGCAGGGCGAGATCGAGGAGACGGTAGCCGACCCTTACATGGGTTTCAATATCGGCTCGACCAAGGCGCGTGTGGCTTGGACGGGCGACGTCAAGCGGTTCTATTTTGAGTCGCCGTTGGTGCGCTTGATGAGCGACCACAAGTACGAGGATGTCTTCGTGGACGGTAACGACCTGATTGCGGCCGATCGTGCCGACCACCCCGTCCCGTACCGTTGCATCGTCATCTACCGCTACTACGACGAGGCCTCGAAGGACTTTGGCGATGGCAAGGGCACGCCGCCCATCGAGCATTTTGCGAGGGGACTGGGAGAGCTGATTCTGCGGCTACGCGACAAGGTCTGCGCCAACCTGGACAACCGGATGACGCCCAAGGATTTTCGCGTGCACCTCGTGGCCCACTCCATGGGGGGCCTGGTGTGCCGTGCCTTCCTGCAGAACCCGAAATTACGCTGCAAGCAGATGCCCGGGGAGGATGCGAGCCTTGCGGAGAAACGCGGTGCCACGGCAAGCAATGCGGTGGACAAGCTTTTTACTTACGCCACGCCGCACAACGGCATCGACATGCGCATCGTGCGTAACGTGCCGGGCTGGCTCTCGTTTGGCGACGCCAACAATTTCAATCGCAAGAAGATGGCCGAATACCTCGGTATGTCCGAGGGTGACGATGTGGACGATGTCTCGGTGGTGAAGAACTTCCGGCCGGAGCGCATCTTCAATCTAGTCGGCACCAATCCGCGCGATTACACGGTGGCGGGCGGTGTCTCGGCTTGGGCGGGGGGCGACGGCAGTGACGGGCTGGTGCGTATCGAGAACGCCACCACGCACGGACCGGGCCCGGACGACAAGCAGGTGTGTTCGCCGCGCGCGTTCGTGCACCGCAGCCACTCCGGCCACTACGGCATCGTCAATTCCGAGGAGGGCTACCAAAACCTCACGCGCTTCCTGTTCGGCGCGCTGCGCGTGGACGGCATTCTGGACATCGACGACATCACGCTGCCGCTGGAGGTGCAGAAGAAGTTCGACGAAGGCAAGACCGTGCACGCGTCTTACCAGTTCGAGATCGCGGCCAGCGTGCGCGGCTGCCAGTGGCAAATGACGCGCCGCGAGGTACGCGAGAACTCCGCCAGCTTCATGTTCATGAAACGCCACTACGAGGGCGGCTTCATCTGGCGCGAGCTGATCCTCGTAGAAGCAACCCCCGACGCGAAAGCCCTGGGCGGCTGGCGGATCAGGTGGGGCTTTCAGCGCATCAACCCCGGCAAGCCTGGCAAAGTCGCGGAGCCGACCGCGCTGGACGGTGGCGCGGCGGCTGCGCCCGGCCTGACCTTCGATATCCCCATCGCGCAGAAAGTCAGACCCGGCTTGCGGGGCAAGCTACGCATCGAAGCCCGACCGTGGGGCTGAGCAGCCGAAGACTTGTAGCTAAATGGGCCAGGATTTAGTCGTTTCGGGATCTCGCGAGTCGAAGGCCTGATCGCGGTCGGCGCCACTACCTCGGTAACCCGCACCCTCACCACCGTGGAAAAAAAGTTGGTCCGCGGCTTGGGTCTGCTCGACTCGACTATGATCGTCGCGGGCTCGATGATCGGCTCGGGGATCTTCATCGTCTCGGCCGACATCGCGCGCCAGGTGGGGTCGCCGGGATGGCTGCTGGTGGTTTGGATCAGCACCGGAGCATTAACGCTGATCGCCGCCCTGAGCTACGGCGAGCTAGCCGCGATGCTGCCCCAGGCCGGCGGGCAATATGTGTATCTGCGGGAAGCGTTTGGACCGAAATGGGCCTTCCTGTATGGCTGGGCCTTGTTCCTCGTGATTCAAACCGGCACCATCGCGGCCGTCGCCATCGCCTTTTCCCGCTTCCTCGGTGTCTTGTGGCCCGAGATCTCCGCGCATCACCTGGTCTTCGACGGAGGTTTGCTCGCGCTTCCCGGCGTCGGCGATCTCTCCTTGTCGCTCTCGACCCAACAACTGGTGGCGATCCTTTCGGTTCTGTTGCTCACCTGCACCAATCTCACCGGCCTGCGAACCGGTAAATGGATCCAGGTTCTCTTCACGCTTACCAAGATTGGGGCCCTCGCCGGTTTGATCGGCTTGGGTTTCCTCGTGGGACAGCATCCCGAAGCCGCCCTGCATACCGCCGATTTCTGGACACCGATCGCGAACGGCGAACCCATCGGATCCTTGGCATTGATTCCGGTCATCGCGACCGCCATGGTCGGCGCCCTCTTCGCCGCCGATGCTTGGAACAACATCACCTTCGCGGCGGGTGAGGTCAAGAACCCCGAACGCAACGTACCGCTCAGCATGGCCTTCGGTGTGGCCCTGGTGATCCTGCTCTACCTGCTGGCCAACGTGGTCTATCTCGCCACGCTGCCTCTGGAGGCGATCCAACATGCCGCCGAGGATCGCGTCGCCGTCGCCGCGGCCGAGGTGATCTTGGGAGAACATGCGCAGACGATCATGGCCATCGCCATCATGATTTCCTGCTTCGGATGCAATAATGGTTTGATCCTGGCCGGGGCGCGCGTGTATTACTCGATGGCCCGCGATGGCTTGTTCTTCAAAAGCATCGGCAACTTGAACAGGTATCGTGTCCCTGGGATCGCGTTGATCATACAAGGCATCTGGAGCGCGGTGCTTACCCTGCCGCGCACCTATGACAGCGCCAGCGGCCAATACAGCAATCTATACAGTAATCTGCTCGACTACATCGTGTTTGTGGTCTTGCTCTTCTATATGCTTACCATCGCCGGGGTGTTCGTGCTGCGCCGCGCCGGCGCCGAGCGTGCAGTCCGCGCCTTCGGCTACCCCATCCTGCCAGCGGTATATATCGGCGTCGCCGGTTGTATCTGTCTGGTCCTGCTGTTCGCCGAGAAGACCCGCCTCAACGCGGGGCTCGGTCTGCTTTTGGTCTTGGCCGGGTTGCCGGTGTACCGGCTGTGGCGCCCCGCGCGCGCATAGCGCATCCCGCTTCCCCGGGCGTTTGGAATAGCGCTTCTGACGAAAAGCCGTTGGACGATGCTCCGTAACTATTTCACATCTTTTGTGAAAAAAGTCACAGAAGTATTACGCTGCACCCGATATTCTAGGTGCCTAGCGTGCTTTTACCGCAATGCGCTCAGGGACGGGACGGGTAAGAGATCGTAAGGCGCTGTGGTGGCAAGGGGGGATCGCGGCCGGCACGACAATACGGATACACCTATCCATCCTTTGCCGCAACTGTATAAACAACGGTTGGTAAATATCAGAGGTGGAGATATGCTCAATGTAACTGCAAAAGCGCTTTTAGTCCTCGTTGGGCTGACGTCATTTGGATATATTGCAAACGCCGCGGGGCCGGGTTCGGCAAGAGCCGCGCAAACCCCCGTGATACTCAGCGCCATGGTGGACTCCAACGAGCACACGATGGTCATTTCCGGCCATTATTTCGGTACTGTGCTCCCGACGGTAAGATTGGGCGATCGGATCATGAATGTCGAAAGCTTTTCTCCGAACCAGGTCATAGTGACGCTGCCGCCCGCTATCCAGCCGGTGACGTATACCCTAGCGTTGCATAAATCTCGGTTGATGGCGATCTCACGCAGCTTTCAAAGCCGCCAGGTAATGCAACAGTTCCTCCTGGACCGCTTGATTGG
>MUGK01000193.1 GCA_002007425.1 Chromatiales bacterium USCg_Taylor | reverse complement strand
AAGCCCGTACCCAGTGTCATCTGTCTGCTCATTATCGTCCTCGGCTGTATTCGGTGCGCCTACCGATCAGATCGCGGACTTTTGCAGAGGTTCCCTAACCAAGCAAAACATGACGCATTTTCAAAGCTCCAACCCTTTAGAACCAGACCCGTCAGGCTTGTCAGTGGGTGGCATGCCGCGCCCCACTTGGCAAGAATCAAAGGATACTAGCGCCGTCTGGGCCCAACCGCCGGTTCCCCGCGCCCAGGTCGCCACCACTTGCACAATCAACGGTGTCACGTCACCTACGATCGCCTTGCTCAAGCTCGGGGTGGATGCAGATCCACTCGGACCCACCGGCAAGCTGACAAAGACAACATATATCCAGCGGCTCAACACCTGTGGTGGGGTTATGCCCTCGACCGGTTGTACAGAGGCCGGGCACGTTGGCAGGAAGGCGTTGGTGCCTTACACGGCCGACTACTTCTTCTACAAGGCCGCCGAAAGCAACGATGACGACGGCGACTAGGATCTCTGAACAAGGGGTTGGGAGAACCGGACGGCGCAACCGTCCGGTACTCTTATTGATGGCTCACGTTTCGGCAAGACTATGATGCTCCCCAAAAACTGGACACCTGAATAAGATACGAACCTCCTGCGAAGCCCTCCCAGCGATGCCGCTCATTTGCCGGTAGTAAAAACGATACGCCCGGATCCCTAATCCGGCCCGATGCCCCCATTGGCGATCGTGACCTCGCGCATCCCGCCTCGTCGCAGCTTGACCTGTTTGGCGACTGATTGTATTTCCACGGTTGCTCGCAAGGATTCACGATATCTGCCTTGTCATTGGAGTGCGTTTCGATCAAGATCATGCGCCTTCCACAAGGCATAGATCGCCGGGAACACGACCAGCACCATCACCAGCGCCGACGCGATCCCGCCCACCATCGGCGCGGCGATCCGCTTCATCACATCGGCCCCCGCCCCGGTGCTCCAGAAGATGGGCGCGAGTCCCGCAAGCAGCGCCATCCCGGTCATGAGCTTCGGCCGCAACCGCCGCACCGCACCCTCGACAATGGCTTCCGTGAGGTCGGTCATCGTGCGCATCCGATCTTGGCTTTGGCGTTGCCGGTAGGCGAGGTTCAGGTAGAGCAGCATCAAGATCCCGAGCTCGGCGTCGAGGCCGGCCAAGGCGATGGTCCCCACCCACACCGCGACGCTCAGGTTGTACTCCAAAAGATACAAACACCAGACCGCGCCGATCAAGGAAAAGGGGACGGCCAGCAAGACGATCAGGGCCTCGATTAGCGTACAGCGGTTCATGAGCAGCATGATGAACACAATGAGCAAGGTCAGCGGCGCCAGGACCGTAAGTGTGGCCTTGGCGCGCTCGAAATACTGGAACTGGCCGGCCCAGCCGATGCGGTATCCGGCCGGGAGCGCGGCTTTCTCGTCGACCACCCGGCGCGCGAGATCCACATAGTCCGGGATGCCGATCTGTCTGACATCAACGAACACGAAGCTCACGAGTTGCCCATCCTCGTTGCGAAGCATGTCCGGGCCGGTGTGAAACTTAAGCTCGGCCAACTGCGCGAGCGGGACCTGCGCCCCGCTCGGCGTCGGCACCAGCACCCGCGCGAGGGTCTCCGGATCCTCGCGGAACTCGCGCGCATAGCGCAAGCTGATCGCGTAGCGCTCGCGGCCTTCCACGGTCTCCGAGACCGCCAAGCCGCCGACAGCGGTAAGGATCACATCCTCCACGTCGCCGACCGTCAATCCATGGCGGGCGATACGTTCGCGGTCGATCTCGAAATCGAGGTAGTAACCCCCGGTGAGGCGTTCGGCAAAGGCGCTGCGCGTGTAGGGACGTGTGCGTGGATCGTCTTGCAGCACGCGTTCGATCCCGACCGCCGCCTTCTGCAAGGTGGCGAGATCCGGGCCAAAGACCTTGATGCCGAGATTGCTGCGTATGCCGGTCGCGAGCATCTCGGTGCGTGTCTGGATGGGCATCCACCAGACGTTCGGCATGCCGGGATAACGCAAGCGCTCGTCCATCTCGGCGATCAATCCCTCCCAGGTGAGCCCCTCGCGCCACTCTGTCTGTGGCTTGAGCATGACCACGGTCTCCACCATCGACAGCGGCGCATTGTCGGTGGCGCTGGTCGAGCGGCCGGCCTTGCCGAACACGCGCTCGACTTCGGGAAAGCTCCGGAGCTGCCGATCCATGGACTGGAAGACCTTGCCCGCCTCGGTGACCGACATGCCCGGCAAGGCGGTGGGCATATATAGGATCGTGCCCTCGTTGAGCGGCGGCATGAATTCATTGCCGAGCGCGAGGAAGACAGGCACGGTGGTAGCCAAGGCCAACAGCGACAGACCAAGCACCCAGGCGCGGAAGCGAACCGCGAAGCGCACGATCGGCAAGTACGCGGCCACCAACCAGCGATTCAGCGGATGTTCATCGCCCCGGATCCGCCCGCGGACCAGGAGCACCGCGAGCGCCGGTGTGAAGGTGACGGCGAGGGCGGCGCCGAAGCCCATGGAGTAGGTCTTGGTAAAGGCGAGCGGTTTGAACAGCCGTCCTTCGGTCCCTTCCAGGGCGAAGATCGGTAAGAACGAGACGGTGATGATGAGGAGCGAGAAAAAGATGCTCGGCCCCACCTCCTGCATCGCCTGGATAATGACTTCCCGCCGCGTCTCCTGGTTCCCGTTCGACTCCCAACGCTCGAGATGCTTGTGGATGTTTTCAATGATGACGATGGAGCCGTCGACCATCGCGCCGATGGCGACGGCGATGCCGCCGAGCGACATGATGTTTGCGGTGAGTTGCTGCGCGGACATGGGGATGAACGAGAGCAGGATGGCGATCGGCAGGGTCAGGATGGCGATGAGCGCCGAGCGGAAATGCAGCAAGAACACCGTGATCACCAGCGAGACCACGATCATCTCCTCGATCAGCGTCTCTTCAAGCGTCGCAATCGCGCGCTTGATGAGGTCCGAGCGGTCGTAGGTAATGACGATCTCAACCCCCTTCGGCAGGGCCGGGCGTATCTCCTCGAGGCGTAACTTGACGCGGTCGATCACGGCGAGGGCATTCTGGCCGTAACGCATGACGATGATGCCGCCGACGGTTTGTCCCTCGCCGTCGGGCTCCGCGACTCCCCGGGTCATGGCCGGCCCGGCGCTGACCACGGCGACATCGCCCACCCGGACCGGGACGCCGGCTGGATTCACCGCGAGCACGATAGCCTCGAGATCCGCCGTCGAGCGGATATACCCGCGCCCGCGGATCACCTGCTCGTGACCCGCGATCTCGATCACCTGACCGCCGACATCGTTATTGGAGCGGCGGATGTTATTGACCAGTGTTTGCAGGGGAATATTGAGACCCGCGAGTTTATTCGGGTCGATGTGCACCTGGTACTCCTTGACGAAGCCGCCGACCGAGGCGACTTCGGCCACGCCTTCGACGGCGCTCAGCCAATAGCGCAGGGTAAAATCCTGGAAACTCCGGAGATCCGCGAGACTATGGTTTCCCGACTTATCGACGAGCGCATATTGGAAGACCCAGCCGACGGCGGTCGCGTCGGGTCCGAGTGTGGGTTGCACCCCTTCGGGCAAGCGGGCGCGGGCCGAGTTGAGGTATTCAAGGACCCGCGAGCGCGCCCAGTAGATATCCGTACCGTCCTCGAAGATGACATAGACGAAGGACAGGCCCATGTAGCTCTGGCCGCGCACCGACTGCACGCCGGGCGCCGCGAGGAGCGCGGCGGTCAGGGGGTAGGTGATCTGGTCCTCCACGAGATCCGGACTGCGCCCCGGCCATTCGGTATAGAGGATGACCTGCACGTCTGAGAGGCTGTGAATCAATTGTCATTTGACGGTAGTTCAGACACAGATATGACCGTCGGTCGAGGCGTTGAGGTAGATTTCGCATCCGAGCGGTATG
>MUGK01000192.1 GCA_002007425.1 Chromatiales bacterium USCg_Taylor | reverse complement strand
CGCATCGACAGTCGGCTAATTATACAAGAAACCTTCCAGTTGCATAAATTCTGGGGGTAAGCGGCGACGGGAAATACCAATCGATGTGGTAACGACAGTCTCGGTGCTTATCAGGAGAGAAGTTCGGGACAAAATACCTACAGAACTGCAGCCCCATGTCCCATAGAGTACTCCCAACATCACGGGCACAGGGCTTCTCTACCCCCTCCGAAGCTCCAAGGCCCGGCACAGCACATCGGGCCGAGCCTTCGGCTCAGCTCTAAGCTCGTGCATCCGGTGCCCGCTTTTTCGAGGTGATAGGTGGGAAAGGGAAAGGAGGAGTCGGGCACCGGATCAGCTTCCCTATTCTTACAGTACTCTTATGATTAATGCCAGCATTCTTACTGCAAATGGACGCTTTTTGGAGAGCCGACGAGCGGACTCGAACCGCCCACCTGCTCATTACGAGTTTGCTTGAGCACGTTCTAACCCGTCCTGGGGCGTCCGTAAATTGCGCTTGTTTAGGCGGTTTTCGACGATCTGGGGGAGTTGCTTTGTCCATTCCGTACCAGTGCGTACCAGCCCGGTTGCAGTACGGTTGCAGTACACTCTCGCAAGGGCTCGGTTAGGGAACGTAGCTTCACTGGTGCACCTTCTGAGGGTGGGTCTTAGGATCTTAGGCTCCCTGGTGTGTCGAACTCCGAAAACGCGTAGGCGACGGCTTGCTCGAAAGTCATTGTCTGCCCCTCGGCTCGCGCCTCCTCGAAGGCGGGCTCGCCCAGTTGGGTGCGCGCAGCAGCCAGATCGCTATCGTATTCAAGAGAACCACCAGGATCTAGCACAGCGTCGAGGGATTGGAGCAGCTTCTCCGCTGCCCCAAAGAGCCGGGCCGCTCGTGCGGCGTCTCCGAGGGCCTGGATTACTCCTGCCAGTGTTGTCAGACAGAAAGCGATCTGGGTCTTGTTATCGAGCTTCTGGCTACGGACCAGGCTCTCTCGGCACAACGTCAGGGCACGCACCTCGTTCCCCTGCGCATGCGCCACCCTCCCCAGTTCGAGGAGCACCTCTGCAACGCCGCGTGAGTCGACTGAGTCCTTGAACACAACCAGGCTTTCCTCCAGCAGCGTATTCGAGTGCGCGTCATCGCCCCGCATGTGCGCTGCACGCCCTAGGTAGAGCAGTGACAGAGCGATACCCTCCGCATCCTCAAGATCCCGGGCAATATCCAGAGATTTCTGGAACTTAGCCATAGCACGGTCAACGTCACCCTCGAAAAGTGCCCCATCCCCGAGGACGATATATGCCCTGGCGATCCCCCACACGTTTCCCTGCTGGCGGAATAACGTAAGGCTCTCCTCGACAAGGCTTTGCCCCCGCAGGCGGTTTCCCTGCGAAACCGCGGTGCGTCCCAGGACGAGGAGCGCGAAGGCAGCTCCCTCATCGTCACCCAGGTCCTGGTATAAGGTAAGGCCCTCCTCTACCAGCGTGTTGACCCGCGCGAACTCTCCCTGGAACCAGGCCAGTCGCCCGGCGCCTACGAGCACCTTGGCACGCGCAGCGCTGGCGTCACTGCCCGGCTCCAGCGCGCTCTGTAGCCACATGCGGGACTCGCCGTGGTGTTCGCGGACATACCAGAAATGAGACAGAGCACCAGTCAACTGCAGGCCCAATTCTGTATCGCCCTGGGAGGTAAGGCTCCACTCCAGAGAGGCACGTAGATTGTCGTGTTCGATCTCCAGCCTGTCCAGCCACGCTCTCTGCAGCGGCCCACGCGACGCCCGTTCTTCCTCTTCCGCCAGCTCCAGGAAGTAGCTGGCGTGTCGCCGGCGCAGCCTCTCTAACTCCCCGCTCTCCTCCAGCCGTTCCAGTGCGTACTCGCGCACCGTCTCCAGCATGGCGAAGCGAGGCTCGTTTTGGATGGTTCCTCGTTGCTGCACCAGGCTCTTATCCACAAGCGCGGACATTTGCTGCAACACGTCCACCTCGTCGCCGACATCGCATACGGCCTCAGCACCCTCGAGAGTCCATCCTCCCACGAGCACGGCGAGGCGCGCGAACATCGAACGCTCAGCGATGCTCAGCAAGTCATAGCTCCAGTCCAGAGTCGCCCTGAGCGTCCGCTGCCTGTGCGGCAGATCCCGAGCTCCACCTGTCAACAGCCTAAGTCGGTTGCCTAGCCGCGCTAGCACAGCCTCTGGGGACAGCAGCCTGACGCGCGCCGCGGCGAGCTCTATGGCCAGGGGTAGACCATCCAACCGCCGGCAGAGCTCGATCACTGCGGGTGCATTCTCGGTTGTGATCGTGAATTGTGAGTTCGCAGCTTGTGCCCGCTGCATGAACAGACGTATCCCCTCGTACCGGCCGATCTCTTCCGGGGACGGTCGAAGTCCGGCTGTGGGTAGAGTCAGCGTCGGCACCTCGTAGTTGTGCTCACCCTGGAGACGGAGTACCACCCGGCTGGTTACGAGCACCTTCAAGCGTGGACAGGAAGCCAGAAGGTGCACCAGCGGCGGCCCTGCTTCGAGCAACCGCTCGAAGTTGTCCAGTACGAGGAGCAGCTGCCTCTCCCGCAGGTACTGCTCCAGCGCGTCAGCCACGCTCTGCCTCGCGCCCTGCTTGACCTGGAGCGCCTGAGCGATGGCCGAGGGGACCAGGGCGGGGTCGCTAATGGGGGCGAGCGCGACGAAGCACACACCATCCGCAAATTGGTCTAGGATCCGCCCTGCTACCTCAAGGCCCAGCCGAGTCTTGCCGACTCCGCCGGGACCCGTGAGCGTCAGGAGACGTACGTCGGGGTGCAGCAGCTTATGGCGCATCTCCTCTAATTCTCGGCCCCGACCAATGAAAGGAGTGGGCTGCGAGGGTAGGTCGGTAGATCGAGTGCCGTGAATATCAGCACGGACGGCGGGCATGCGTGCTGCCGTCTTGAAACGGACGCGCTCCGGTTGCGACAGCTCCAGCGCATCGGCGAGACTCTGCATAGTATATCTGTGGGGCCGCCGGTGCTCCCCACGCTCGAGGAGACTTATGGTATCTACACTCAGCCCGGCCTGCTCGGCTAGATCCTCTTGCGTTAGACCTGCCGCATTTCGGTGTTGACGCAGGAGATCGCCAAAGGCCAAATGCTCGCCGGCGTTCACTACTAGCTCTCCCTCACGTTCATGCCCAGGTACGCTCGCTAACGCGAGGCCCTGCCGGTGCACGCGCCATGATAGCACGCCGCCAACACCCCTGGAGATTGCCGATATCCCGGATTGTGCGGGCGATTATCCGGGCGATTCTACGATTTATCGGTGGAAAAGAGGGGACATCACGCACATGATGGAGGGCAGTAAGTCAGGACAAGCGCCCAGCAGAATAAGGGCCAAAGAAAGGAGGCACCTCTATGTCAGCAGAGGAGAGTAAGGCGATTGTGCGCCGGTTTTGGAGTGTCTGGGAGGAAGGCAACATTGACCTCGTCGATGAGTTGCTGGCACCCGATTACACCAACCACACCCCCGCGTCTCCTGACCAGCCAACGGGCCCGGAGGGGGTCAAAGGAGTCGTGGGTATGTTCCGGAGTGCTATGCCAGACCTCAGGGTCGTTGTCGAGGACATGATTGCTGAGGGTGACAAAGTTGCGGTTCGCTACACGCTCGAAGGCACCCATGAGGGCGAGCTCTTCGGTGTCTCGCCCACGGGCCAGCGGCTGAGTATCAAGAGCATCTCGGTGGAGCGAGTGTCGGACGGCAAGATCATCGAGCACTGGCGCGTCACCGACAGCCTGGACATGATGCAGCAGTTGGGGGCGATCTCGACACCGGAGCATACCTAAAGAGGGGTTGGCTCACGGCTAGATGCGCGTGGTCGGGGTCATGTCCACACTTCATTGATCCCGCCTAGTAGACAGCCCAGCATGCGGTTGCCAGACAGGTATAGGTGTACGCTGTCTCCTTCACGGCTATCGTCGTGGCTAGAGCTCGATCA
>MUGK01000191.1 GCA_002007425.1 Chromatiales bacterium USCg_Taylor | reverse complement strand
ATCGGCCGCAACTGCCAACGCATCGGCCACCTACGACGCCTGTCCCCTTATTGATTGCCTGGCTGAATTCGGCCGATGCCACGATGGCCATTTGATGGCACTCGATGTGTGAGGTGGTGAGCTACCTACGGGCGACCGAGTGCGACCGACTAGTAGTTAGCTCACCACCTTCACAGCAGCTAGCGAAACAGATGCCTTACGGCGCCATACGCCGACAGCACTGAGCACAGCGGCGGCAGGCCTCGGCACAGGCTTTCATCTGGGTGTCGCCGCCAAACTGATCGCAGCTCTTGGCGCACTGCTCGCACACTTCGGCACAGATCGCACAGATGCGAGCATGGGTGTCGGAGCCGCAGCACATCAAGTTCGCGCTCGTCTGGCAGATCTCGGCGCAGTCGCGCAGCAACCCAAGATGAGCAGCCTCCACATGCTTGCCGCCCTTCTGCGTGCAGTAGGTAATTGTCTCTAAGCAGGTAGCGTGGCAGTCCAAGCAGTCGTTAATGCATTGCTGCATCTCGGCACTCAGTTGCTGTGATTTGTAAGTTGGCATAATCTTCTCCTATTCATTTAAATGTAGTTTAAAGATCGCGGCCGCGACTCAGATCAGGAGCACTTAGCTGCCCTCCTCTTTCATACGGCTTTCCCTTCTCGAGCCCCATTACACGAGAATCGCCGAGAGGTCGGTAGGCCAGGCCTTAGTAATCAGAAATATTCATGCCAGCGCGAGCCTGCATGATTTTACATTTATATTCAGTGTGTTATGGATCATGATAGGGTGGTCCATGTGTGACAGCTTCGGTTACATATGACCGTGCACGTCACAGTTCTAGCGTGGCAAGATCTCGATCTTTGAACGCGTCAGTGCGTATCCCATAGCGTCTGAGGAGCCGGTGCAGGCTCTCGCGCTCAATACCGGCACGCTCGGCGGCTTGCGTGACATTCCCTCTAAACTCACGCAGCAGTCCGATCAAGTATTCACGCGAGGCCCGATCAACGGCGAGGTTTACCGCCTCACGGTGGGTGAGCTGTCCGGCGTTCGCGGGTAAACGGTTGGATCGCTCCGCCCTTCCCGCCATTTCCTCCGGCAGCGCGTCGAGCGCGATATGTGGACCGTCGCTTAGGGTGAGCGCACGCTCAATCGCGTTCTCCAGTTCGCGGACATTGCCGGGCCAGTCATAGTGGATCAATGCCGACAGGGCTTCCGGCATGAATCCGGTCGGTAGATTGCTGTTGCGCCTGGCGTGCCGCTCGAGAAACGTTGCGGTAAGCAGAGGGATGTCTTCGCGTCTATCCCTAAGCGGTGGCAGGTGCATCGGAAAGATGCTGAGGCGATAATAGAGGTCTTCGCGAAATCTACCTTCGCTCACGGCCTCCTTGAGATCGAGATTGGTCGCAGCCAACACTCGTACATCGACGGGTCGTTCTTCTGAAGCGCCTACCCTGCGTACGGCTCGCTCCTGGAGCGCGCGCGTAAGCTTCACTTGAAGCGGAAGTGGAAGTTCCGATCTCGTCGAGAAGCAGTGTGCCTCCATCGGCTTCCTCAAATAGCCCGCGCTTATCGGCCACAGCCCCTGTAAACGCGCCCTTCTTATGACCGAAGAGTTCCGATTCGATCAGGTTCTCAGGAATCGCGCCACAATTGACCGCGACGAATCGCCGTTCCTTACGCCTCCCGGCGCAATGGAGGGCACGCGCGACCAGATCCTTGCCGGTACCGGTCTCCCCGGTGATAAGCACGGTGATGTCTGTCTCTGCCGCGCGGCGCATGAGACCGAACACTTTCTGCATCGCCGCGCTCTTGGTCACCAGGTTGTCGAAAATGCAGCTATCTTGTAACGCGCTGCGAAAATCCGCAGCTTGCCGCCGTAGTCGCTTGCGTTCCACGGCCCGCTGCACGACCAGCAAGGCCTCCTCGGGATCGAAGGGTTTGGCGAGGTAGTCGTAAGCGCCCTCCTTCATCGCTTCGACCGCCTTCGGGATCGAAGCGTAGGCCGTCATCAGGATGACCTCCACATCTTGGGAGGCGCGCTTGATCTCCCGCAGCAGGGTAAACCCGTCAGCGCCTGGCATCCGGATGTCGCTTACCACAACATCGAAGTCGCCCCTTAAAACCATCGCCAAGGCCTTATTTCCGTCCGTCACAGTCGTGACGTCGAATCCATCAGCGAAGATCTTCTCGAACAGCTTCAGAATATTTTCCCTGTCGTCGGCGACGAGTATGCGTGCGTTACTCATTTTGGGATCCTCCTTGGGATCCTTCGCAGATTTGTGAGGTGCATCTTGTTTTCAAAATAGCCGATGGGTTTCCGCCCACCATTCCCTGCATTTGCGAGCTTACTGGGATACGGAGCGAGACGCAGGTTCCTCGCCCTGGTTCCGATTGAATATCGATGGTCCCTCCGTGGGCATCGACGATTGCCTGAGATGTGATTAAACCAAGCCCGGTCCCCTTTGGCTTCGTCGTAAAAAAGGGATCGAAGATGTGGGCGAGTACATCAGGGGGGATGCCAGCACCAGAATCTTTAACAAAGAGTCTCGCTTCATTATGGTCTGCTGCTATCTCGATACTGAGGCGCCCGCCAGACGGCATTGCTTCAGCGGCATTCACAATGATATTGAAGACCACCTGGCGTAGCTTGGTCTCATCACCGTAGGTGACGGCACAAACGTAAGGGGCTGGTTGATCGATCACAAGTTCCCCAAGGCTGCCGGATTCCTTTAGTCGTTCAATTGCATCACGCGCGATCTCCGCTAGATCAACGCGCGTCATCTCCAGTCGCAGCGGCCTCGCAAGTTCCAGGAGACCCTGCACGATGCGTTGACATTGATGTGCTTCGTCTTCGATGATTCGAAGCTCGTTACTCTTGATAATGGTTGGTTCTTTTAGCATGAGTTTAACGTAGCCAAGGATCACCCCCAGTGGATTGTTAATTTCGTGTGCCACGCCCGCGGCTATCTGGCCAATCGATGCGAGTTTTTGAGAGCGCACCAGGTTGTTTTGGTGTTGGGCGAGATCAATAGCCATCTGGTTAAAATGTGACGCGAGCTCTGAAAATTCATCACGCCCGGTCATGCGAATGCGGGTGGATAGGTCACCTTGCGCGATGTTGAGCACGCCTTTTCGAAGTTCGACCAGCGGTCTGAGGATCGACCTCGTAAGCAGAAAACCGAGACCGAGGGCTGCGACAATTGCCAAACCAAAGCAACAGACAATTATTACCACGAGGGCCTGATCGCGAAGAGCTTGAGTGCGTTCTAGGACAGACACACTGCGCCTCTCAAGCATAGCATTAAGTTCTTCGTTTTCGCGGACAACCACATCGACATGAGCCTCGAGTTGGTCATTAAGATCCTTCGCAATAGAACGGTCATCACGTTGAATGGCAGGGACTACATCAGTACGAAAGGTTTCATCGTTCAGTGCCGCGAGCCGGACCACTTCATCCGCGCGTGCCCTCTCCTCAGATGTCAGCGCGATCTGTTGCAACCGGCCCGTTTGCTCGCGGGCCTCGCGCGCAACCTCCTCATAATGATCAAGGTGTAGCAAGTTCCAGTTGATAATAATGTGCGCTTGATGGATATACTGCTCGCGAACCAGCGCCGCGGCGTGATGCCCGGCATGCTTCGCTTGATCGATTTCAGCGACCTTAGATTCCATGGCGGCGATCTCATTCAGCGTTAAGAGGGTGACGGCAAGCGCCACAGCGAACAACGCGAGTATGGCCCCGAACGCACCGATGAGACGAAGCGCTGTTTTAGACATAGGTTGCCGGCCGAGGAAACGATTAATCGTAGGCATAGCAAATCGAAATACGGCTGAAGCGTTGTGTCGGCGGGCACCGGGTAGAACATGCTTACGCCGCAGCCACTGAGCGGCGACGCGAAAGATCACGAGCGGTAGCACGGCCATCTGGGCGACGGGAACGACACCTATCTGGAGTCCAGGAATCAGTGGCATACGCCCGTACGCCCAGCGCCCTAGCCGAAGTCCGATCCATTCGACAATGAGCCCGACCCTGAGGTATCCCCACAAATATGACTGTATTATCAGCCAGTTAGATAAAAACACGGTAAGGGAACCTGCATGATGTCGGATGATCTCACTGATT
>MUGK01000020.1 GCA_002007425.1 Chromatiales bacterium USCg_Taylor | reverse complement strand
TGATTGCGCCGATTGCGATGGAAGAGGGGGTGAGGTTTGCGATCCGCGAAGGGGGCCGCACCGTCGGGGCCGGCGTCGTCGCTAAGGTCGTCGAGTAGCAGAGCCTATGCTTAAGACCGGGCCCAAGATGAATCATCCATGAACGACCAAATCATCCGTATCCGTCTCAAGGCCTTCGACCATCGGTTGATCGACCGCTCGACGCGCGAGATCGTCGAGACTGCCCGGCGCACGGGCGCCCAGGTCCGAGGGCCCATCCCTTTGCCCACAAAAATGGAACGCTTTACGGTGCTAATCTCACCGCATGCAGACAAGGATGCCCGCGATCAGTACGAGATCCGCACCCACAAACGCCTGCTCGACATCGTCAATCCCACCGACAAGACCGTGGATGCGCTGATGAAGCTCGATCTGGCCGCGGGCGTAGATGTCCAGATCAAGCTGAGCTGAGAGCGGAGGTTGCGCGAATGGCGTTGGGCATAATAGGGCGAAAATGCGGCATGACGCGCATCTATAACGAAGAAGGAGCCGCGATCCCGGTGACCGTCATCGCCGCCGAAGCTAACCGGATCACCCAAGTCAAGACGCTGGAACGCGATGGCTATCGCGCCATACAAGTAACAAAGGGTTCCCAAAAACGGAATCGAATTAGCAAGGCGCTGGCCGGAATCTATAAGAAAGCAGGTGTCGAAAGTGGGCAGGGTTTGTGGGAGTTCCGGCTGGAAGCGAGCGAAGGCGAGGCGCTCAGCGTCGGCCAGGAAGTCAAGGTCGATGTATTCAAAGCGGGCGAGATGGTCGACGTGAGCGGTGCCACACAGGGGAAAGGCTTCGCCGGGACGATCAAACGGCATCACTTTAGATCCGGGGACGCCACGCACGGTAACTCGCTTTCGCACCGCACGCCTGGTTCCACCGGGCAGCGTCAGACTCCCGGCCGCGTGTTCAAGGGCAAGCACATGCCGGGGCATCTGGGTAACGTAAATCGCACGGTCTCGAATCTGGAGGTGGTGCGCGTCGATGCCGAGAGAAACTTGCTGCTCGTGAAGGGCGCCGTGCCGGGCGCGCGCGGCGGCCATGTGGTCGTACGGTCAGCGGTTAAGGGGCGTTAAGCATGGAGCTTCAGGTCCAATCGGGCGACACCGGGGCCGTGGTCGGTAGCGTTGCCGTTTCCGAGCAATTGTTTAACGCCAAATACAATGAGGCCCTCGTGCATCAAGTAGTAACAGCCTATCTCGCCGCGGGCCGTAACGGGACCAAAGCCCAAAAGTCCCGCGCGCAGGTCCGGGGCGGTGGCCGCAAGCCGTGGAAACAAAAGGGCACGGGAAACGCTCGCGCCGGCAGCTCACGCAGTCCGCTGTGGCGAAGCGGTGGGGTCACCTTTGCGGCGGTGCCGAGGGATTACGCGCAAAAGGTCAATCGAAGAATGTATGCAGGTGCACTCCGGTCCATCCTCTCCGAGCTCGCACGCACGGGAAGACTCAAGATCGTGGACGCATTAGTGATGCATTTGCCCAAGACGAAAGTGCTCATCGAGCGGCTTAAGGTCTTGGGTCTTGAGGCGGGACTAATCGTCGTCGACGGAGAGGAAAGGAACCTTGATCTGGCATCCAGGAACCTCCTGCACGTCGAGGTCACCGGAGCGCGCGCGCTCGATCCGGTCCGTTTGATCGCGCACCAGACGGTGGTTATGACGCAAGGCGCCCTCAAGCTCGTCGAGGCTCGGCTCGCATGAACCAGGAGCGGTTGCTGCAGGTTCTCATCGAGCCCCGGGTCTCGGAGAAAGCGACGCGGCTTGCGGACAGCGCCCGGCAGTTCGTATTTCGCGTGGTCCCGAACGCAACCAAGCCCGAGATAAAGCAAGCGGTCGAGCTGATGTTTAAGGTCGAAGTCGAGGGCGTGAGAGTTTGCACAATCAAGGGGAAAGTTAAGGCGAATCGCCGCATGCGGGGACGCCGTTCGGACATAAAGAAAGCCTATGTCAGCCTCAAACCCGGATTTGACATCAATTTCGTGGGTAAGGAGTAAGCCGCCGTGGCATTGAAGCAACTCAAACCGACCTCGGCGGGTACGCGCGGCGTGGTGCGGGTAGTAACGCCCGGGTTGCACAAGGGTGATCCTCATTGGCCGCTGACTGAAAAACAGACACGCAAGGCTGGACGCAACAACAGGGGTCGAATTACGGTGCGCCACCAGGGAGGCGGGCATAAGCAACATTACCGCATCATCGATTTTAAGCGCCGTAAGGACGGGATCCCGGCGCGCGTTGAGCGTATCGAGTACGATCCGAACCGCAGCGCCCATATCGCGTTGCTGCTGTATGCGGACGGCGAGCGTCGTTACATCGTCGCACCGAAAGATGTGCGAGCGGGCACGCGTTTGATGTCGGGGAGCGAGGCGGCGATTCAGCCGGGAAATTCGTTGGCCCTGCGCAACATTCCCCTCGGCACGACGATTCATTGCGTGGAGCTGCGGCCCGGGAAAGGCGCCCAGTTGGCCCGGAGCGCGGGCGCCGCGGTGCAACTGATCGCTCGGGAAGGGGGACATGCGACGTTGCGGCTGCGGTCCGGGGAAGTCCGGAAAGTTCCTCTCGATTGCCGGGCGACTATTGGCGACGTTGGTAACAATGAGCATGCCCTGCGTTCGCTCGGTAAAGCCGGCGCGACGCGCTGGCGAGGTATCCGCCCAACGGTGCGCGGTGTGGCCATGAATCCTGTCGATCATCCGCACGGGGGAGGGGAAGGCAAGAGCTCCGGGGGGCGGCACCCGGTGACCCCATGGGGTCAGCCCACCAAGGGCCACAAGACTCGGAAAAACAAGCGGACGACTGGCATGATCGTGCGCAATCGGCATAAGGCAACTTAGCGTCTGGAGGCTCGCGTGCCACGCTCACTCAAAAAAGGGCCCTTCATAGATCACCACCTTGCCGCAAAGGTTGCCAAGGCCCGCGACAGCAAGGACAAGCGGCCCATCAAGACCTGGTCGCGCCGTTCGGTGGTGGCGCCGGAGATGGTCGGGATCACGATCGCCATCCATAATGGACGCCAGCACCTGCCGGTTTATATTACCGAGAATATGGTCGGGCATAAGCTCGGGGAGTTTGCGGTAACCAGGACCTTTCGCGGCCATTCGGCCGATCGCAAGGCCAAGAGTCCGTAAGGCCCACGCATAAGGCACGTGTACGATGGCAACGGCAGCTAAACTTCGGTTCGTTCGGGTGTCTCCGCAAAAGGCGCGTCTGGTTGCGGATCAAATCCGCGGGCTCCCGGTGGATCGCGCCCTGAGCCTATTGACGTTCAGCGGTAAAAAGGCTGCGGGAATCATCAGAAAAGTGTTAGAATCGGCGATCGCGAATGCCGAGCACAATGACGGTGCGGACATTGATGCGCTTAAAGTCGAAACCATCATGATTGATACCGCGCCGATGATGAAGCGGGTGGTGGCTCGAGCCCGGGGGCGCGCCAATCGACTCATGAAAAGGACCAGCCACATCACCGTCCGCGTCGCGGAGTAACGAGATAGCCATGGGACAGAAGGTTCATCCAACAGGTATACGGCTCGGGATCGTCAAAGACTGGTCGTCGAAATGGTATGTCGATTCGAAGAAGTACGCGGATTATCTAAATATGGATCTCGCCGTGCGCGAGTTCTTGCACAAGAAACTGAGGCAGGCCTCGGTCAGCCGCATCCAAATAGAACGGCCGGCGAACAATGCGCGCATCATTATTCATACGGCGAGACCCGGTATCGTCATCGGCAAAAAAGGTGAAGACATCGAGTCGCTGCGCAAGCAAGTGTCGGGGTTGATGGGCGTGCCGGTGCAGATCAGCGTCGAGGAGATCCGTAAACCAGAACTGGATGCTTATCTCGTTGCGGAGAGTGTCGCGGGTCAGCTCGAGCGCCGTATCATGTTCCGGCGGGCGATGAAACGGGCGGTGACTAACGCCATGAGGCTCGGGGCGCAGGGGATCAAGATCCACGTCGCCGGAAGGCTCAACGGCGCGGAGATCGCCCGTTCCGAGTGGTACCGGGAAGGGCGCGTGCCCTTGCACACCTTGCGGGCGGACATCGATTACGGTTTAGCGGAGGCCAAGACGACCTACGGCGTGATAGGCGTGAAGGTTTGGATCTTCAAAGGTGAGGTGATAGATCGCGCGGTAGCGATCGAAGATCGGAGCGTGGACGGAGCCCTGCCTCGTTAATCGGCTAAGCGTTATGCTTCAACCTAAGCAAACGAAGTATCGCAAGCAGCAAAAGGGCCGCAATCGCGGTATGGCGACCACGGGCCTACGCGTAAGCTTTGGCGAGTATGGGTTAAAAGCCACCACGGCGGGACGCATCACGGCGCGCCAGTTGGAAGCGGCGCGGCGCGCGATTTCGCGCCATGTGAAGCGGGGCGGCAAACTGTGGATTCGAGTGTTCCCCGACAAACCCATCACGACCAAACCCTTGGAAGTCAGGCAAGGCAAAGGAAAGGGAAACGTGGAGTATTGGGTCGCGCAGGTGCAAGCGGGCCGCGTACTGTACGAAGTGGAAGGCGTGCCCGCCGATATCGCGCGCGAAGCGTTTCGCTTGGCAGGGGCTAAACTCCCCGTGAATACCACGATGGCGAGTCGGACGCTGTTATGATGCAAGCGAACGAACTGAGGAAAAAACAACCCGGCGAGCTGCAAAGTCTATTATTGGACCTGCGGCGGGAGCAATTTAATTTGCGTATGCAAAGAGGCGCCGGTCAAACGGTAAGGCCAACCCGGCTCCAGGGTGTGAGACGGGAGATCGCCCGCGTGAAGACCGTGCTTCACGAGCTGAAGCAAGGCGAGTCCGCGTGAATGAGCCGTTAAGAGCGCCGCGGATCCTGATCGGTCAGGTGGTCAGCGATAAGATGCAAAAAACCGTTGCCGTGCTCGTCGAGCGCAAGGTATTGCACCCCTTGTACAAGAAATACATACGCCGTTCGACGAAGTTGCTCGCCCACGACGAAGCCAGTACCTGTAAGCAAGGGGATACGGTGGCTATCGAGGAGTGTCGGCCGATCTCGAAGCGGAAAAGCTGGCGCGTTCAAAAGCTTATCGAGCGTGCCGTGGAGCTTTGAGCCATGGTCATGGCCAGGAACTGACCGATGATACAGATGCAATCGAATTTGGATGCGGCCGACAACAGCGGAGCGCGGCGCTTGATGTGTATAAAGGTTTTGGGCGGGTCAAAGCGCAGATATGCTTATGTCGGCGATATCATAAAAGTCACGATTAAGGAGGCCATCCCTCGGGGCAAGGTAAAAAAGGGCGAGGTGTATGACGCGGTGGTCGTGCGTACGAAAAAGGGAGTGCGGCGAGCGGACGGATCGGTAATCCGATTCGATGGTAATGCCGCGGTGTTATTGGATAAGCAGTTGCAACCTATCGGGACACGGGTTTTTGGCCCGGTCACGCGGGAGCTGCGTACCCAGCGGTTTATGCGCATCATCTCGTTAGCGCCTGAAGTACTCTGAGTCGAGCAATGCGTAAGATCAAAAAAGGTGATCAAGTCGTCATCTCCGTGGGTAAATCGAAAGGCCACCGCGGGGTGGTGACGCGCGTTTTCCCCAATGACAGGGTCGTGGTCGAGAGCGCCAATATGGTAAAGCGCCACACCCGGCCTAACCCGCGCTCGGGCACCGCGGGCGGGATCGTCGAGAAGGAAGCGCCCATCCATATCTCCAATGTGGCGCTATATAACCCCCAGACGAAAAAGGCCGACAAGGTCGGCTTCAAAGTACTCGAGGACGGCCGCAAGGTGCGCTATTTCAAATCCTCGGGGGAAGTAGTAGAGACCTAACACAGGTGTTGGCATGCCCCGGTTGCGTACAATTTATCGCGAAACCATCGTCGCAGAGTTGCAAAAGGCGTATGGGTACAAGAGCGTCATGGCGGTCCCCCGGATTATCAAAATCACGCTGAACATGGGACTTGGCGAAGCGGTGGCGGATAAGAAAATTATTGACCATGCGGTCGACGATTTAACGCGGATCGCCGGTCAGAAACCGGTGGTGACGCGAGCGCGTAAATCGATTGCCAACTTCAAGATCCGGGACGGCTGGCCTATCGGCTGCAAGGTGACTCTGCGGAGCGAACGCATGTATGAGTTTTTGGATCGCTTGATCAATATCGCGATACCGAGGATCCGCGATTTTCGCGGCTTGAGCGGCCGTGCCTTCGACGGACGAGGGAATTACAGCTTCGGCGTGAAGGAGCAGATTATTTTTCCGGAAATCGATTACGACAAGATCGACGTGATCCGGGGCTTGGATATCTGTATTACCACTACCGCAAGGACGGACGATGAAGCGCGGGCCTTGCTGACCGCGTTCAAGCTTCCGCTGCGTCACTGAGAGCTTGTGAAAAAATCGTCGCGAGCGAAGAGAGATCGCGTTGCATCCTCGGCGCGCCAAACAGGGCCACTCCCTGGCCCTGGCTTTCCGCCGGAGCGCACCGGAGTGGATGTGGAAATACATGAGGGTTCCTAGCACCGCCGGAACGCGAGATCCCGAGCGCAGTAGATTATTTCACAAGCTCTGAGCCCAAGGTAAAGAAATGGCAAAAACATCGCTCATCAATCGCGGCCTGCGGCGGCAGAAGATGGTAAAAAAATACGCGGCCGCGCGCGCGCGCCTATCGGCGCAGATGAAAGACACCACGCTCAGCGAAGAAGATCGTCAGCAGGCGCGGGTGAAACTACACATGCTGCCTCGAGACTCGAGTCCGGTACGGCTGCGCAGTCGATGTCGGGCTACGGGGCGACCGCGCGGTTTTTACCGCAAGTTCGGCCTATCGCGCAACAAGCTGCGCCTGGCCGCAATGAACGGCGACGTCCCGGGATTGGTCAAGGCAAGTTGGTAACCATGCGCGCCGTCACGGCCTGCTATTATCGTTTATGGAAGGTACGCTAAACGTATGACCATGCAAGATCCGATTGCGGACATGTTCACCCAGCTCCGCAATGGACAAGCGGCGGGCAAGCGTTGTATTGTCCTGCCGGGTTCCAAGCAAAAAAGCGCACTTGCCGAGGTCCTCAAGCGCGAGGGTTATATCGAGGACTATTCCGGGCAGGAGCGCGATGGAAAGCCGGCGCTTGCAGTGACGCTCAAGTATTTCGAAGGACGGCCCGTGATCGAGAAAATCGAGCGCGCCAGCCGCCCTGGCCTGCGTATCTACCGCGCGCAAAACGCTATCCCAAAAGTCAGCGGCGGTCTAGGGATCGCCATCGTGAGCACCTCGCAGGGTCTCATGTCCGACCGCGACGCGCGCCAGCGCGGCATCGGTGGCGAAGTGCTGGGCTACATCGTCTGAGGGTAGCCATGTCTAGAGTCGCGAAAATTCCGATACTGCTCCCGAAGGAGGTCGAGGCCACCGTGACGGACCAGACCGTGATTCTGAAAGGTTCTCAAGGTACGATGTCACGGGACTTTTCAAGCTTGGTGGAGATCATCAACAAAGACCAGAGGTTGTGCGTGTCACCCAAGGATGGCTCCAAGGCCGGCCGCATGTTCGCGGGCACGACGCGGGCGTTGTTAGCCAATATGCTCGAAGGTGTCGCCACGGGGTTCCAGAAAAAACTGGAGATCACCGGGGTGGGCTATCGCGCCCAAGTGCAGGGCAGGGTATTGAACCTCACGCTCGGCTATTCTCACCCGATTCACTTCGACATTCCCGAAGGCATCACGATCCAGACCCCAAGTACGACGGAAATCGTGGTAAAAGGGGCGAATAAACAGCAGGTGGGGCAGATCGCGGCGAATATTCGCAGGTATCGGCCGCCGGAACCTTACAAGGGGAAGGGGATCCGGTACGCTGGCGAAGTGATCAGGCGTAAGGAAGCAAAGAAAGCGTAGCGAGGTAAGGACTTGGTGGACAAAAAAACGACCCGGCTCAGACGCGCCCGCCGTACTCGCGCGAAGATAAAAGAACTGGGGCTGCATCGGCTAAGCGTCCATAAAACGCCGCGGCATATCTACGCCCAGGTCATAGCACCGGTCGGGGCTCGGGTCGTCGCCAGCGCTTCCAGCTTGGATAAGGCGCTACGCGCGGAGATCGGCTACGGCGGCAACATAAAGGCCGCGGTGATGGTGGGTAAAGCCGTCGGTGATCGCGCCAAATCGGCAGGCCTCGAGCGGGTTGCATTTGACCGATCGGGATTCAAGTACCATGGCCGGATCAAGGCGCTGGCCAATGCGGTGCGCGAATCGGGCCTCCAATTTTAGGTGTGGCGGGCATGGCGTTAGAAAGCTTAAGCGAATCGAGCGAAGGTTTTTTGGAGAAACTCGTGCACGTAAATCGCGTGGCCAAGGTCGTTAAAGGAGGGCGCATCTTCGGTTTTTCGGCCCTAACGGTGGTCGGTGACGGCGCCGGAAGGGTCGGTTTCGGGCGCGGCAAGGCGCGTGAGGTTCCTGTGGCGATCCAAAAAGCAATGGAGAAGGCTAGAAGAAGTATGTGCTCAATTTCCTTGCGGGACAGTAGCACGGTTCAATACCCCGTCACCGCACGCCACGGCGCGGCCAAGGTCCTTATTCTTCCGGCGCCCGAGGGTACGGGCATCATCGCGGGCGGCGCCATGCGGGCCGTATTCGAGGTGGCGGGAGTGAAGAATGTCGTCGCCAAGTGCATTGGTACGACCAACAAGGTCAATGTGGTCAGGGCGACCATCAAGGGCCTGTCCGGCATCCGTGATCCCGCCTGGTATGCGTCCAAGCGTGGCAAGACGGTTGAGGAGATCCATGACGACGCCTAAATCGCAAGGGCGCTTGAAAGTGACTCTGGTGCGGAGTGTGATTGGGCGCTTAGCGGCTCATCAAGCGTGTGTGCGAGGCTTGGGGCTACGGCGCATCGGACACAGCACCGTCGTGAATGATACGCCCGCCATCCGCGGCATGATAACGAAGGTATCCTACCTCTTAGCGGTGGAAGAAACTTGAGATGAGATTTAATACATTGAAGCCGGCGCGGGGTTCCAAGCGGGAGCGCCGAAGGCTCGGCCGGGGGATGGGTTCGGGTTTGGGAAAGACGGCCGGGCGTGGGCATAAAGGGCAGCACGCCCGCGCGGGCGGGTACCATAAGCGCGGGTTCGAAGGCGGGCAAATGCCCTTGCAGCGGCGCCTACCGAAATTCGGATTCGCATCCCGAAGCGCGCGCTACGTGTCCGAGGTGCGCTTGGGCGATCTTGTCCGCGTCGATGCGGACTTCATCGATTTAGCCGCGCTCAAAGCCGCGAAGCTCGTCGCCGGGCAAGTGAAGCGTGCGAAGGTCATTGCGACCGGAACGCTGGATAAGGCGCTGAAGCTCAAGGGTCTTGCGGTGACGAAGGGCGCGCGCGCGATCATTGAAGCCCAGGGCGGCAAAATCGAGGACTGATGGCGGTCACCCGATCTCTAGGAACCGGCGCGCTCGGCGGCCTCGGTCAGCTCAGCGAGCTGCGGCAACGGGCATTTTTTCTCTTGGGCGCCTTGATCGTCTTTCGGATCACCACGCACATTCCGGTCCCGGGCATCAACCCGATCGCCTTGGCGCAGCTCTTCGATGAGCAGCGCGGCACGATCCTGGACATGTTTAACATGTTCTCGGGAGGCGCGCTGGAACGGTTTTCGATCGTCGCCCTCGGGATCATGCCCTATATCTCGGCCTCCATCATCGTGCAGTTGCTGACGGCCGTCCATCCGACGCTCGAACAGTTGAAGAAGGAAGGCGAATCCGGCCGGCGTAAACTAACACAGTACACGCGCTACGGCACCGTTGGTTTGGCGATCTTTCAAGCCCTGGGGATGGCCATCGCCATCGAGGGTCAGCAGGCGGCGTCGCAGGCCTTGGTGCTCAACCCGGGCATTGGCTTTCGCGTCACCGCGGTCACGACGCTGGTGACCGGGACCCTGTTCCTCATGTGGCTCGGTGAGCAGATCACCGAACGCGGGATCGGGAATGGGATTTCAATGATCATTTTCGCAGGTATCGTCGCCGGGTTGCCGAGTGCGGTCGGGGGTTCGCTTGAGCTTGCCCGTATCGGCGAGCTCCACTACATCACCTTAGTTCTACTGTTCTGTCTGGTTCTCGCGGTGACGGCGGTCGTGGTCTACGTCGAACGCGGCCAGCGCCGCATCACCGTCAACTACGCCAAACGGCAAGTCGGGCGGCGCACCTACGGCGGGCAAACCAGCCATTTACCGCTGAAGCTCAATATGTCGGGCGTCATTCCTCCCATATTCGCGTCGAGTTTGATCCTATTTCCATCGACGCTCGGAAGCTGGTTCGGGAGCACGCAGGGGATGGGGTGGTTGGCGGACGTTGCTAACGCCATCTCGCCGGGTCAGCCGCTGTACGTCATCCTGTACACGGGCGGGATCATATTTTTCTGCTTTTTTTACACCGCGCTGGTGTTCAATCCCAAGGAGACGGCGGAAAACCTAAAGAAGTCGGGCGCCCTGGTCCCGGGTATTCGGCCGGGCGATCAGACCGCGCGTTATATCGACGGGGTGATGACGCGCTTGACCTTGGCCGGCGCCGCCTACGTGACGCTCGTCTGTTTGCTTCCGGAGTTTTTGATCCTGAAGTTCAATGTGCCTTTCTATTTCGGAGGGACCTCCTTACTCATCATCGTCGTTGTGGTGATGGACTTCATGGCCCAAGTGCAGTCTCATTTGATGTCCCACCAGTATGAAGGTTTGATGAAGAAGGCGAATCTCAAGGGCTATGGCCGGCGGTAGAGAAAAATTATGAAAGTTAGGACGTCTGTAAAAAAGGTTTGCCGAAGTTGCAGGATTGTGCGGCGCCGAGGGGTCGTGCGTGTCATCTGCACCGAAAAGCGGCATAAGCAAAGGCAGGGTTAAGTGCGCCAAGGTGTCACTATGATCAAGATGATTAAGAGGTGCTCCCGATGGCCCGCGTAGCCGGCGTCAACATACCTGTACAGAAACATACGAGCGTCGCGCTTACCCATGTCTACGGGATCGGGCATAATCGCGCGGTCGAAATTTGCCGAGCGGCTCGCGTGCCGCCGGCGGCCAAGGTAAAGGAATTGAGTGAGGAACAATTGGATGCGCTGCGCGCCGAAATAGCCAAGTACCCTGTCGAAGGCGATCTCCGGCGCGAGGTATCGATGAACATCAAGCGCTTGATGGACCTAGGCTGCTACCGTGGACTGCGGCATCGCCGAGGTTTGCCGGTACGCGGGCAGCGGACGCGCACCAATGCCCGAACGCGAAAAGGACCCCGCAAGGCGATCAGAAAATAAGCGTGGCCAACAAGCCTGCACGTCCGCACAAACGGGCGAAGAAGATCGTGGTTGATGGGGTGGTCCATATCCATGCCTCTTTTAACAACACGATCATTACGATCACCGACAAACAAGGCAATACGCTCGGCTGGTCCACGTCCGGCGCCAGCGGTTTCCGGGGCTCGCGGAAAAGCACGCCGTTCGCGGCGCAAGTCGCGGCCGAGAAGGTCGGGACCGCGGTGAAAGAATTCGGTGTCGAGACGCTCGAGGTCTACGTCAAGGGACCTGGGCCGGGCCGGGAATCGGCGGTGCGCGCGCTCAATGCGGCCGGGTTCAAGATCACCAACATCACTGATGTCACACCCATTCCTCACAACGGATGCCGCCCGCCGAAGCGGCGCCGCGTATAGACGAGAGAGACTATGGCCAGATACCTCGGACCGACGTGCCGCTTAAGCCGGCGTCAAGGAGTCGATCTCGCGCTCAAGAGCCGCGCCCGGCCGCTCGAGACCAAGTGTCACTTAGACAAACCCCCGGGCCAGCATGGGGAGAGTCGCCAGCGCCGCATATCGGACTACGCGCTGCAACTTAGAGAGAAGCAGAAGCTGCGCATCATGTACGGGGTGTTGGAACGTCAGTTTCGCAAAGTCTATCAGGAGGCCGCTCGCCGCAAGGGATCAACAGGCGAAAACCTTCTCAAGCTACTGGAGTCCCGTCTGGACAATGTCGTCTACCGTATGGGGTTTGGGGTGACGCGGGCTGAGGCGCGGCAGTTGGTGAGTCACAAGGCTATATGGGTTAACGGCAAGGCGACCAACATCTCATCCTATGAAGTGCGAGCCAATGACGTGATCAGCGTCTCGCCGAAGGGTCGGACTCAGGTTAGGATCCAGGACGCATTGACCCTCTCCGAACAGTACGGATTCCCAGAGTGGGTCGAGGTCGATCCCAAGAAAATGGAAGGCATATTTAAAACCGTTCCGGATCGCGGCGAGCTGCCGCCGGATATCAACGAATCGCTCGTAGTGGCGCTTTATTCGAAGTAGCCGAGAGGGACCAGTTCGCATGTTGGCAAATACTGTCAGTCTATTAAAGCCACGCCAGATCGACGTCCAAGCGGTGAGCAGCCGCTGTGCGCGCATGATATTGGAGCCCTTGGACCGGGGCTTCGGGCACACCCTGGGAAACGCCTTGCGGCGCGTCTTGCTGTCATCGCTTCCGGGCTGTGCCGTCACGGAAGTCACGATCGAAAACGTTTTGCACGAATACACGACGATTCCCGGCGTCCAAGAGGATGTCACGGACATCTTGTTGAATCTCAAAGGCCTCGCGATACGCATGCACGCCCGTGACGAGGCGATGTTGACGCTCAACAAGAAGGGCCGCGGCGATGTGCTGGCGCGCGATATATCCCTAGACCATGATGTCGAGATCGTCAATCCGGAACATCATCTCGCGACCTTGATGGAGGTCGGGGAGCTCCATCTAACGCTGCGGGTCACGCGCGGGCGAGGTTATGTCCCGGCGAATACCCGGATGAACGCCGAGGAGGAAGAGCATGCGATCGGCCGCTTGAAGGTGGACGCCTCGTTTAGCCCTATTCGCCGGGTTGCGTACGAGGTTCAAAATGCCCGCGTCGAGCAACGCACCGACCTGGATAAATTGGTCATGGAGATTGAAACCAACGGCACCGTGGATCCCGAGACCGCTGTCCGCAGGGCGGCCGGCATTTTACAGGAGCAGTTATCCATCTTCGTCGATCTCAGCGGCGGCGAGCAGCCGACGCCGCAGGGAACGAGGGATGTGGAGATCGACCCGATTTTGCTGCGCTCCATCGACGATCTGGAATTGACGGTGCGCTCGGCGAACTGCCTGAAAGCGGAGAACATCTACTATATCGGCGATCTCATCCAGCGTACCGAGGTGGAGTTGCTCAAGACACCGAATCTAGGGAAAAAATCACTCACCGAGATCAAGGATGTGTTAGCCACACGGGGCCTGTCGCTCGGCATGCGGCTCGCTAATTGGCCGCCGCCGGGCTTGCAAAAAGTCTCGGCCGGAGCTGAAGGGGCGGGAGCCGAAGGAAGTTAAGGAATGCGACATCTCAACATCGGCAGGCAGCTTAGCCGCAATAGCAGCCATCGCAAGGCGATGCTCAGGAACATGGCGGTGTCGCTGTTTCGGCACGAGGTTATCAAGACCTCCGTTCCCAAGGCCAAGGAACTGCGCCGCACCGCAGAGCCGCTGATTACGCTTGCCAAACAAGACACGATGGCGAAACGCCGGTTAGCGTTTGCCCGCTTGCGGGACAAACAGGTGGTCGCGAAGCTTTTTAGCGATCTCGGACCGCGTTATCGGGAGAGGCCCGGTGGTTATTTACGGATCCTTAAGTGCGGTTTCCGTAACGGTGACCGCGCTCCCATGGCCTTGGTCGAGCTCGTCGATCGGCCCTTACCGCAAGAGGCGACCGGCGCCGACGCTACGAAGGACGCGAAGACTTCCTGATCCGCTCCACGCCGCCGCGGCCGCGAGACGCCGGCGAGCGCCGCAATCTGCAGCCCTGGGCGTGAGTGGAGGTGGCAGCGAGGCTACGCCTCTCGACAATCGACTGTCATGATCGTGTTGGTGACGGATTACGCGATGGAAGGGCCGTATCTCGGTCAGGTTATCTCCGTGCTGTATCAATCTGCGCCTGGGGTCCAGGTCGTCAACCTCTTCGCCAATGCGCCCACTTACGATCCTCGCGCCACGGCCTATCTGCTCGCGGCCTATCGGCACGGATTCCCGAAGAACAGTGTGTTTTTATGCGTCGTGGATCCCGGTGTCGGAAGCCACCTGCACGCACCGATTGTCGTGCAAGTCGGCGAACAATGGTTTGTCGGTCCCGGCAACGGCATCTTTAATGCGGTGATGAAGCATGGGGGACCTGGCCGTGCCTGGACAATCACTTGGCGCCCCGAGGTGATCTCGTCGACGTTTCACGGCCGCGATCTCTACGCGCCCGTTGCCGCCGCCCTCACCCGCGGTCAATTTCCCCAATGCGAGCCGCTGGAGCTAAGCGATTATGCGGCGTGGCCCGATGATCTCCATGAGATCGTCTACCTCGACCACTTCGGGAACGCGATGACCGGTGTGCGCGCCTCGGTCGTATCGCCGCAGGCCGCCATCACAATCGCGGGACAAAGCGTGCCCAAGGCCACAACATTCAGTGACGTTCCTGTGGGACATCCCATGTGGTACGAAAACTCGAACGGGCTCGCCGAGATCGCCGTCAACCAGGGGCGCGCCGATAGGGTGCTGGACCTGTGCGTGGGCCTGCCAATAAGCTTCGAGGAATCAACGTAAGAACCAGCGACGGATGGTAGTGTCTCAGCTTGACTTTCGGCTAGAGGCCAGAAGCGGCCGGTCGCCTTTACGAAAAAGCCGACATTCGTAGTCTTAAGAATCCAATAAGCTATTCTCCTGCTTGAGGGTCAGCCACTTGAGGGTCAGCAAATGACGGCGTGCTAGCCGGGCTACCTTGTAAATAGGCATGATATACAGACAAACAATGGTTGTCGAAACAAGGCCTTATTGTCACGATACCAACGGTGTGATATCCATTCGTAGGATAATATCCAGAAAACATCTAATCATTGGTTGGGCATAGCAGAAAAACTGCGTTGAGGAACAGGTCATGAGCGCTTTGTATCCGACCGTGCAAAACAAAGGAGCCTCGTACGGCTTGCCCGCATACGAGATCCGAGGCACCCAGCTTTATCCCACCGTGCATAACCAGCACGATTCATTCGGGCTACCCGCATTTGAGATACGTGGCTCTAAGCTCTATCCAACCGTGCACAACAAACGCTGTGCCTACGGGTTACCCGCCTTTGAAATCCGCGCTTCGCAGCTGTACCCAGCCGTCCATAACAAGGATGCTTCGTATGGGCTGCCGGCATTCGATATTAGGTAGCTCGTCTTACCGCTCGTTAGGTTTTACATGCAGCTCATCACAGCATCAAACGCTAAGCCGGCGGACCTTCGCTTCATGGCGCGCGCGGTCAAGGTCGTCAAGGTTTTTTATGTCACCACCGGAAGAAACGCTTGGTGGAGCACTTGGATAACGCGTTACTCTCCGGGTTGTATACACTCGACCCTCGACTCCGCAAAGGCATTTTGCGAAACGCGCAGGGTTCAAGGAACTGTGTTCTATATAGATGAGTTGCCTTCGTTGGCATTCTTTGCGCCCGAACGCGTTCTTGTGGTTTCTGAGATAAACACTGATGAGTTTCTGGGCAGGCTCGATTTTGAGCGTCTTACAAGTCTTACGACGGTCTTTCCCGTTTCGAGTATGACCCTTCACCAGATGACATATATTTTTCGTCCCCAGAGCCCGCTTTGGCCTATGTCGTATCCCCAAAGAGATTCATCGATTCTTTCGTTCTGCTCCGCGCCGGAGACACTGACAGAAGTATTGCAAAGCGACGAGATCTCTTCGTTTGCATCAAGCAGCGATGGCCCGAGCTACTCATTGAGTTGGTCGAAGCGTCCATTTTCCAAGAGCCGCACTTCGCTACACGGTATAGCGTCTGTCATGAATGGACGCATGCGTGAAACTTAACTTCGCTTTCGAGGCCGACGCGGTGAGACAGCGCACCGTTCCTTTTGTGTCCGTGCTCCGCGCGGCTCAACGCGGCGTTAGGCGTATGGCCTACCAACACCTCGGAAAAGTTATCCCATCCCTAACGCGCATAAACCCGCCGGGGTTAGCCGCGTGGCGGGTTAACGCGAGCCAAAAAAACTGCTAATCCACCCCTTTTCTACGACATGAATAAAAACGGGGAGGCATGCACGGATCGAGGCGGGGTGCTAATATGAAGAGTCCTACACCTTGAGAGATTAGCCTAATGTCCGTGGTCTCACCCGCTGCACGCAAAGCCTTTGCTCCCGCCGAGCTCGTACTACGTTGGGCGGGGGTATTGGAAGATCCCACACTCCGCAATCTGCCGTATCGGATTGAGCTCAACAAATGGGGGCATATCGAAATGACACCGCCTGCAAGTCCCCGTCACATGAGTATCGCCTCGAGCTTGGTGAGGTTGCTTGAGGACCGACTTGGCAGTAAGGCGTTCACCGAATGTGCAATTGTAACCTCGGGGGGTCTGCGGGTCGCGGATGTGGTGTGGTGTTCGACGGCGTTCCTCGCTCGCCACGTTCGCATATGGGAGGAATGGGCGGCTGCGTTCCAAGAAGCGCCTGAGCTCTGTATCGAAGTGATGTCGCCCTCGAACACCTATGGCGAGCTTCAAGAGCGTGTGCAACTGTATCTCGATGCAGGTGCGCAAGAAGCATGGATCGTGCACTCTTCTGGACAGGTGGATGTCTTCGGAGCCGAGGCTTCCCGATCGGAATCGCGGCTTGTGACGGATTGGGCGAGGTGGCTAGCAACGTTGCAGGAGCTTACGCGGAGTCCGGGACGAGGGTAGGGCGGGTGCGCCGCCCTAGTAAGTCTGATACTCATGGAATACGCAGTTCATTCCCTCCTCCTGGTAGGGGGAGGGCGAGGGTGGGGTGGGGCGCCGAGCATTTCCCAAGCTCTCAACCCCCATCCCAACCTTCCCCCTGGCAGGGGGAAGGAGTATCTATCAGAATCAAGTTGACTGACTACTAGTTTTCTGAACCTGTCAATAAGCTCAGGTACCAACGTAACAACCACCGGCGGTTCAGGGATTTTCTAGCTTCTGTTTGAGGATCGCATTGATCTGCTGCGGGTTGGCTTTGCCCTTGGATTTCTTCATGGCCTGCCCGACGAAGAAGGCCAGCAATTGCTCTTTGCCTTGGCGGTATTGACTGACTTGCGACGGATTCCCTTGCAGTACTTCCTCGATCATCGCCGCAATCGCGGCCGTATCGGTGACTTGCTTAAGGCCTTTCGTACCGATGATAGTGTCGGCATCGCCTGCGCCGTTCCACATTGCTTCGAACGATCGTGTTGTCGGCAATCCGCCGGACCAAGCCCCCGAGCAGCGTCGGGCTGATGGGGCTTTGGGTGATGTCTTTGCTCTCACGGTTAAGCGCGGCCATCACTTCGCCCATTACCCAGTTGGCGGATAGCTTGGCCTGACCGCCGGAGGCCGTAACGGTGGCCTCGAAATAGTCCGCGGTCTCCCGGTTCGCCGTCAGCAGCGCTGCGTCATAGGCGGACAACCCGAACTCCGCCATGAACCGGTGTTTCTTGGCATCGGGCAGCTCGGGTAGCGTGGCCTCGACCCCGGCGATGAATTCTTCGCTGAGCTCCAAGGGTAAGAGATCGGGATCGGGAAAATACCGATAATCGTTGGCCTCTTCTTTTAAGCGCATCGAACGGGTCTCGCCGCGTTCGGCATCGTAGAGCCTGGTCTCCTGGACGACCCGCCCGCCGGATCCAAGCAAGTCGATCTGCCGTTGGATCTCGTAATTGATGGCCCGCTCGACAAACCGAAACGAGTTCAGGTTTTTAATTTCGGCCCGAGTCCCGAACTTGGTTTGTCCTCGCGGGCGGACCGAGACGTTGGCGTCACAGCGGAACGAGCCTTCCTGCATGTTTCCATCGCAGATTTCGAGATACCGGACTAAGCTATGGATCTTTTTCATGTAGGCGACGGCTTGCTTGGCCGAACGTAGCTCCGGCTCCGAGACGATTTCAAGCAGCGGCGTTCCCGCCCGGTTCAAGTCGATGCCCGACATTCCGTGAACGGCTTCATGCAGCGATTTTCCCGCATCCTCTTCGAGATGCGCCCGCGTGATGCCAATGCGCATAACGGCGCCATTTTCGCCCTCGATCTCGATCGATCCCCGTCCAACGATGGGGATCTCATACTGGCTGATCTGATAGCCTTTGGGGAGATCGGGGTAGAAATAGTTCTTGCGGGCGAATACCGATCGCCGGCTGATGTCCGCATGGATCGCGAGTCCGAACTTCACCGCCATCCTCACGGCTTCTTTATTGAGCACCGGCAGCACCCCGGGCAGCCCCAGATCGACGCCGCAGGCCTGCGTATTCGGAAGGGCGCCGTACGCGGTGGCAGCCCCGGAAAAGATCTTGCTCCTTGTCGCGAGCTGCGCGTGAATTTCGAGTCCGATAACCGGTTCCCAATCCATTTCAACCGCACCCTTCGGGCGCACGCAGGTGCCAGTCTGTCGCCTGCTGGTAGCGGTGGGCCGCGTTTAATAACCGGGCTTCGCCGAAGTGATCGCCGATGAGCTGTAATCCCACGGGAAGACGCCCGACAAAGCCCGCTGGCAGCGAGAGGGCCGGTAATCCCGCCAGATTGATCGAAATCGTATAGATGTCGGAGAGATACATCGTGACCGGATCGTCGGTCTTTTCACCGAGCTTGAAGGCGACGGTCGGCGAGGTCGGGCAGAGGATCACATCGGCCTCCGCGAAGGCCCGGTGAAAGTCATCGCGGATGAGTCGCCGGATCCGCTGCGCCTTGAGGTAGTAAGCATCGTAGTAACCGGCCGAGAGAGCATAGGTTCCGATCATGATGCGCCGCTTGACCTCGGCGCCGAACCCCTCCCCGCGGGAGCGGGAAAAGAGATCGTTGATATCCGCCGCATCATCGCAACGGTAGCCGTAACGTACGCCATCGAAACGGGCGAGGTTGGAAGAGCATTCGGCCGGCGCAACCACATAGTACGCCGGGATGGACAGGCGGGTATTGGGGAGTGAAATCTCGGCAACGACCGCCCCCAGGCGTTCAAATTGTTTAACTGCGGATTCGATCACGGCGCCGATTTGGGAGTCTAGCCCTTCTCCGAAGAATTCGCGCGGGAGCCCGATTCGGAGTCCCTCGATCGAGTCCTCGAGGTGTGTCGAGTAGTCTTCGGCCGGGCGCTCGGCGGAGGTCGAATCCCGCGCATCGAAGCCTGCCATGGCGGTGAGCAATAGCGCCGCATCCTCTGCGGAACGGGCGATCGGTCCGCCTTGATCGAGGCTCGATGCATAGGCGATCATCCCATAGCGGGACACGGTCCCATAAGTGGGCTTAATGCCGGTAAGACCGCAGAGGGCCGCGGGTTGGCGAATAGACCCGCCGGTGTCGGTGCCGGTGGCGGCGGGCGCCAAGCGGGCCGCCACGACGCATGCGGAGCCGCCGGACGAGCCCCCCGGCACGCGCTCGAGGTCCCAAGGGTTGCGCACGGGTCCGTAAAAACTGGTCTCGGTGGACGATCCCATGGCGAATTCATCCATATTGGTCTTGCCGAGCATCACCATACCGGCCCGCCGGAGCTTTTCGACGACCGTTGCATCGTAGGGAGCGATAAAGTTGTCCAGCATTCGCGAGCCGCAGGAGGTCTTGACGCCGCGCGTACAAAAAATGTCTTTGTGCGCGATCGGGATGCCCGTGAGCGGTCCATTGTTACCCGCCTGTCGCCGTTGATCGGCCTCCCTGGCTTGAGCGCGCGCGAGCTCCGCGGTGACCGTGATGAAGCTATTGTATTTCCCGTCCATGCGCGCGATGCGATCGAGGTAGATCTCGGTCAGCTCAACACTCGAGATCTCGCGCCGATCGAGGGCCCGCGACAATTGGATTAGGGAATTTTTATGCATCCGGCGACTAGGTATCTATCACCTTCGGGACACAATAAAGCCCCGCCTCCACGTGTGAGGCAAGCGCTTGAAACGTCTCTCTCTGATTTCCTTCCGTGACCACGTCGTCGCGGAGTTTCAGGCTCAGCTCCAGAGGATGGGCGAGCGGTGCGACGCTGACTGTATCCACGGTGTTCATTTGTTCGACCAAGGCCAGGATACTGGAAAGCTGCCGCGCAACCTCGGGAATGTCGTTGTCACTCAGCTTTAACCGCGCCAACCACGCGATTCTCTCCACGTCCGTTTTTTCCAGGGTCATTTTAGCTCGCCATGCGGGTCCGGGATCCCAAATTTACCACAGCCACAAGCTTGCTCGAAACCTTGGCGACTGCTACAGTGACACATACGTTGACTGGGAAAACGTTTAGTGCGTGGATCTTAATCGCACCGGGCCGGTTTTCGCCGCCCGCATTCGCGAGTTGCGTCTGGTATGCTTAGCCGATTGCGCGGATTTTTTTCGAACGACCTATCCATCGATCTGGGGACGGCAAATACGCTCATCTACATGCGCGGAAAGGGCGTCGTTCTGAACGAGCCCTCGGTCGTGGCCATTCGGCAGAACTCGAATCATTCCAACCAAAAGAGTATCGCAGCCGTCGGCACCGAGGCCAAGCGCATGTTGGGGCGCACGCCGGGCAATATCACCGCGACGCGTCCGCTCAAGGATGGGGTCATCGCGGATTTTACCATCACCGAAAAAATGCTGCAGCACTTTATGCATAAGGTCCATGGAAATCGCTTCTTGAAACCAAGCCCGCGGGTCGTGGTGTGTGTACCCTGCGGATCGACACAGGTGGAGCGGCGGGCCATCCGCGAATCAGCCGCCGGAGCGGGCGCGCGCGATGTCTACCTGCTGGAAGAGCCTTTGGCCGCGGCCATCGGCGCCGGGTTGCCGGTCAGCGATGCCAGCGGTTCCATGGTCTTGGATATCGGCGGTGGCACCTCCGAGGTTGCGATTATATCCCTTAACGGCATTGTATTTGCAGATTCCGTGCGTATCGGCGGCGATCGATTGGACGACGCGATCATCAATTATGTGCGTCGTAACTACGGGACCCTGATTGGGGATGCGACCGCCGAGCGCATCAAGCACACGATAGGTTGCGCCTATCCCGGCGATGAGGTGAGGGAAATGGAGGTACGGGGTAGGAATCTTGCCGAAGGGCTGCCCCGCAGCTTCACCCTGAACAGCAACGAGATCTTGGAGGCCTTGCAGGAGCCCTTGTCAGGAATCGTAAGCGCCGTGAAGACATCCCTGGAAAAGACACCGCCGGAGCTCGCCTCGGACGTCTCGGAGCGGGGCATGGTGCTAACCGGTGGAGGCGCCTTGCTCCGGGACTTCGATCGGTTGCTGAAAGAAGAAACCGGCATCCCGGTGGTGATTGCCGAGGACCCGCTCACCTGCGTCGCGCGCGGTGGTGGGCGCGTACTGGAACTGATCGATGAGCTCGGTCCCGAGGTTTTATCGTTAGAGTAAGCGTCAACACGGCACGGAGGGATTGTGGCGGAAAAGACCCTATTTCGGCGCGGGCCGCTGCTCAGGTTACGTCTTGGCCTGCTGTTGCTGACATCGCTCGGCTTGATGATCGTCGACCATCAGCGCGAGCAGCTGGAGAACGTACGCGGGGCCCTCTCGCTCGTGGTGTATCCGCTTCAGTACGTTGTAAACCTTCCGCAGGAAATCGTTCGCGGGGTGCGTAAAACACTCGTAACCCAAACTAGCTTAATCGCCGAGAATCGGCGCCTGCGCAGGCAAAACTTGATGCTTAAGACACGTTCCCAGCGGTTTGCGGCGTTGGAAGCGGAAAACATGCGCTTGCGGGAGCTGCTGGAATCGTCGCTGGAGGTGAGCGAGCGGGTGTTGGTAGCCGATGTAATCGCCTTGGAGCTGGTCTCGCCCAGCCGAACCGCCGTGCTCGACAAGGGCAGCCAGCAGGGCGTCTATCAAGGTCAACCGATCATCGATGGGGACGGCATCATGGGGCAGATCATCCATGTGAATCCGATTTCATCCACGGCCTTGCTGATCACCGATATCAGTCATGCCTTGCCGGTGCAAATCAATCGCAGCGGCGTGCGCGCCATCGCCAGTGGCAGCGGTTCAGCCGATGGTCTGGAGCTCGCGCACGTACCGTTGAATGCCGATGTGAAACGCGGGGATTTAATCGTCTCTTCGGGCCTTGATGGGCGTTTTCCGGCCGGCTACCCGGTGGGCGTGGTGACCGTAATCAGCGTTGATCCGGGTGAACCTTTCGCGAAGGTCATGGCCGTCGCAAGCGCGAAGGTCGAACAGGCGCGGGAGGTCCTTTTGCTTTGGCCTGACAGGCGCCAGAGCCCCGACCATCCATCGTCCAGAGAGAGTATTGCGTTTCAATGATGGCGGAACAAGGCGGATCGGCTTGGGCTATTCCGGTGACCTTGCTGGCGGCGATCGTACTCACGCTCATGCCCCTGCCTGACTGGGCGGTGGCGTGGCGGCCCGCGTGGACGGTCATGGTGTTGATCTATTGGTGCATGGCCGTGCCGGACCGCGTCGGTATCGGCGCCGCTTGGGTTATCGGGCTGGTCCTCGACGCCTTGGAGGGGAGTCTGCTTGGGCAACACGCCGCCGGGTTCGCGATCATCGCCTACCTCACCGTGACGAATCACCGGCGCTTGCGTGCCTTTTCATGGTTTCAACAGTCCTTATGCGTGGGTCTGCTAGTCGCAACCAATGCGCTATTGAAATCCTGGGTCCAAGGAATCATGGGCTTAACCCCGAACTATGCGATCCACTGGTTGCCCGTCATCTCGACCATGGTGTTCTGGCCATGGCTCTATCTGGTGCTGCGCGATATGCGCCGCAAACACGGCATCGTCTAACTGGTTTCACCCGCGGGCTCCGGTAAGTTAGTATACAGGTGCCTTACCCACTTGTCCTTACGGATTCGGCGAACGAGACTCGGATTTTTCGTAACCGCGTCATCGCCTCGCTCGTGATTATGGGCGTGTCGCTATTGCTGGTCATCGGGAGGCTTATCAAGCTTCAGGTATTCGAGCACGACCGCTATAAGACGCTATCGCAAGAGAATCGGCTCAAGATCGTGCCGGTCGCTCCGGCACGTGGACTTATATACAGCCATGAGGGCGTGCTGCTGGCCGACAACCGGCCTACTTTCAGCCTCGAGATCGTACCGGAAAGGACGCATGATCTCCCTAAGGTCATGCGTGAGCTGCGGGAGTTGATGACGATTGGCGACGATGATCTCAAGACCTTCTATCGGTCCGTGCGCAAAAAGCGCAGGTTCGAAGGGGTGCCCTTAGTAAGTAATGTCGGCGAGGAGGACGTTGCGCGCTTTGTCGTCGATCGTCACCGTTTCCCAGGCGTGGCTATTGTTGCGCGTTTAAGCCGCTACTACCCGCGTGGAGCCCAGCTGGCTCACGTCGTCGGCTACATGGGCCGGATCGACGAGGCGGAGACCAAGCAATTGGACACCTCCAACTACAGCGCGACCACCCACATCGGTAAGACCGGCGTAGAAAAATCCTATGAAGCGATGCTCCACGGCCGCGTGGGCTATCAAGAAGTGGAGGTGAACGCCGAAGGGCGCGTGATCAGGGTTTTGAAGCGCGTGCCGTCAGAACCGGGTCGGGACCTGCACCTGTCTATCGATACCCGGCTGCAACGTGCGGCTTTGCAGGAGCTAGGTGCGAAACGGGGTGCGGTGCTGGCCGCCGATCCTCGAACCGGGGCGGTATTGGCCTTGGTCAGTAACCCAGTGCATGATCCGAATGTATTCGTCGGCGGTATCGGCATCGACGAGTACAAAGCATTGCGTGATTCCCCGGATCGGCCGCTTTTCAACCGCGCGCTTCAAGGAATGTATCCACCCGGTTCCACGATCAAACCGTTCGTGGCGCTGGCCGGCCTGGACTCAGGGTTGAGAACGCCCGCGACGGCGAGCTGGTGCCCCGGTTGGTTCAGCCTGGCCGGGCAACGGCACAAATACCGCTGTTGGAAAAAGACCGGTCACGGGCATGTCGATCTCGGGCGGGCCGTCGCCCAATCCTGCGATGTGTATTTTTACCGCCTGGCGCACGATCTCGGAATCGAGCGTTTGCACGCCTATCTGAGCCGGTTCAACTTCGGACAACCTACGGGAATCGATTTACCGAGTGAGGCATCCGGACTTCTGCCCTCGCCAGCGTGGAAACGAAAGTCGCGGCGTCTTACCTGGTACCCCGGGGAGACCTTGATCACCGGCATTGGGCAAGGATTCGTGTTGGCGACACCCTTGCAGCTCGTAACGGCCACGGCGATGCTCGCTAACGGCGGCCGCCGCGTTACACCGCGCGTCGTGAGCCACACGGTTGACCGCCGAGCTCAGACGAGCACTCCGGTGGAGGACCCCGCCAAGGCCGAAGCGCCCTTCATCAGGGCCGCCGACCGGCTACAGATCGTGCAATCCATGGAACGGGTGGTTCACGGTAGTGATGGCACTGCCCGAACGGTCGGCCTGGATGCGCCGTTTCGGTTTGCGGGGAAGACCGGTACTTCCCAGGTGTTCAGAATCAAGCAAGGTCAGGTGATCAACAACAAAAACGTACCGGAGCATCTGCGTGATCACGCCCTATTCATAGCATTTGCCCCGGTGGAAGCGCCAGTTATCGTGCTGGCGATCGTGGTCGAGCACGGGGGCAGCGGCAGCGAGGCCGCGGCACCGATCGCGCGCAGACTCTTGGATCAGTATCTTAGCGCCGACACGACGGAGATGCGGCAAGTTGGCGGCGGATAGCCTGCTCCCGGCCATTAGTCGGTTTCATCTCGATCCGCCTCTGCTTACCGCGGTGCTGATCTTGTGTGCGATGGGTTTGCTGGTGCTCTATAGCGCCGGCGGGCAACAGATGGGAGTTGTCATCGGCCAAGGCGTTAAGATGGCCGCCGGGCTTGGGATCATGGTCGGCATGGCGCAGATTCCCCCGGCCCAGTTCCGACGCTGGGCACCCTGGTCCTATGCGATTGGCGTGGCGCTGCTCGGTTTGGTGATGCTTCACGGCACGGGGCGCGGCGCTCAGCGCTGGCTCGATCTCGGCGTCATCCGTTTTCAACCCTCGGAGCTAATGAAGATCGCGGTGCCGATGATGGTTTGTTGGTATTTGAGCAACGCGGGAATGGCTCCGGGCTTTCGCTGCACACTCGTGACCCTCGGCATCGTTATGATTCCAGCGGCTCTCATTGCCGAGCAACCGGATCTCGGCACCGCGACGCTGGTGGCGGCGAGCGGTCTGTCGGTATTGTTTTTAGCCGGCGTAAACTGGCGCTTGCTCGGCGTTGGGACGATCGTGACCGCGGCGGGCGCGCCGGTTCTTTGGTATTACATGCATGAATACCAGCGCCAGCGCTTGCTCACTCTGTTGGATCCGGAGAATGATCCGCTAGGGTCGGGCTATCATATTATCCAATCCATGATTGCCGTCGGTTCCGGAGGGTTGTACGGCAAGGGCTGGTTAAACGGCACGCAATCCCACTTGGAATTTTTGCCGGAACGGTCGACCGACTTTATTTTCGCCGTGCTGTGCGAGGAATTCGGATTAATGGGTGTGTTACTGCTTCTAAGCGTTTATTTATTCGTGATCCTGCGCGGATTCACGATCGCCCTTGCGGCGCGAGAAAGCTTCGTGCGCTTATTCGCCGGGAGCCTTACGATCACACTGTTTATTTATATCCTCGTCAACATGGGTATGGTGGTCGGCCAATTGCCGGTTGTCGGCATCCCGTTGCCTTTCATTAGCTACGGAGGAACCTCGCTCGTGACTCTGCTCGCGAGTTTCGGTATTCTGATGTCTATTCACACCCACAAACGACTACTGTCGAATTGAGGAGCACGTTTGAAGGCGTTGATTGGGGCCGTGTGCCTCGCAATTTTGTGCATCGGACCGTCGTTTTCGAGCGATCTCGATCGCAATGCAGTCAAGGTATTTATCGATGAGATGGTGGGACGCCACGCTTTTTCGCGCGGCGATCTCGATGCTTTGTTCCGTGAAGTCCGCTTGGCGCCGGTGGTATTGGCCGCGATCGCGAAACCCGCCGAGTCCAAGCCTTGGTATCAATACCGCACCAACTTCGTAACGCCCGAGCGAACCGAAGCAGGCGTCGATTTCTGGGCCCGTAACTGCGCGGCCCTGGAACGGGCGGAACGTGCTTTTGGGGTACCGCCTCACATCATCGCCGGCATCATTGGGGTCGAGACCTCCTACGGAAAGAATACCGGCACGCATGTGGTCGTGGACGCGCTCAGTACCCTGGCGTTTCACTTTCCGCCACGCGCCGCGTTCTTTCGTAGCGAGCTCGAGAACTTCCTGCTGTTCACCCGCGATCATGGCATGGATGCGCTATCGATTAAGGGCTCCTATGCCGGCGCCATGGGGATCCCTCAATTTATTCCCAGTAGCTATCGCCGCTTCGCGGTGGATTTCGATCACGACGGCCGCGCGGACATTTGGGGAAATCCGGCCGATGCGATTGCCAGCGTGGGAAACTATTTAAAAGCCCACGGTTGGGAAGCGGGAAAGCCGATCGCGGTGCCCGCCCGCGTCACCGGCCGGCGGTATGATACATTCTTGTATCAAGGCAGGGAGCCCAGTGCGAGCTTGAAAACAATGCGGGAGGCGGGGATCGTCCCGGAGAGACTCATTGGCGATGACCTTCTCGGATTTCTTGTCGCCTTGGACACCGGCGCCGGCCGGGAATTTTGGTGGGCGCTGAAAAACTTCTTCGTGATAACGCGCTATAATCATAGCGCCTTATACGCGATGGCCGTATTTCAACTAGCCGAGGCCGTCAGGCACGGCTATAAAAACAGTGAAGCTAATCCGCGTGATCCCATCGCCAGCCACTGAAGCCGGCCGAAATCTAACCTATGGGTACGCTTTTCTACTCTGCCTAGGCCTGCTAGCCACGGGGTGCGGCACGGCGCCCTTGCGGCAAGGACCCGCTTCCCCGACAGCAAAAATTCCCGATCCCGGCCCGACGGTTCGTGACGAACCCTTGAGTCGTTACGGTAACCCCGAATTCTACGAGGTCTTTGGCCGGCGTTATCGCCCGTTGAAAAATGCCGCGGGATTCGCGGAACGCGGGATCGCCTCTTGGTATGGCCGCGACTTCCACCTGCGCCGCACCTCGAGCGGAGAGACCTACGATATGTATAAGATGACGGCGGCGCATCGGGTCTTGCCGTTGCCGACCTACGTCGAGGTCACCAATCTGCAGAACGGCCGCCGGGCCATCGTAAGGGTCAACGATCGGGGACCGTTCAAGGATGATCGTGTCATCGATCTTTCCTTTGCGGCGGCCGTCAAGCTCGGTGTTCATGGACCCGGTACGGCGCGTGTCGAGCTGCGGACCATCGCGCCTGGCCGCCGGCCGGCGGTCCGTGCCGCGACGCCGTCGCCGCTCCATCGATCACCCAAGCGCTTCGGGTATTATTTGCAGGTGGGCGCCTTTTCCGACATGAGCAACGCGGAGCGCCTGCGCAACCATATCGTAGCGCTGCTCGATAATAGCGTTGAAATTCGGCCGGACGTCATCAAGGACAAATCCTATTACCTAGTACACGTCGGTCCGTTGGCAACGACGGCGGCCGCAAGCCGCCTCGCCGCACGGCTTACACGAATCGGCGTCCAGCACCATCGCCTTATCGACAACTGATCCCCTGTTTCCGGGTAGCAGCCTTTTCAGGTATGCGCCCAGAGCATTGCAAACCACCATGAAAACCTATTCACTCTTGGTCCTACTGTCGGTGTTATCGAATTCTGCGTATGCCATTGAGACGCCGGTGGCGCCTCCGCCGCGGATCGACGCCGCGGCACACGTTTTGATGGATTATCACAGTGGCGATCTCCTCGCCGAGGGCAACCCTGACCAGCGCTGGGAACCCGCGAGCCTGACCAAGATCATGACCATGTACGCGCTCGCTCACGAGCTGAAGGAAGGGAATGTCGCCTTGGAGGATCCGGTAACCATCAGTGAGCAGGCGTGGCGCACGGGCGGGTCGAAGATGTTTATCGAGGTCGGCAAACAGGTTTCCGTCAAGGACCTGTTAATGGGCGTGGTCATCCAATCGGGCAACGACGCGAGCGTTGCGCTCGCCGAGCATATTTCCGGTTCCGAAGAGGTCTTCGCGGAGCTCATGAACCAGCACGCGCGGCGTATCGGTCTTAAAAACACTCACTTTACCAACACCTCGGGGCTTCCCGATCCAAACCACTACGCGACGGCGCGCGATCTCGCCCTCATGTCCAGGGCGCTCGTCCGGGATTATCCGGATGTCTACGCGCTTTCCAAGATCAAGGAATTCACTTTTAACGGCATTAAACAACCTAACCGCAATAAACTACTGTGGCGCGATGCGTCCGTGGACGGCCTCAAGACCGGGCACACGCAGGGCGCCGGGTATTGTTTGGTGGCCTCCGCGCTGCGCGACGGCATGCGTCTAATTTCGGTGGTGCTGGGGTCGAAAACGGAAAAGAATCGCGGCGCCGCAACCCAAGGATTACTCAATTATGGATTCCGGTTTTACGAAACCCATCGCCTGTACGCCGCCCATCAAGCGCTCGCCCAGGTGCGCGTGTGGAAGGGTGAACCGCAAGCCGCCGACGTGGGCCTGGTGGAAGACCTTTTTATCACCTTGCCGCGGCGGCGGCATAAGGAATTGAAGGCGGCGATACATATCGAACCGCGTATCGTTGCTCCGGTGGCGAAAGGGCAACGAGGCGGGACCTTGAAGATCAATCTTGGCGGCAAGGAGCTTATGCAAAGACCGCTGGTTTTGCTGAGATCCGTCCCCGAGGGGCCGCTCTATAACCGCCTCGTCGACGAAGTTTGGATGCTTATACAGTAGTCGTTTCCCGCGATGCCGGATTGCTATCTTAACGGCGAATTCATCGCCCTCGAATGCGCGCGCGTGTCCGTGTTGGACCGGGGCTTCATCTTCGGTGACGGCGTCTATGAGGTGATCCCGGTATTCAACGGACGCACATTTCGCTTGGACCAGCACCTCGCGCGGCTGCGGCAGAGCCTAGAGGCGATTCGCATCCCGCAGCCTCTCTGCGAGTGCGATTGGGCGGGCCTATTGAATACGCTCGTCGAGCGTAATGGGGGGGGCGACCAATCCCTGTATGTTCAGGTGACCCGCGGGGCTGCCAAGCGCGACCATGTATTGCCCGAGCCCATCACGCCGACCGTGTTTGCGATGAGCACCTGCCTCGACCCCAAGCGCGGCCATGCGCCCGTCAGCGCGATCACCTGCGATGATATCCGCTGGCACTACTGCCACATCAAGGCTATCGATCTGCTGGCGAACGTGATGCTGCGGCAGCGCGCCGCCGATGGCGGGGCCTATGAAGCCATCTTGCTGCGGGACGGCCGGCTGACCGAGGGAGCGGCCAGCAACGTGTTCATCGCCGCGGGCGGTATTGTCAAAACACCGCCCAAAAGCCATGCGCTCCTGCCGGGGATCACCCGCGACGTGCTGGTGGAACTATTGCCCGCGGCAGGGATCCCCTGCGTGGAAACCGAGGTTCCGCGCGCCGAGCTGATGGGTGCGGAGGAAATTTGGCTGACGAGCTCGGTCCGCGAGATCCTGCCGGTGACCGTCTTGGACGGGCATCCCGTGGGCAGCGGTGAACCGGGACCGCTGTGGACGCGGGTGTTTGAACTGTACGAACGGTTTAAGGCGGGCCAGGCGTTAAGAGACGCACCACCTTAAGCGGATGTACACATGGGCGCCGATAGTCTCTAGCGATGCGAGGGCGTCCTCCAACGACAACCGAAAAAGCGGTAGGATGACCTATCATGGAGATCTTCAAGGAATTCTCGATCGAGGCCGCGCACCGCCTTCCTAACGTCCCCGAAGGCCACAAGTGCCGCCGCCTACATGGCCACTCGTTCCAAATCGCAATCCATGTCCGTGGCGCGCTGGAACCGAAAAGCGGTTGGGTCATGGATTTCGCCGATGTCGGAGAGAAATTCCAGCCGCTCTTCGAGACGCTGGATCATCACTGTCTTAACGAAATCGAAGGCCTGGAGAATCCGACCAGTGAGAACCTAGCCCGTTGGATCTGGCAACGGCTGAAACCCGTCCTTTCGCAGCTTACAAAAGTCGTGGTCCGCGAGACCTGCACGGCCGGTTGTGTTTACCGGGGCGAGGAGGGATGAGAGGTTGTGATAAACCCTGGCCTGGTGTCATCGATCGGATCCGGTGATAAGGCGCGTGCCGCGTTCGAAGGTCAGGTACGACCAGAGCCACTGCAGGGCGACGAGCAGACGGTTGCGCAGGCTGATGAGAAAATAAATGTGCGCGAGACCCCAGATCCACCAGGCAAGGTTCCCTTTAAGGCGCAGCCAGCCGAAGTCAATGACCGCTGATTTGCGCCCGACGGTGGCGAGGTTCCCCCGGTTACGATAGCGAAACGCCGGAGGCGCGGTCTGCCCCGCGATCCGCGCCTGGATCAGCCGCGCGACATAGACACCCGCTTGCTTGGCGGCCGGAGCAATTCCGGGTACCGGCCTACCATGGGGGTCCAGCACGAGGGCTGCGTCGCCGATCACAAATACGTTGGGTAAGCCCGGTACGGAGAGGTCGGGCTTCACGATAACGCGGCCGGCCCGATCCTGCTCGGCGCCCAGCCAGTGCGCCGCCGGTGCGGCTGCGACTCCCGCCGCCCACAGGATGGTGGCCGCGGGGATCGGGCTATCGCCGAGCGACACGCCGCCCGCGTCGCAAGCCGTCACCGGCTGGCTCAAGCGTACCTCCACCCCGAGCCGCCCGAGCGAGGCCAGGGCGAACTGCGAGAGGGCCTTGGGGAAGGCCGGCAGGACGCGCGGGCCGGCCTCGACGAGCAGGATGCGGGCGCTGTGCGCGGATCGATAAGGCGGAAGTCAGCCGAGAGCGCCTTGCGCGCCAGCTCCGCGATAGCCCCGGCCAGCTCCACCCCCGTCGGTCCCGCGCCGACGATAACGAAGGTCAGGAGGCGTTTCCGCTCGCGCTCATCGGTTTCCATCTCGGCCTGTTCGAAAGCGGAAAGGATGCGCCGCCTGATCGCCGTGGCATCGTCGAGGTGCTTGAGCCCGGGGGCAAACCGCTCCCAGTCTCCGCGGCCAAAGTAGTCGTGCCGGACTCCTGTAGATAACACTAGATAATCATAGGGGAGCGATCGCTTGCCCATGTGCAACACCTTCCGCGCCGTATCGACCACGGTCACTTCGCCCAGCAAGACCCGCGCGTTCGGCTGACGTCGCAGCAGGCGGCGGATGGGCCAAGCGATATCGCCCGGAGAGAGGGCGGCGGTGGCGACCTGATAGAGCAGCGGTTGAAACAAATGGTAGTTCTGACGGTCCACGACTGTGACGGCGACCGGAGCGTCCGCTAGAGCCTTTGCCGCAGCCAGTCCGCCGAATCCGGCTCCGACGATCACGACTTGCGGCTTGCGGGCCGCCCCGGAGTCCGCACTCTCTGTACCTCGGGAGGTTTTCTGATTTACACACATGGATCAAAAGCCGTCCGCGGCGTGAGCATTCGACGAGGCGACTACGGGGTTAGAGCCTCTAAGCGTAGCGTGCATGACGGACCGGCTCCGAAAGGGTGCTCACCTGCGGCACGGTCGCGTGGCCTTAGCGATTGTGGAGCACCCGGCCCCAATCGAGGCTGATCCACCGTCCTTGGGCATAATCAAACAGGCCACATTGTTTCACAATCGCGTAATGGCGCAGCGGGGTCCACCGCCAAGATATCAGTCGAACGCCGGTGCGGGATGCCAAATACCTCTCGGCGGCCGCTAGGCTTCGCACCGGGATGCGGGTGTCCAAGTGGTGGAGCGTATGGTTCATCACGACATTGGGCAACAGGTACCACCAGATCCCGCTAAACCTGACGTGGCAGGCCCCGGTCGCCTGCGAGAACTCCGTTCGCCATTCTTCCGCCGATTCAAACCATTTAACCCGCGGGTGAGTGTGATTGAAGAACACCACGAAACCAATCGCCCAACTCGTGATCATGAGCGAGGCGGCGGCAAAGAGCGCCATCCTGGACAGCAAGCTCCAAGCACCCGCATCGCATAGAAATGCCGTCGTTCCCCCTACAACTAACCACGTCATAACCACGGTTGCTACGTCCGCATAGGCCGAACGCACGACGCGCTTCGGCACACCACTCGGGGGCCACACAAACTTTCGACGCCATAGCTCCAGCGCATAGTAGAGTCCGAATCCGCCGCCCGTCGGGTGCCGGTATATGAACTCCATCAATCGCCTCGGCAGCGAAAGCCGGCTGAACTCATCGGGCGAGAGCGGCGTCCAGACAAAATCAAGCCCCCTGAGGTTTGTGAAGTTGTGGTGCAGACCGTTGTGGAAATACGCCCACAACGAATAACTGTGAACGCTGGGTACGAATGCCAACCGGCCGATGACCGCATTGAGCGTGCGACTTGATGTGAAGCTTCCGTGGCAAGCGTCATGGGCGGTGACAAACAATTGCGATCCCGCCACGCCACCAACGATCGAAAGAGCGAGTGCGGTAAGAACGCTGTCAACTGCAATGCTGCCGCTCATCGCCGCGATCCAGATGATCATGGCGAGCAGGAACCAACACGCGGGATCGCATCGTTCTTGAGCATGAAACTGTTCAAGTCCCGTCAACCTGGGTTCCACAAGCCCACTCCACTTGCTTGACATCGTGTGAACGATAGTTACGCTGCTTCATAGCGAGGATCTCCCGTGCGCGAGTTTGTTGGGTGAAATCCGTAGCTTGAGGCCTCGCTTTTTTTTTTGAAAGGTGGCAATAAGAGAAACGTACCTAATGCCCGCGCGCAGTATACCGTAGTTATTAGTACCAACGTCCGTGAAAAGAATACTTGAGTATATCGGCGGTAAGAAGGGCATTGATGTGCGCATCAATGGGGACAGGCCCTATGATATCCACGTGCATCATCGGAGGTTCTACCGGCGCGTTTTATGGAACTATAGCCTCGGGATCGGCGAAGGTTACATGGATGGTGATTGGAGCTGCGAGGACCTGGAAGGCATGTTGACAAGGTGTTTGCGGATGGTTACGACCTCACAGAACGTCAGCATCGTGTCGGGCCTACAACATACCTTGCTCAACATGCAGACGATCCTGAAAAGCAGACGCTCCGCCGAGAGGCACTACGATATCGGTAATGATCTGTACGAAGCAATGCTGGATCCCCACATGCAATACAGCTGCGGTTACTGGAAGGATGCCACGACCTTGGAAGACGCACAACTCGCCAAGATGGACCTGATTTGCAGGAAGCTCCGTTTGCAGAGGGGAGCAAAGGTCTTGGACGTCGGTTGTGGATTCGGCGGATTGATGAAGTACATGAGCGATCGCTATAGCGTTGACGTCACCGGGGTAACGTTATCGCGAGAGCAGCAAAGGTTCGGGCAGGAGAAGTTTGGTCTCAACTCCATTTTTCTGCACGATTACCGTGAGCTTCGAAAGTATCATCGGAGATCGTATGACCGCGTGGTCTCCGTTGGCATGCTCGAGCACGTCGGATTCAAGAACTATGCGGACTTTTTCGAGTCTGTCCGGCATGTTACCAAGGACGATGGCATCTTTCTCCTGCATACCATAGGAGGTAATGTATCGGTTAGACGCCCTGACGACTGGGTGGACAAGTACATATTTACAAACGGTATGACGCCCTCGGTTGCCCAGTTGGGGAAGGCGATGGAGGGCCTGTGGGTGATGGAGGATTGGCATAACTTCGGCCCCGGTTACGCCAAGACGCTGGATGCTTGGAACCGGCATTCGAAAGCATATCTTCAGGGTTCGGACCGGTATCCTCTCCGATTCCAGAGGATGTGGGAGTTCTATCTAGTGGGTTCTAAGGTGATATTCGACCTCAGGGCATCGCAACTATGGCAGATATTGCTGACCCCGTATGGAGTGAAAGGCGGGCTCGAAAGAAGCGACTAAGCGCCTAGGGCTTGGTTACCGGTGTTTCCGCGTTTGGCGTCTCGGATGAGCGCACCTCGGGCGTGAACAGGGATTTTCCCCGCTCGATCAAGCGGTCGAACAGCGTGAAGGCGAACTCCACGCTATACCCCATGAGAAAGGCGACGACGACGGTCGAGAGACTGTAGGTTTCGAGCTCCGTCTCATCGAGAGATAACATGATGCCGCCGATGACCCCAAGGAGCCCGCCCAGGCACACGCGCATGATAAACCTTCCAGTTGCATAAATTCTGGGGGTAAGCGGCGGGAAATGGCGTCGGACATAGGGTTTAGTGAGTTTTTTGCTTTTCGCTGGATATCACCGTG
>MUGK01000190.1 GCA_002007425.1 Chromatiales bacterium USCg_Taylor | reverse complement strand
AACCGCACGCGAGAGATCGGCGCACGGCTCATCGATGACACCGAGCTCGCACGCGCGCCGCAAAGCCGACGGATCCGTGTCGTATCCCCTCACGCGCTCTCCGGCGCGCTTCAAGGCGCGGGCGAGCGATCCGCCAACGAGACCCACGCCGATAATGGCGATCCTTGAGGGTGGCACGATGGCTACTGCGCTTCCTTAGGATCGTTCATTCAGCACCTTCCTCAGTGCGTCGATGAAACGCGTATTCTCCGGCTCCGTTCCAACTGTGATCCGGAGGTGGTTTGGCAAGCCATAATTGGCGATCGGCCGCACGATCACGCCGCGCCTGAGTAAGGCCTCATAGAGATCGTGCGCGGGGTAACCGAGCTCGATGCACAGAAAATTCGCGGCCGAAGGGATATAGCCGAGCCCCAATGCTTCACACGCCCGAGTCAGTTGAGCGAGCCCGGCTTTGTTTACCGCCACGCTTGCAGTCACATGCTCCTCGTCGGCGAGCGCGGCCTCCGCCGCGGCGAGCGCAACGCTATTGACGTTGAAAGGCTGCCGCACCCGGTTCATCAACTCCGCCACCTGGGGATGCGAGACCGCGTAGCCCACGCGTAAGCCGGCAAGTCCGTGGATCTTGGAAAACGTGCGCGTCACGACCAGGTTCGGAAACCGATCGATAAGCCGAAGGCCGTTCGGATAACCCGGCGCCTGCACATACTCAAAGTAGGCTTCATCGAGAACGATCACTACCCGCGGCGGTACGCACTGGATAAATTCCAACAGCCCCGGCTCGTCGATCCAGGTGCCTGTCGGGTTATTGGGATTGGCGATAAAAATTAGCCGCGTCCGAGCATTGATCGCTGCTCGCATCGCCCGAAGGTCGTGCCCATAGTCGCGGGCCGGCGTCACGACCGCTTCGGCCCCGATGGCTTGGGTGGCGAGCGCATACACCGCGAAGGCGTGTTGGGAAAAGATCACCTGGTGCGAAGAGGTTACGAAGCTGCGCGCCGCCAACTCCAGGACGTCGTTGGAGCCGTTTCCCAAGGTGATCCGATCGCTCCCGATCGCCAAGCGCGCAGCCAATGCCTTCTTCAAGGCATAACCGCCGCCGTCCGGATAGCGGCCGATGTCCGCGCACCCAGCCCTGATCGCGGCGCGGGCGCGTGGTCCCGGACCGAGCGGGTTTTCGTTCGAGGCCAGCTTTGCCGCGTCGGTGATCCCATGCTCCCGCGCCAGCTCCGCGAGCGGCTTGCCAGGTTGATAGGGATCGAGCGCGCGCACGCCGGGCGCGGCCAGCGCAAAAAAATCGATGAGGCTCCGCCGATCGCTTTTCATGGACGGCAAATGCTGCTCTCAGAGTACCGCCCGCGGATAGGACCCAAGCAGCTTGAGCATGGCCGCGCGCTGCGTGAGCGCCTTCAAGGCTTGTGCGACCACCTCGTCCCGCAGGTGACCTTCGATATCCACAAAGAAAAAATACTCCCACATGCCGTGGCGCGAGGGACGCGATTCGATGCGCATCATGCTGATCCCGTATTCGGCGAACGAGGCGAGCAGGTGATAGAGGGCGCCGGGCCGATTCGGCGTCGAGAAAATCAGCGAGGTCTTGTCATCCCCGCTCGGCGGGACCGACTGGTGGCCGATGACGATAAACCGCGTCGTGTTGTCGGCTGTTCCAAGCCGTAGATCGTGGCCGCCGCATCCCCGGCGATCGCGGCCGTCGCGGGCTCGCCGGCGGCGCGCCGCGCGGCCTCCGCATTGCTCGCAAACGCCACCCTTTCGGCGTGCGCGAGGTGGCTATTCAACCAGCGGCGGCACTGCGCCAGAGCCTGCTCGTGAGCGAATACGCGGGTGATTTCTCGTGGCGTGACATTCTTCCCCAGCAGATGATGGTGAATGCGCAGCTCGACCTCGCCGCAGATCTTGAGCGGTGAATTGACGAACATGTCCAAGGTGTGGTTGACCACGCCTTCGATCGAATTCTCGACCGGCACGACCCCGTAATGGCAAGCCCCCGCTTCGACTTCGCGGAACACCTCGTCGATCGTACCCATCGGCAGGGCCTGCACGGAACTACCGAAATGTTTATGCACCGAGGCATGGGTGAACGTGCCCCCGGGCCCGAGAAACGCCACGTTCAAGGGCTGTTGCAACGCCAGGCAGGCCGACATGATCTCGCGGAACAAGCGGGCCATCTCCTCGTCCGACAAAGGCCCTTTGTTCTTCGAGATGATCTTTCTCAATACTTGGGCTTCGCGTTCCGGGCAATAGTAGGCGTGGGGCTCATGATCGTTACCCTTCGCGGCCGCGACTTCCTTGGCAAGCTGCGCCCGGGCCGTGATCATGTGCAGAAGCTCGGCATCCACCTCGTCGATGCGCGTGCGCAAGGCCTGCAATTGGTCGTCGTTAGGAAGGTCCACGCGGGGATCTATTCGTTACCGTTATCGCTATCGTTATAATCCGCGACGCGCTCGATCCCGACCAAGCGCTCGTCATCGGCGAGGTTAATCAACGTGACGCCCTGGGTATTGCGGCCGACAATCGAGATATCGTTCGCGGCAGTGCGGACCAGGGTTCCCCGGTCGCTCACCAGCATGACTTCCTCATCATCGCGGATCCCGATGGCCCCGACGAGCTTCCCGTTCCGGGCGGAGGTCTGAATGGCGATGACGCCCTGGCCGCCGCGGCCATGCACCGGATAGTCGCCGGCCGGCGTGCGCTTGCCGTAGCCGCGCTCGGTCGCACAGAGGATCTGACTCTGCGCCTCGGGAATAATGAGCGAGATCACCGCATGCCCGGTTCTAAGTCTGATACCTCGTACGCCCCGCGCCGCCCGGCCCATCGCGCGCACCTCCGTTTCGCTGAAGCGGGCCGCCTTGCCCGAGGTGCTGAACAGCATCAGGTCCTGACGGCCATCGGTCAGAGCAACGCCCACCAGCCGATCGCCATCGCTCAAGTCAATGGCGATAATACCGCTCGCGCGCGGCCGCGAGAACTCCACTAGCGGACATTTCTTGACCACACCGCGGCTGGTCGCCATGACCAGGAATCCATCCTGCTCGAAGGACTTGATGGGAAGGATGGCCGTGATGCGCTCCTCGTTCTCCAACGGCAAGAGATTGACCATCGGCTTGCCGCGCGCCGCGCGCCCAGCCTGAGGCAACTCATAGACCTTGAGCCAGTATGCCCGGCCGCGGTTCGAAAAGCATAGGATCGTATCGTGGGTGCTGGCCACGAACAGTTTCTCGATAAAGTCCTCGATTTTCATCGCGGTGGCCATCTTGCCCTTGCCGCCACGCCGCTGCAGGCGGTACTCGTCCATCGGTTGCGCCTTGGCGTAGCCCTCATGAGACAAGGTCACCACCACATCCTCGACGTTGATCAGATCCGCGAGGCTCAACTCCACGTGCCGTTGCCGGATCTCGGTACGGCGTTTGTCGTTGAACTGCTCGCGAATGTCGATGAGCTCCTCGCGCATTACTTGGGTCAGCCGTTCCGGCCGCGCCAGGATTTCCAAGAGATTCGCGATGTTTTCCAGGATGGTTTGATAGTCCTGCACGATCTTCTCTTGCTCTAGCCCGGTGAGCCGATGCAGCCGCAGATCCAAGATTGCCTGCGCCTGGACTTCGGACAAGCGGTAGCCATTCGGCGTCAGCCCGAACTCCGGCGCCAGACTATCCGGACGGGACACTTCGGCGCCCGAACGCTCCAGCATCCGTACCACCGCCCCCGGCGCCCACACGCGCGCCATCAGCCCCGCCCTGGCTGCCGCGGGATTGGCCGAGGCCTTGATGAGGGCGATCACCGGATCGATGTTCGCCAAGGCCACGGCCAAACCTTCCAGATTATGCGCCCGTTCCCGCGCCTTGCGCAGATCGTACAGGGTACGGCGGGTGATCACCTCCCGGCGGTGGCGCAAGAAGCACTCGATCAATTGCTTGAGCGACAAGATCTGAGGCCGGCCCTGGATCAGCGCGACCATGTTCACGCCGAATACCACCTGCATCTGCGTCTGCTGATAGAGGTTGTTGAGCACGACCTCGGCGATCTCGCCGCGGCGCAACTCGACCACCATGCGCATCCCGTCCTTGTCGGACTCGTCCCGCAGCTCGCGGATCCCTTCGAGTTTCTTGTCCTTGACCAGCTCCGCGATCCGTTCCATCAAGCGCGCCTTGTTGACCTGGTAGGGCAGCTCGGTCACGACGATGCGCTCACCGGCATCAACGGACTCGACCGCGATGCGCGCGCGCACGTGGATTCTCCCGCGCCCGGTCTCGTAGGCTTCCCGGATTCCATCGGTCCCATTGATGATCGCCGCCGTGGGAAAGTCCGGTCCCGGGATGATTTCGAGCAGCTCGCTGACGTCGATATCGGGGCGATCGATGAGCGCCAGACAGCCGCCAATTACTTCGCCGAGGTTGTGAGGCGGAATATTGGTTGCCATGCCCACGGCGATGCCGCTCGATCCGTTGATCAAGAGGTTCGGGATGCGCGTCGGAAGGATCGCGGGTTCGGTCTCGGAGCCGTCGTAGTTGGGAGAGAAATCGACGGTCTCCTTGTCGATATCGGCGAGCAGCTCGTGGGCGATGCGGGACATCCGCACCTCGGTGTAACGCATGGCGGCCGGCGAATCGCCGTCCACGGAACCGAAGTTGCCTTGCCCGTCGATCAGCATGTAGCGCAAGGAGAAGGGTTGCGCCATGCGCACGATGGTGTCATAGACGGCGACATCCCCGTGAGGATGGTATTTACCGATGACATCACCGACCACGCGCGCCGATTTCTTGTTCGGCTTGTTCCAGTCGTTGCCGAGCTCCCGCATGGCGTGGAGGACGCGCCGGTGGACGGGTTTCAGGCCGTCTCGCGCGTCCGGCAGCGCCCGGCCCACGATTACGCTCATCGCGTAATCCATGTAAGACTGGCGCATCTCGTCTTCGATATTGACAGGCGAGACTTCCTTGGCGAATTGGATCATCAGATACTCGTTACGGCTGGATTAACCTCTGCCGCGAAATGCTACCATAACCCGGGACGAGATACCGAGGTAGAGGATTTGTAACGTGATTTTCAGACGGGCGCCGGGCGCTGCGCGCGCCAAACCCGGTGATTACACGGACGACGGAGGGGTGGTGGATAGCACGACCTCAATCAACCCGGTGATCCCGCGTTAGCAAGGCGCGGAGACTCACCGCATCGGGATGCTCGATGGCACCCTTCTCGGTCACCAGCACATCAATTAGCTCCGCGGGGGTCACATCGAAGACCGGATTCCAAATATTTACGCCAGGTGCGGCAACTCGTTGCCCGGCAAACGCCACAATCTCCTCCGGCGGACGGTTCTCGATCGGGATCGCGCGGCCATCGAACGCCTCCGGATCAAGCGTCGAGGTGGGGGCGGCGACCATGAATCGAACCCCGTGCGCACGGGCCGCGACGGCCAGGCCATAGGTCCCGATCTTGTTGGCGACATCGCCATTGGCGGCGATGCGATCCGCCCCGACGATGACCCAATCGATACCGCCCCGTTGCATGAGGTAGGCCGCCGCGCTATCGGCGAGCAAGGTGACGGGGATCCGGTCCCGGAGCAGCTCCCAGGCGGTCAAACGCGCGCCTTGGAGCCAGGGGCGGGTCTCGCCGGCATGGACCTGCGCGATCTTGCCGCAGGCGTAGGCCGAGCGGATCACGCCTAGCGCCGTCGACGAGCCATGGAAGGTCGAAGACCGAGGCGAGGAGCCCGCGATAGCCGTCCTCTAGATGGACGGCGTAGAGTCATTGAGCGAAGGCACGCGCGAGC
>MUGK01000189.1 GCA_002007425.1 Chromatiales bacterium USCg_Taylor | reverse complement strand
CTGGCCTCGATGCAGAGGCGCACAACGCTCGTTTGTGCATTCTGGAAACAAGCTGAACTGCCTCTCTGGTAACTTCACTAATTATGCAAGGCTCAATAGTTCTCGTATAAAGGCAGATGCGTCGCCTTAGTGCGTCAAATATCCGGTCACCTGCATGACTAAAAAGGCGTAAAGCCCTGCAGCGGCATCATCGAGCATGATCCCCACTCCCCCCGAAACGCGCGCATCGATGGTTCGAATCGGCCAGGGCTTGAAAATATCAAAGGCTCTGAACAGCACGAACCCGAGCACGATCCAAGCCCAACCATCCGGCGCCGCCGCCATGGCCACCAGGTAACCGACCACTTCATCCCAAACAATCGCGGGATGATCGTGCGTACCTAGGGCCTCGGCCGCGCGGTGGCATGCGAGCACACCGACACCGAACAGAACCATCGTCACGACTAAATACCACGGCAGGGGGACGGCTTGCAACGCCAGGTACACCACAACTCCAAAAACCGTTCCGGCTGTACCCGGTGCTATGGGAGCACATCCTGTGCCAAACCCCAATGCTATAAGATGTGCAGGATGGCGTAAAAAACCCGCCGGGATCGGGCGGGCGGCGGATGCATAGGATTTTTTCACGCTCCAGGTTATACCTTATCGCACGCATGGTGCGCCACCAGCCGCCACGAGGCTAATCGATCGCTGAAGCGCTTAAATCGATGTTGTCGGTACGAACACGTTTGGCGACGGGCGGTAAACTCGGTCCAAGGATCCTAAGCACCTTCGCCGCTGTCGCGCGGTAGGCGGTGAGCTTGCCGCCGTAGATCGCCACCAGGTGCGGCCGGGCCGGGTCGTCGCAAAGCAGGACGGTTTCCCGCGATCGGCTCTGGGGTGAAGCTGCCTGCTTGGGCAGGACGCGCAACCCCGCCATCGCTTCCATGCGTTTCCCGGGATAACGCGGAAAATAATGGCGGAGCGTCTCTTCGAGGTACTCAATCTCTTGGGGAAGCGGCAACACCGATTCCGGATCGCTTCGAAACACGGTCTCGGTCGTCCCGACCAGCGTCGCGCCGCGCCAAGGCATCACGAATACGGGACGCCGGTCGCGCGGTGACTCGACATAGAACACCCGATCTGTCACCGGCCGGTCGAGGTGGATATGGGTCCCCTGCACTAGATCGATCGCCAGCGAGGGCGCCTGCGCCCGTTCCTGAATCTCGTTAACCCAGGGGCCACCGGCGTTGATCAATACCGTCGTCACGCAGGTGCGCACTTGTCCTTGCGCGCGATAGCGAATGCGGTAGGCATCGCCCTCGCACACGGCGTCCTCGAACAGCGCCGGATAAATCACCTCGGTCCCGTAATCCCTGGCGGAGCTCAAGACCGCGCGCGTCAAGGCGGCATCGTCGGTTTGCGCATCCCAATACTCGAAGACCGCGCGCAGCCCGTCTGTCCGCAATCCGCCGAGCGTATTCCACGCATTGCGCCCGAGCGACCGAAACCGAGTACCGCGTTGGCCGCCCCCGAGCACGGCGTAGACCGACAAACCCAAGCGGATCTTCCACGGCGGACGTGCCGAGTCTTGATACACCGGGATCAGGAATGGAACGCGGCGGACGAGGCCCGGCGCGATGCGCAGCAGGATCTCACGCTCCCGCAGCGATTCGCGCACCAAACGGAGCTGGCCGCTCTCGAGATAGCGCAGCCCGCCGTGGATCAGCTTGCTCGATCGGGACGAGGTCCCCGCCCCCGGCGCGCTCTTTTCGATGACCAAGGTGCGGTAGCCGGCCGCGGCCTGGGCCACACCGGCCCCGTGAATTCCTGCGCCCACGACGGCGATATCGTAACGGTCTTCGGTCATGGCCGCGGATCGCGAACGTGACAAAGCTCTCCGAGCAATTCCCCCACCGCAAAGGTCTCGATGAGCTCCACGCCGCGTTCCCAGAGCGCTAAGGCCACGGCGACAGACGGACCTCGAACACCACTAACTTCGCGCCTTCGCCCCGTAGCTCGCCGGTGGGTGGCAAGCCATCGACCCGCAGAAGACATAGCCGGGATGCAACGATCGTATGGCGGCGAGATCCTCCCAGCGATCGATTATCGCACCGATGGCGTAACCCCGCGCATGACGAATAAATTCTCGCGAATACGAAATCAAGACAACCTGGCGCGCGTAACGGGAAAGCACCGCATCGACGCGGTCGAACACCGACTCTACGCCGAACTGCTCGATGGATTCGGTCTTGATTTCGATGAAACCCGCGACCTCCGGGTTGCATTTCAGAATGCAGCCGATATCCTCCAGCGAGGCGATGGGTTCGCCTCGGAAGCGCTCACCGAAGCGCCCGGGTTCATAGGCCGACAGCGGAGCTAACTCGGCGAACTGGACTTCATGGATCCTGCCGGGTACGCCGCAGACGCGATCCAAGGCCTGGTCATGAAACAGGATGGGTACGCGGTCCGCAGTGAGTTGGACATCGCATTCGAAATACTTGGCCCCGGCCGTGAGCGCGGCATGGATGGCAGCGCCGGTATTCTCTGGATAATGAAGCGCATACCCACGATGCGCCACGAGATCCGGTGTCGCTCTCACAGTGTTTTCAAGTACTCGAGAACCGCCCGCCGCTCGCCCTCCTTCAAATGATCGCCAAAGGTATGTCCGCTATTGGCAGCGCCGGGCAGCGTGGTGTCATATACCCATTTCCTCGCGTTGGAATCTGTTCCTTTCTTGCCTTCCGCAAGCTCGGTGTATCTCCAGCCCAGCGTTTCTTGATCATAGTCCTTGGAATCGAACGACCGGCGCCAATACCTGGGACGTTTTCCGCTGTTCAACAAGGCGTCGATCGTCGGCACCGATCCATTGTGCAGGTAAGGCGCCGTGGCCCAGACGCCATCCAAGGGTGGCGCGATATAACCGCGGGCAGGGGCGAGGCGCGCGGACTCGCCGTAAAACGACTCACCGAGCCAGCGCAGAAACCGGTCTTCGCTCCCGCCGGTACCGGCCAGGGCCACGGCCGGATCGGTACCGATCCGTGCCAGATCGATAACCAGATTCGGGTAGGTCCAGTTCTCTCCATAGGTCCCATGGCATTGCGTGCAGTTGGCTTCGAATAGCAGCTGGCCGCTCGCCGCAAACGCTTCATCGGTTGCAAATGGATAAGCGGGCGGCTGCAAGGTCTCGATAAAGGCGCGTATGTCGGGCGCGTAGGCATCGATGGCCCGCGCCTCCTCGACGCTATCCGTGCACAGCGTCGAGGCCAGTATCATGAGGCGCGCGTGATCGCCGCGGCCGACAGCCGTATGGAACATCGCATGCTTTTTCTTCATGCGCCACCAGGGCGGCACGGTGGCGGGTAACGGATGGGTGGGCGGGGGTGCTATGAGGGCTGTCGGCGACCAGGCGAGCGTCTTCGGATCGCGGTGCGCGAAGAGCGCCCAAGTGATGCTGATCGCCGGGTTTGAACCCACCGTGTCGGTGGTGCTGTAGGGGCCGATGGCCTCAAGGCGGTCCGCCCATTTACGCCATTCACGTGCCGCTTTCTCGTCTTGGACGTAGGCGCCCAGTCCCTCGATGTAGGGCACGCGGTCCTCGGTAAAATCCAGCGCTTCGTTGCCGAGTCCGACGATGAGCCGCCCATCGAAAAATCCCGCATGGCAGGTCAGACAATTCGATACCACCAACTCGACCCCGTCCTTGGTCGTATGCGCCGTGAAATTGTAGGGCAACTCCGCGTTGCGCCCCTCGCGGCCCGGTAAGCGATGCGACGGCGGGGGCGGGTCGGCGCTCTCCCGGTAAGCCGCGTAGGGAATGCCGCAACTGACATACGACTCGGTGACGAGGGCCCGATAGCCGCGTTCGGGATCGCCGGGCCGTTGCGGCTCGGGCGGGACCGGACCGACCGGAGAACGGGGCGCGCTGATGCCGGCCCGCTCACCCGCCTCGCAACCGGCCAGGAGCCAAGCCCCGACGATAAAAGCTGATAATATCGCTCGGCGCATGATTGGGACCGGACAATCCATATGGCTCGGCGGCGGAATCGGCGGGCGTCCCCTCATCCTAATCCTCCCGGAAGAGGAGGGAAGAGAGTAAGCGGAAGCTCCAGAAGATTAGTAGTTAATCCGTTCTCCCTATTGCTAAGAAGCGGCCGGGTAGCGGCAGATTCATCGGTGCCGCTCCCGGCCGCCCGGGTTCCTTTTCTTATTAGCTATGAATAAACCCTTTTCGGAATTACGCTTACGGATTTCAGTCCTCGCTCCTGCCCCAGCGGTAGAGAGCTAATCCTATAAGCGCAACTATTACAGGAATTATCATTCCAACTTCGCCCATAACCCGTCCTCCTTATAATAATTAACATACTTTTATAGTGCCCCGCCTTTTGATTAAAAAGACGTATATTAAATATAGCCTATTTCCCGAACCCAGCAAAGCTACAATCAGAGGCATGGAATAAGCGCTAGAGCGTATAAGGCGGGTTGAAGCCTTTCGGAATTTTTCCTCCACCCAAAATAAGACAATGGCCCGCGACACAGCGGAAAACCAGGCTTTTAGCCTCCGTGCTTGAGGAATTGCTTTCCGAGCCTCGGTCGTTGCCCTGCGTAAATGCCGCATCTGCAGCCCAAGATCGACAAGCCTAGCTAACGGGGCCCGTCATCATTCTGACGCCCAACGAATAAGCATTTATCCGTCGTGCGCAGGCGAGATACGCGAAACCGGCTCGGGTGCTAGCGCGCATGACGGATCGGCACCGGCATTGGTCAATCCAGTTTCTGCTTGCATTGGCGCGCCCTAGAGGATTCGAACCTCTGACCTTTGGCTTCGGAGGCCAACGCTCTATCCAACTGAGCTAAGGGCGCGGGGGATGGGTTAAGCATAGCGATAAGACAACATGCGACGCGGGCGGAATTATCGCGAGGAGCTTAGTGCCTTAAGTATTTTCTAATCTTAAAATGAGCCTGAAAAGGGTAATAGAGTCCCCCTTAGAGAGAAGGACTCCTGGACCTCAGGGGATGCCTGGGGGCGTTGTG
>MUGK01000188.1 GCA_002007425.1 Chromatiales bacterium USCg_Taylor | reverse complement strand
CATAGATCGATGGGTGGTAGTCTCCTTCGACCCACGCGAGTGGTGCGCCTCAACCGTCTACCTCCATGGGGTTGATCTCTTCAACTACGCTTATTGGTGGGAGGCTCATGAGGCCTGGGAAGGCCTCTGGATGGCCGCCGGACGGCGGACACCGAGCGGGCAGTTCTTGCAAGGCCTCATTCAGGTTTCAGTCGCACATCTGAAGTGGTTTCAGGGCCTCCCCGAGCCCGCAAGACGGCTCTTGCGGGAAGGATTTGCGAGAATGACCGATTGCCCCACGCCGTTTCTTGCGATTGAGGTCGCGGCCTTCCAGCGCGATGTGGAGGCGTATTTCGCCGGTACTCGCGATCGTCTGCCGGTCATTCAACTGGCTGGTTTTGCCGTTGATGGCTAAGTGCTGCTGATCTTCCTTAAAGTAGGGCCGTATGGAGCATTAGCAAGCCTTGGACAGCAGCCTTCCGGTCATTGATATCCACCCGTTGATTGCGGGGACGGTGGCGCGCGACCGCGTGGCCAAGCAGATCGGCCAGGCGTGCCGCGAGTACGGGTTCTTCTATATCGTGGGGCATGGCGTGGACGAGGAATTGCAGTAGCGGCTCAAGCGATCGAGAGGAAAATCGAAATCCGTATGGCCTTGGGAGGGCGGGCCTGGCGCGGGTATTTCCCGGTCGGCGGCGAACTGACCTCAGGCAGGCCCGATCTTAAGGAAGGCCTGTACTTCGGCACGGAGCTCGATGAACAGCATTCACTCGTGAAGGCTTAACGGCGCCCACCACTACTTGGATTCGGACGCGCTGCACGCCGATTAGCGGCAAGGCCGAGCCGATCACCGAGCCGGCATTGCGCGACTGTGCTCCCGCGAACCGGCCGGACTGGTATTGCGGGTGAGCGCCTCACGCTCCCGGCCAGGCTCGCAGTGCCATCTGGATCGCAGGTCGCAATTCAGCACGGCTTGCGCCGCCCGCTGCCTGGACTGCCAACCCATACATGACCGTTGCGACGTAGCGGGCGAGATCGGCGGCATTGGCATCGGCCGGGAGGTCACCCTTTGCTATCGCGCGCTTGAAACGCTGCCGTATCGCCGCCTCGCCCGCCTTGCGGCGGGCGGCCACTTCCTTGCGGATGGGGTCGGATGCCTCCCTGCATGACAGTGCGCTTTGCACCATGAGGCAGCCCGGTGGATTCCGTGGATCGGTCTGCAGGTCAACAGCCCCCTGCAACAATCGCTCGACGACTGCGCGCGCGGTCGGCTCCTTGAGGGCTTCGTGCACGTAGGCTGCCGGCCCCTCGGCGTAACGATCGAGTGCCTTGCAGAACAGCGCTTCCTTGTTGCCGAAGGCGGCATACAGGCTCGGACGGTTGATGCCCATCGCTTCGGTCAGATCCGAAAGCGAAGCACCCTCGTAGCCTTTCTGCCAAAACACGTGTAACGCCCGGTCCAAGGCCTCATCAATGTCGAAGGCGCGGGGACGGCCCATTCGCGCGGCGGATTTTCTCACTTTCATACCGCTCGATACTAAAGTCATTGACAATCTTTGTCCATGCGCGTAGTTTATGTACCATCTGATACATAAGTAACACTCATTCACATCCTCAACGGGAGCAATTCCATGACAAAGACACTTACGGGCAAGGTCGCGTTGGTCACCGGCGCGTCCAAAGGCATCGGTGCTTCAATCGCCAAACATCTGGCGGCCGAAGGCGCGGCTGTGGTCGTCAACTACGCATTGAGTAAAAAAGGTGCCGAGGAAGTCGTCGCCGAGATCGCAGGCAAGGGCGGAAGGGCCATTGCGGTGCAGGCCGATGTCGCAAAAAAGGCGGAGATCGAGCGTCTCTTTTCGGAGACGAAGATGGCATTCGGCAGACTGGATATCCTGGTGAACAACGCAGGTATATACGAGTTCTCTCCGCTCGAAGACATCACGGAAGATCACTTCCACCGGCAGTTCAACCTCAACGTACTGGGTCTGCTCCTAGTGTCCCAGGAGGGGATCAAGTACTTCGGCGATGAGGGCGGCAACATTATCAATATCAGCTCAATCGCCAGCACCTATGCGTCGCCGAATGCCTCGGTCTACAGTGCTACGAAAGGGGCAGTGGACAGCATCACGAGGTCTCTGTCCAAGGAACTCGGACCGCGCGGGATCCGCGTCAACGCCATCAATCCCGGCATGGTGGAAACCGAGGGCGTGCACGCCGCGGGGATTACCGAGAGCGACATGCGCACGCAGATTGAAGCGCAAACCCCGCTGGGACGGATCGGACAACCGCAGGACATCGCAACGGCGGCCATTTTCCTTGCTTCCCCGGCCTCCTCCTGGATCACCGGTGAAACGCTCATCATAGCTGGCGGCCTGCACTGAAGTGGCCAGAGGCGTGAAGCCTGACATGCTACTGAGTGCGACCAACCACAGGCACGTCAATCAATCATCATTCGTGAGCTGGTTCGGCATCCGCCATGGACACTTCGATGAGGCTGACAGATCGCACCACGCCCTTCCTGGCCGCTTCTAATAATGATACCGCGCGACTGACAGTGCCGGTGCCGGCGTCCCAGACGCGCGCCGTCTTGTCCAGCGACGCCGTGACAACATGCTTGCCGTCGGGGCTGAAGCCGGCGGAGAAGACCCCTTCGCCATGCGTCATCGGCTCGCCCATGGGCTTGCCGGTGTCGGCGTCCCAGACGCGGGCCGCCTTGTCCTCCGACGCCGTGACCACGCGCTTGCCGTCGGGGCTGAAGCTGGCAGAGTTCACCAATCTGATATGCGTCAGCAGCTCGCCCAAGGGCTTGCCGGTATTGCCGTCCCAGACGCGGGCCGTGTTGCCTTGCCAAGGCTTGATCACGCGCTCCCACGCCGTGATCACGCGCTTGCCGTCAGGGCTGAAGCGGGCGGAGACGACCGGCAGGCCATGCGCCATCGGCTCGCCCACGGGCTTGCCGGTGTCGGCATCCCAGACGCGGGTTGTTGCGCCGCCCTCCGAGGCCGTGACCACGCGCTGGCCATCGGGGCTGAAGCGGGCGGAGACTACGCCTTGCGTGTGGTCCACGAACAGTGCGCGCAAGGTACTGGCGTCAGCCGCTCTCGACAGCACGGGTGGCGCAGTGGAATGTGCGGGCCGCAGCCAAGACGCTCTCGCCGCCAGCACGCCCAATCGAAGGCTTTGGTCGAAGCGCTTCTCGTCTGCCACGGCTTCCGCTCCGCTTGTCAGCACCAGGGAGGTCTGCAAGCCCACCTCCCGCGTTTGCATGACGATCCAGACCAAACAGGGCCAGCACGACCAGCGCCGCAGTCGACAAGCCCCATGTCACGCGCCGTTGAAGTGCGGCGCGTGCAGACTGTTGTTCGGCAATCCGCCGCAACTGTTCCTCGCGCTCCTGCAGTTTCCGCTGGTCGCGCTGGCGGCAGGCTGCCAGATATTCCCCGTCGACGGGATCGAATCGCCCCTCCAGCCGCTCATCGGAAAACACTGCCTCGGCCGATTGGAGGCGGTGCGCGGTATGCACCAGCAGCGCTTCATCCCGATTGCTTCGATGCCAGTCGTTGGCGGATCTTCGAATCGATTCCGACGCAGACAAAACCGTCGCGAGCTCACGCAGCCAGCGCTCCAGCGTGTCCCATTGACGCAGCAAGGCCTCGTGCGCCACTTCCACCACCTCGACGGGCTCGATGCCATCGGCCATGCGACGGGAATCGGCCGAGGCTGTGTAAAAACGTGAAATGATGGTATACTGATCGGACGTACAACATATACGGCAGATCCATGAAGCGTTTTGTTGAAGGTGAAGACCGGACCCAGAGCACATTGTTCCCCGAACGGCTCGAGGACTATATCAGCGAGGAGAATCCGGTCAGGGTTATTGAGGCGTTCATCGATGAACTCGATCTCAAAGTACTTGGATTCGAGGGCATCGAACCACGGACGACCGGTCGTCCTGCCTATCATCCCTTGGTACTGCTAAAGCTCTATATCTACGGTTACCTCAACCGAATTCAGTCAAGCCGTCGTCTGGAGCGGGAGACGCAACGCAATGTCGAGGTCATGTGGCTGATGCGGCGGTTGATGCCGGACCACAAGACGATTGCAGCGTTCCGCAAGAACAACGGTAGAGCGCTGCGTGGGGTATGTCGGGAGTTTGTGGTGTTGTGTCGAGGACTGAGCCTGTTCACCGAATCGGTGGTGGCGATTGACGGGAGTAAG
>MUGK01000187.1 GCA_002007425.1 Chromatiales bacterium USCg_Taylor | reverse complement strand
CGGATCGATTGCCCAGGGCTTGCGTGCCGGGCGGCCGATGCTCGTCGTGCCGATCGCCCACGACCAATACGACAACGCGGCGCGTGTGGGTGCGCTCGGCGTCGCCCGCACACTTCCCCGCCGCCGCTACCAAAAGCAACAGGTTGTCTCCGCGCTGCGGGCGTTGCTACAAGAGCCGAGCTACGCCGAAAAAGCGCGTGCCGTGGCCGAGGAGGTACGACACGAACAAGGGGCGGCAGCGGCCGTTGACATTATCGAAGAGGTTTTAGCGCGCGGCGGCCGCCCAAACACTCCAATGAGAGACGTTGAAGAGATTGGAATCCCTATCCATTAAACGAGTCCGCCGTTCACGCGCAAGGTCTGCCCTGTGATAAACGCGGCCTCGTCCGAGGCCAGGTAGAGCGCGGCGTGGGCGACGTCTTCCGGGGCTCCGAAGCGCCGCAAGGGGGTGCGTTCGACGATGCCGCCGTAGGCGTCGGGGCGCATGATCTCTTTTGCGAATGCCGTCTCGATCCAGCCGGGCGCAAGATCATTGACTCGCACCTCGGGCGCGTAGGAACGCGCCAGACACTTGCTGAATCCGAGAACCCCGGCCTTCACCGCGGCGAACATCTCCGGATTGCGGCCTTCCATGCCATGGAGCGCAAGGTCCCAGGACATGTTGAGGATGACCCCCGATCCGGCGGCCTTCATGAGCGGCGCAACACCCCAGCAACAGTAAATCGTGCCCTTGAGATCGACCTCGATCAGTCTCTCGAGTTTTTCCGATGGCTGGAGTGAAGCGCCCTCGCCGGTCAGGATATCGGCCCCGGCGATGTTGGCCCAGATGTCGATGCGGCCGAGATGCGCGTGCGACGCCTCGATCAACCGTCCGACGTCATCGGTGCTGGAAACGTCGGCCTGAAGGGCGTGGGCCTCCCCGCCCCCCGCCGTGATCTCGCGCACCAACTTCTCGGCCGAGGCACGCGAGCGCCGATAGTTCACCACCACCCGCGCCCCATGCTGCGCGAACAACCGAGAGATGGCTCGCCCGATGCCGGAGCTGGCGCCCGTGATGACGGCGGTTTTATTGAGAAGCCGCTGGGTGCTCGCGCTCATGCTCGTCGCTCGGCATAGGCCTTGCGCACTGCGTCCGCGACGATCGCGAGACCCTGCTCAACCACCTCTGGTGCTTGCGCATAGGTTATCCGTAGACATTCCCGGCCCTGCTGGGTCTCCGCCCCCATCCCCGGGAAAAAATAGTGCCCGGGAACGACGAGAACACCCCGATCCTTGAGCCGCTGATACAGGATCTCACTCGTGATCGGGAGATCCTTGAACCACAGCCAAAGGAAGATCGCGCCTTCGGGCTTATGCAGGAGAAAAGGGTATGCATCCAGCTCGTCGGTCAGTTGCGCGACCGCTTCCCTAGCCTTGGACTCATAGTAGGGTTTGATCACTTCGCGGCCGAGCCGCAACACCTCGCCGCTCCGGAACAGATCGAGCATCAACGCCGATCCCACATTGGTCGGAGCCAGGTTGATGATCGCGTTAATGCGCGCGATGGCATCGATCACCTCCTCGCGGGCAATGACGATGCCGGTGCGGGTCCCCGGAAGCCCCAACTTCGAGAGGCTCAGCGTCAGGATAACGGATTCGTCCCATAGCGGTTGTACTTCGCTGAAGAGGATGTTCGGAAACGGCGCGCCATAGGCGCTGTCCACGATGAGGGGGATGTCATGCGCGCGTGCAAGTTTGATCAGGGCTTGCATCTCGCCATCGGTCAGGACGTTACCGGTGGGATTGGTCGGTCTTGAGACGCAGATGGCGCCTATTTCATCCGCCCACGCGGTGCTGTCCAAAGCGACATGGTACTTGAAGGTATGCTTGTCGATGAGCTCCATGCTCGGAAGTGTGGTGGTAAAGAAATCGGGCGCGAGGCCGAGGTTCGCGTAACCGATATATTCTGGGCACATCGGTAACAGGATCTTCTTGCTCCGTCCGTCTTCCGCGGCGCCCGCGAACATATTAAAGAGCATGAAAAAAGCGCACTGGCTGCCGCCGGTTAAAGCGACATTCCGTGGCCCTATGTTCCAACCGTACTCGTGGCGCAGGAGATCGGCCACCGCCTCGATGAACGCGGGGTCCCCTTGGGGCGGGCTATAGTCGCCGATCACCCGGCCGAGCGCTCCCGGTGCCTCGAGTAGGTTTTGCATGCTGGCCTTGAGCACGGACTCGACCTCCGGGATATGCGCAGGATTACCGCCGCCCAGCATCAACATGCCTTCGTTGACGGCGAGCGCCTGCCCGAGATCTTCCATGAGCCGGAGGATCCCCGAAGGCTGTGTAAACCGATGTCCGAACAGTGAAAGCCGCATCGCCGAAATTCTAATACCTTGTCCGCGCGGGTTTCCGGCGCCGATCCGGGGCCGCGCAACACCTGAAATCCTGGCCTATAATGGATCGCCGCGCCGGGCTTCGCTCGCCGCGAATTGTTACCGCTGAACTCTGGTGAAAATCGAGATACGTCATCAAGCGATCGATCCCTGGGCCGAGGTGACCCGTTACGAGCAAGTGCTGGCGCGAGAACGGGGCTCTTACGGCGCGTGCGCCGTTTTCGTGGGCACGATGCGCGACTTCAACGAAGGCACCTCCGTCCGCGCCATGACGCTCGAGCATTATCCCGGGATGACCGAAAATCATCTCGAACAGATTGGCCAGGAAGCGAAGGCGCGCTGGCCGATCCTCGATGGCCTCATCATTCATCGGGTCGGGGAAGTACAACCGGGCGATCCGATCGTCGTGACCGCGGTGTGGTCCGCGCACCGGTTGGCGGCCTTCGAAGCCTGCCGGTTCTTGATTGAAGACCTCAAGTCGCGCGCGCCTTTTTGGAAGCAGGAGACATTGCCGGAAGGCGCTCGCTGGGTCGAAAAAAACACCGGCTAAACCAACCCGAAAAACGGCTGCACGTCGACCAGCGTCCCCGGCTCGACGCGGCCCCAATCAGTGGGGAGCACGATGAAACAGTTAGCCGCGCTCATGGAACGAAGGATCGCCGAGCCCTGCGATCCGGTGGTATGGACCACGAGCTCGCCCTGGTCGTCGCGCTCGATCACCCCGCGCTGGTATTCCACTCGTCCCGATTTTTTCCTGAGCGAGCTCATGCAGCGTGCCTTGATGAGCAAGGAGGTGATTTCGGTTTCCCCCATGAGGTGGCGAAGCGCCGGCTGGACCAATTGATAAAACGTCGCCATCACGGACACGGAATTGCCGGGGAGACCGAAGAAATACGCGCCGTGCACGCGCCCGAAGGCGAGGGGGCGGCCGGGCTTTATGGCTACTTTCCAGAATGCTACCCGGCCGGCGCTCCGTAGCGTCTCGGTGATGTAGTCCGCCTCTCCGACCGATGCCCCGCCGGTCGTAATGAGAACATCCGCGCTCGCCGCGGCCTCGGCGAAGGCTTGCTCCAATGCCTCGCGCACGTCGCGGACCACGCCCATGTCGATGAGATCGACGCCAAGGCGCGTCAAGCCCCCGTGGAGCGTATAGCGGTTACTTCGGCGGCGCTGGCAGCCGCCAACAAACGCATCGCCAACCTCCTAAAACAGGCGCAGGACCTCGAGATCGGCGGGCATGAGCCGTTTTCCGGCACTGAGCACATGCTCGCCCCGTGCAATGTCCTCGCCGGCCGGGCGCACGTTCTGACCCGGTTTTTGACCCGGGCGCACCCGAATCACATCGCCGGCGGCTTCGACCTGTTCTTGCATGATGACGGTATCCGCGCCGGCAGGCATGAGCGCGCCGGTAAAAATGCGGATGCAATGACCGGCCGCGACATCGCCCTCGAAAGGCTTGCCAGCCCAGGCGGTGCCGCGAAGCTTGAGCGCCGCGACGCCCGCGCGGGGCAGATCGGCCGCTTTGAGCGCGTAGCCATCCATGGCGGCATTGGTGTGCGCAGGCACGTCGAGGGTGGACACGATTTCGCGCGCTAATACCCGCCCGAGCGCGCTTCGTACCGGGACGACTTCGGGCGATCTTAAGGGCGTAATTTCCGACAGAATGCACTTGAGCGCGAGATCAGGCGCCAGCGAGTCCGGATCGTGGTCATCCGCGCAGCTCGGCGCGAGCGGGGTCTTCGCGCTCATGGTTGTATAGCTCCAGCCGCGGCCGGCCGCCGGCCGGCCATCGTTACTTCGGCGGCCGCGAGCTCTTCGGGGGTGTTGAGATTGACAAAGGCCTCGGGGGTGTCGGAGAAGTCCGCAATCGCAAGCCGGTGCTGCGCGTACCAGCGGTCGATTTTACGGCCGCCGCTCGCGAGGAAACGCGACAAGGACGATCGCAGACCGCGGGTGATGAGCGCGAATACCGGGTGCATCCACTCGCCGTCGTGGACCACCGCGATCTCGGCATCCGCCGCGGTGAGCGTGGCATAAAGCCGCTGACCAAGCGTCGGGGGCAAGAACGGAGAATCACACGGCACGCTCAGCAGATAGGGAGTGGCCATGAGGCCCAGGCCGCTTTCGATCCCCGCCAGGGGTCCGCAATACCCGCCGACCGCATCCGCAAAGACGCGGTAGCCTTGGCTCGAGTACGCCGCCGCATTGCGATTCGCGTTAATGACGATGTCGCAAACCTGGGGCGCGAGCGCCGCGATGACGTGGGCAACCAGCGGCTGGCCCGCCAAAGGCAACAGCCCCTTGTCCTGCCCCCCCATGCGCTGCGCGCGCCCGCCGGCCAGGATCAATCCCGTGATCTGGGTGCGAGTTTCAAGCATTTCAGGCATTGGGTAGACAGTAATTTAGGCGCGTGCTGGCGGCCATGCGCTATTATTGGTTGAGGGGGCGGGATTGACAAGATATCCCCACTCGAACGGGTTACGCGATTGCGGAGAGGTGATGAATGAATCGTCGCGATCGGGATGCGCAGTAGATCTATTCACGAACTCGGAGGCCAGCCATGAACGAGGACACATTCAACCTGGAAGTGCGGAAGTTTCTAAAGAAGGTCGGCGTTAGCTCCCAGCGCGAGCTCGAACGCGCCGTGCGGGAGGGCATCGCCGCGGGTCAACTGAGTGGTGCGGAGCGGCTAGCGGTGACGATCACCTTGGAGGTCGGCGGCTTGGGACTACGCCACACATTTGCCGACACCATCGCACTCGAATAGACGCGAGGCGACCGCAGGGCTCAGAGCTTGTGAAGAAATCGTCGCGAGCAAGTCCGCCCGCGAGGCGCCCGGCGCGCAGGAACCGCAGTGTATGTGGAAATACATGAGGATTCCGAGCACCGCGCAACGATGCGGGCGGACTGCGCAGTAGATTTATTCACAAGCTCTCAGCGTTTCGTCGTGTCCTTTTGGGTGAAGCTTGGAAACGGGGTGACGTTGGCGCCCTCGGCGCCTGCCTGCGTCACCTTAACCTGGCCTTCCTTATCGACCTCATCGATACGAATGATGGCATGCAGAGGAATATAGGTGCGGTTGACGCCACCGAACTCCGATTTCAATTGCTCTTCGGACGGATCGACGACCAGCGTAGAGCGCGTTCCGAACACCAGCTTATCCACCTCGACGAAGCCGTACATACCGCTCTGCACGACATTCTTTGCGTAGATCTCGTAGACCCGGCCTTGGTTATGAAAGATCACCTTATACATATGATGTTTCCGCATGGGCGTTATGAACAGGAGCGAGCTCCGCGGCCGATTGTAGCACGATCGGTACCGGCATCTGAGGCAAAACCGGTGCCGCAATGCGTTTAGGGTACAGAAGGCCGCACCTTGATCGCGTCGTCCGCGGGCCCGAGCACCCCGGTGATAAAGCGGCCTAGGGCCGGCATGTAGTGATTAACATCCGCGCTGAATGCGTCGTTATGGCCGCCCGTGCGTTCCAGGAACATCTTGCGAGCCGTGATCGCTTTATAGAGCCGTTCGCCGTGCTCGAAGGGTACGATCTCATCGTCGCGGCTATGGACGATGAGTATGGGGCAAGCGACCTTAGCGATGCGTTCCAAGGTAGGGTAGTAGAAACGCAATAAGAGGTCCACCGGCGCAAACGGATAGTAACGCTTTGCCAGATCGCGCACGGAGGTAAAGGCCGATTCGAGAATGACAGCGGCCGGCCGGTTGCGGGTGCTCAGCCAGACTGCCACGGCCCCGCCCAGCGATTCGCCGAAGACGATGATTTCCTCGGGCGCGAGGCCGCGCGTGCGGGTCAGGTGTTCCCAGACAGCCTCGGCGTCCTGGTAGGTGGCGTCTTCGCTCGGATCGCCCTCGCTCAAGCCATAACCGTGGTAATCAATGATGAAAGTGTTGAGCGCCAGGGCGTGGAATGCTTGGAGCGCGGCGAGCCGGTGGGAGATGTTCCCGCCGTTCCCGTGCAGATAGAGTACCGTAGCGCGCGCTTTGTCCGCGGGCACGTACCAGCCATGGATGCGCGCGCCGTCGCCGGTGCTTAAATAAACCGATTTATACGCAAGCCCGATTTGCTTCGGCGTCGCGACCAGCTCTTTCGTGGGAAAATAGATGAAATTGGGTTGAAACACGTACAAGGCGAACGTCAGCAGCAACCACGTGACGACCATGATCGTAAAAAACGTAACCAACAGATTTTGCATCGGATTGCGTTGAGTTTTTTCGTCGGGTTAAAAGTCACCGGCGATCCTCGAGTGCTAGCACGATTGCCGGACCTGTTCGCGGCCATCAAAGCCCTCGATGAAATCATACCCAGGCACTGCTGGCCTGGCTAATGTTCGTGCGATATTTGTGGTGATCCACAGGGGCGGGAGTTAGGTACCTTTGCGATAGACCTCACGGCGATGACCGACTTTGACCACCTCTACGACCCGCGCAGCATCATCCACAGCGTACACCACACGGTAGTTGCCTTGGCGAACACGATATCGACTCTCGGAACCTGCAAGCTTCTCACTGCCCAAGGGGCAAGGTTCCTCTGAGAGCGCCGCAATTCGAGCAATGATGCGTCGGCGATCCCTCTTGGAGCCAATGGCATCGATCTCCTTCGTGGCCGAGGGCTTGATGCGTAGCCTATATTCGGCCACGCTGTCTCAAATCTTGCACGAAGGACTCGAAGGAAATGCTGCGCTCGCCTTTGCGCTCCTCGAAGGCTGAGAGGTCTTCAGCATCTTCCGCTAGGATGACTTTGACCGCCTCGTTAACCATTTCGGAAATGGAGCGATGGGAAGCTGCGGCTTTCAGCCGAAGAGCTTGATGGACCTCGGCATCAAAATAAACGGTGGCACGCTTTTGAGTTTCCATGGGTTTAACCTAACGTCCAGACGTTGGAACGTCAAATCATCGCAGCACCTTAACAAAGCTGTCGAAAAAGTCTAAAACGACAATGTCGTGTTTCGTGCCCTATTGCACTATTGTCACCACATCTACGGATTACGGGCTGAAAGTCGATCCTCGAGTGCTAGTACGATTGCCGGACCCGCTCGCGGCCATCAAAGCCCTCGATGAAATCATACGCAGCCACTCCGATAGATACGGTGATTCAAGGCTTCCTCTTCGGTCTGTGATTCATAGTGATCAAGGACGCGCTTGACACGCTGCTGGTCCCAACCCGGTGGGAATATCGTTTGCCTCATTTCCACTTCCTCCGGCCCAGCGTCGGCTGGAACCGCTGGTTATGCAACATGCTCGCGTCCGACCCTGAGGTATCCCCACAAATATGACTGTATTATCAGCCAGTTAGATAAAAACACGGTAAGGGAACCTGCATGATGTCGGATGATCTCACTGATT
>MUGK01000186.1 GCA_002007425.1 Chromatiales bacterium USCg_Taylor | reverse complement strand
CTGATGTGATCGCGGCCATCCATAGCCTCCATGGAATCCTACAGCGACACTGCCAGGAGAGCTCAAATTGAGCCTAAATTCGTGGGGATCCCACAGAGCCCGACCACGATCCCTGAGGTGAGCATGAGCAAGTAGCCGGTAAAACCAGGGCTCCCGAACCAGTTCAGGTGTCGAAAGACGAGCCAACCGACCACCAAGATCACCAATACGAGGACGCCGTCGCCGAGACTGGCCACGAAGCAACGCCACAGACCTTGGGCCATGCTGCTGGCCATTGGCATGTACAGCACCGATTGCGCTACCTCCCACCCGTAGTTCACGATCACCGCCACAACGAATACGGTCAGAACAAGCCGCCAAGCTGCTGGCCCGCGTGACACGCGGTTCACAGCGCCGCCTCGCCCCGGGTCCCCGTTCGAATGTGAACCGCCTCTTCGACCGCCGACACAAAAATCGCCCCGTCACCGCGGTGCCCGGTTAGGGCGCCGCTGGAGATGACCTGCACGTACGTGGCCGCGTCAGCATCAGGGCAAACGAGCTCCAACGTGACCATTGGCGGGTATTGCGTGATCGGGCGCGCCGATGAGAAGTCGACGAACGCCGCATCGACTTCCGATCCGAGCGGCACCACGCGTACCGCCGTCACGGCCCTCGCACCGGCCGCACGCAGCGCCCGGATCACGGCCTGAAGCTTTTCCTCTCGAACGTACGCCTTGATTTCTTTCATTGGCGGCCTTCTGCTACAACGCCATGCGGGACACCGTTAACGTGCCTTTTCGCAGCGCCCGCAATTTGATGAGGTAAAAAATCACCGGCGTGATGATGAGCACGGAAATCGTCGAGGTGATCATCCCGCCAATGATGGGTGCGGCGATCGGCTTCATGACGTCCGAGCCGACGCCTGTGCTCCACATAATCGGAATGAGCGCAGCCATTACCACGCTGACGGTCATCAGCTTGGGGCGCAAGCGCAGCACCGATCCCGCGAGCGTCGCCTCGCGGATGTCCTCCGCTGTGATGTTGCCGCCGCGATGGAGTCGCTTGTCGAGCGCCTCGTGGAGGTACACCACCATCACCACACCGGTCTGGACCGCGACGCCATACAGCGCGATGTAGCCGACCCAGACGGCGACCGAGAAGTTGTAGCCGAGCAACCACTGCAAGATGACCCCGCCGGTCATGGCATAGACGACCGACAACATGACGATGCCCGCCTCGGACGCGGAATGGAACGTCATGTAGAGCAGCAGGAAGATGCTGAAGAAGACGATCGGTATCAGGATCTTCAGGCGTTCCTGGGCGCGCACCTGGAATTCGTATTGACCCGTCCAGACCAGTGTGTAGCCCGCGGGCAGCTTCAGGTGCTGCGAGATGGCACGCCTCGCTTGCTCCACATAGCCCCCGATGTCCCGAGTCACGGTATCGAGGTACACATACCCGGCGAGCTGCGCGTTCTCGTCGCGAATCATCGCCGGTCCGGTCGTCAGCGTGATCTCGGCGAGCTGACTGAGGGGCACATGCGCGCCCATGGGTGTCTTCACCAATACCCGCTGCAGGTCCGGGAGGCTGTCGCGGAAGCCGCGCTCGTACCGAACGTTGACCGGGTACCGTTCTCGGCCCTCAATCGTGCGCGTGATGTTCTCGCCGCCGATGGCCGACTGGATGACGTCTTCCACGTCGCCGACCGTCAGCCCATGCCGCGCGATCGCCTCCCGATCAATCCGAATGTCCGCGAAATACCCCTGGGCGACCCGCTCGGCGTAGACGCTTCGCGTCCCCGGAACATCTTTCAGGATCTGCTCGATCTCCTGCCCCAGACGCTGGATCTCGTTGAGATCCGCCCCGAGGATCTTGATGCCGACGGTCGTTTTGATGCCCGTCAGCAGCATATCGAGGCGGTTGCGGATCGGCTGGGTCCAGACGTTCGGAAAACCCGGAAACTGCATCTCGGCATCCATCTCGGCCTGCAGCTTTTCGAGCGTCATGCCGGGCCGCCATTGCTCGCGCGGCTTCAGCATGACGGTCGTGTTCACCATCCCCATGGGCGTATTGTCGGTTGACGTGGTGCTGCGTCCCACGGTCCCGAATACCCGCTCGACCTCCGGGAACTTTCGCAACACTTTGTCCTGCACCTGAAGGAGCCGCGTCGCCGCCGTGATGGAGAGCCCCGGCGGGGACGTAGGCATGTAGAGCTGCGAACCTTCGTACAGCGGCGGCATGAACTCGCTCCCAATCACGAAGAGCAGGGGAACTGTGAGCGCCACGACCACAAAGTTGATGACTAGCGCCGTCCACTTCCATTGCAGCGCCAACCGGAGGATAGGGGCATAGAACCACGTGAAAAACCGGGAGATCGGATTCTCAGATTCTGGTTTCAGATGCTTGCCGCGAATAAAGATCGTCATCAGGACGGGCACCAGTGTGATCGACAAGATCGACGCGAACATCATCGCGAAGGTCTTGGTGAAGGCGAGTGGCCGGAACATGCGGCCTTCCTGGGCCTCGAGCAGGAAGACCGGCATGAACGAGATGATGATGATCGCCAGGGAGAAGAAGATCGGCCGCCCGACCTGTTTCGCGGCGCGGATGATCACTCGCGGCTGCTCCTCGTACGGCACGGTTACGGCCTCCGAGGACACCTGCGGTCGGCTCTCGTCCGCCACCCCCGCCTGCACGCCGTTCGGCTCGACCCCGGCTCCAGCCACGACGGCGGCGCCGGCCGTCTCGGAGCCGCGCCGCTCCTCCGGCTCGGACACATGCCGGTACGCGTTTTCGACCATGACGATCGAAGCATCGACGAGCACGCCAATCGCGAGCGCCAGACCGCCGAGCGACATGATGTTCGACGAGACGCCGATGTAGTACATCGGGATGAAGGACGCGAGCACAGCGATGGGGAGCATGAGGATCGGGATCAGCGCCGATCGGAAGTGGAACAGAAAGACGATGATGACCACCGACACCACGATCGATTCTTCGATGAGCGTGTGTCGCAGCGTATTGATCGATTCGCCGATGAGCCAGGAGCGGTCGTAGGTCGGGACAATCTTGACCCCCGGCGGCATCGAGTGTTGGACCTCCTGCAGTTTGGCCTTGACCGCGTCGATGACCTTCAGCGCGTTTTCGCCGAACCGCATCACGATGATGCCGCCGACCACCTCGCCCCTGCCGTCGAGCTCCGCAACGCCGCGGCGGATGTCCGGACCCAGCCGCACCTGCGCCACGTCGCGCACGCGGATCGGCGTGCCGCGCGGATCGGCGCCCAGGGACACGCTTTCGATGTCCGCGATCGACTTAAGATACCCCCGCCCGCGCACCATGTACTCGCGTCCGGAAAATTCCAGCAGCCGCCCTTCGACGTCGTTGTTGCTCATCTTAATGGCCTGCACGACATCTTTGACGGCGAGGTTATATGCGGCGAGCTTGTTCGGATCGAGGTTGACCTGATACTGCTTCACGAACCCGCCAATCGCCGCCACCTCCGCCACACCCGGCACCGAGGCGAGCCAGTAGCGCAGGTACCAGTCCTGAAAGCTACGCAGCTCGGCCAAATTGTGCGCCCCCGTTTCATCCACGAGCGCATATTCGAACACCCAGCCGACCCCGGTCGCGTCGGGGCCAATGACCGGATTGACCCCTTCGGGCAACTGACCACGAACGCCCTGGAGGTATTCGACGACGCGGCTGCGGGCCCAGTACATGTCGGTGCCGTCCTGGAAGATGACGTAGACATAGGAGATCCCGAAGTCGGTAAAGCCACGGACGGACTTGACCCGCGGTGTGGAGATCAGCGCCGTGACAATCGGATAGGTGATCTGATCCTCAATCAGGTCCGGACTGCGCCCCATCCACTCGGTCGAGACGATGACCTGGACGTCGGAAATGTCCGGCACCGCATCGACAGGCGTGCTCCTCATCGCCCACACACCCCAGAGCGTCAGCACCACCACGCTGGTGAAGACCAGAAACCGGTTGCCCGCGCACCAATCGATAATCTTTTCAATCATCGTTCGCTCTCACGACGCGCTATCGCGCCGTCACCGTGAGTTGCTTCGATCCGAGTCGCTGGCCGCCACGGCTGACCCCCGCCATGATGATTTCGCCCGGGCCACGATACACTCCGCCACCGACGGCCGGCAGCTTCACCTCGTTGCGCATCGCCGGCATGTTCATCGTCGGCATCGGGGCCATGAAGAACAGGACCGACACCTCCGCATCGGCAATTGGCACGCCCTCCGCCTCCTTAACGGAGATCTCGAACAGGTTCTCGCCCGTCTTGGGCGGGTCGGGCTGGCTGCGGAACGTAATGTCCAGCCGCTCGCGCGGAACTCCGGCCGCCGGAGCAGTGGCCGGTGCCGCCTCATAGCCCTGCACGGACGCCCTCAGCTGGCTTTCGGAATCCAGGAAGAAGGTGGCCCCGGTCGCGACCTCCTCGCCCTCTTTCAGCCCCTCCACGATCTCAACCGCATCGCCAGAGCGGAGCCCAATCTTCACGTTGCGCGGCTCGAAGTAGCCCTCTCCCTGCGACACGAACACGAGTTGCTGTTTTCCCGAGTCCAGCACCGCGTTCACCGGCACCGTCAGGCCCACCGTCGCGGGCCCACGCAGCTCAGCATTGGCATACATCCCCGGCTTGAGACGTCCGGTGCGATTCGCGAATTCAAACCGAACTCTGACCGTCCGGGTTTTCTCGTCCATGGTCGGATATACGTAAATCGCTCGGCCCGTGAATCGCTCGCCGGGGTACGCGTCGACCGTAATCGTCGCCGGTGCCCCCAGGCGCATGAGCGCTATTTCGCCCTCGTAGACGTCGGCTTCGACCCAGACGACGGAGAGATCCGCAATTTTGTAGAGCGTCTGCCCCGGCATCACGTGCATGCCTTTGAGCGCTGGCTTCTCGATCACAAACCCAGTGAGCGGGGAACGAAATAGGACGGCCGTTTGCGGCTCGCGCGTTTGCTCGAGCGCGTCGATCTGCTCGGCGGGAAGATCCCATAAGGCGAGGCGCTGGCGGGAGAACGTGACGAGTCGGTCCGCGAATTCCCGCGCGTCCGGCACCTGAGACGACTGCATCTGTTCGCGCGCCTTCAACGCCAGGACGTATTCGTTCTGCGTCGTGAGCACCTCCGGGCTGTACAGCGTAAAGAGCGGTTGCCCTTTCTGAACGGCGTGGCCGGTGTAGTCGACATATAGATCGCGGATCCACCCTTCCAGCTTGAGATTCACGTCGGCGAGACGTGTTTCGTCGTAGCGGACCAGACCGACGGCCCGCACCGTACGTTCGATGGTGCCGCGCTTGACCGGAACCGTACGCACGCCGATCAGCTGCTGCCGCCGCGGGTCGATCGTCACCTCCCCTCGGGCCGTCATGCCCGCAGGCTCTGCGTGGGGCGCGTTCGCGCCTCCTGGCTCTATCGGTGCGCCTGGTGACGGAGCTTGGGTACGCTCTGCACCCGACGCAGCCTGTGGACCGGGCGCGGGCTGGGCGTTGGACGCAGGCATTGCACCGAAGGGAGCGGATAATCTCGCCCGAAATGCGTAGCCCGTCGCGCCCACGATGGCGATGGCCGCAATGAGGCAGACCCAAAGAGCTCTACGGTTTCGCATACCTCGCCTCCGGGCGGAGTCCTCGCCTTCCCTCCGCCGCTTCGCGGCGAGCGTGGCTCGCCGGTTTTGTTGACGAATGCCCCCTCCGGCATTCGCCCTTCGGGCGTGCTTCGCACGTCCCCTTTTGCTCGTGCCGAACCGGTCCCGACAAAACGCTACTCGCCCTACCCCTGGGACTCGCCCGTTCGGGGCCCGCTCCGCGGTCCCGTTTTATTTCCGACAAAACGGTCCTGGGCAACTCTTGTCCCACGGCCCGCTCCAATTCCGCCCAGGACTTCTCAAAATTTGCTGCGGCCGTCAAGTGCTCAAGGTGAACTTGTTCAACGGCCTGCGAGGCCTGCAGAGCCTGCTCGGCTTGGGGGACATGCGTGTAGAGGAAGAGATTAACCTGCTCTAGAGCGGTCCGTGCTCCCACGAACGCCTGCTTCACTTCGAAGAGGGCTAAGTCCCGCACACGCCAAAGCTCGCTTTGTGCGGCCTGACGGTTAGCGGTGGTCTCGTCCACCGCGGCGTCGTACTTGTACTTATAGGCCAGGGGAATCGAGGCGGAAACCATAACCCCAACGCCGTCCCGCGCATCAAAGTTCTCAAAGCGGCTTATGGAGACCTCAAAGTCCGGATAGTAGGCCTTGCGGGCCAGGGTAAGGGCCAGGTTGTCCTTTTCCAAGGCTCTAGCCTGGGCCAGGAGCTCCGGTCGAGTTCTGAGCGTCAGCGCTTCCAGCTCTGACA
>MUGK01000185.1 GCA_002007425.1 Chromatiales bacterium USCg_Taylor | reverse complement strand
GACGGTCGCGGCAAAAGGAATCACTCGCCGCGAGACCGAGGGTGCGAGAGTGACTTGGATGTCCTGTCGCACATACCGAGGGCCGCGGCGCAAACGACGGGAGGTTTTAGCGGGCGATCGGCTGATCCCGCAAGTAAAAGGCGATTATCCGGAGTTCGTTCCGCATGCGCCGGACGGGGACGTTGCCGGATCGATCATATCGATCATGGATGCCGTGTCCCAGGTCGGGCCGCAGCAAGTCGTAGTAATAAATCAGGGCGCGCAGGCAGGACTCGAGCCTGGGCATGTATTAGCGATCTTCCGTAGCGGGGTTATCGTCCGCGACGATGTGGCGGGTAGAGCATCGGGTGGAAGCTATGGCGGACTAAGCCGGGAAGTCGAGCTTCCGCACGAACGCATCGGGGAGCTGATGGTGTTCCGCGCCTTCACGAACGTCAGCTATGCGCTGGTTATGAACGCCGATCGCTCCGTGTACCGCTATGATACGGTAGGCAATCCCTAAGCGCTTGGAGCGGTGCTCGCTCAGCGTTCCAAGCTCCAGCGGTGATAAGTTTGGTACGCCATGAGCCTCGAGGACAGGCGGAATGAACGGGCGCATTGGATTGCCTTGCACCGTGCGCCGGGCATCGGGCCCAAGGCGTTTTTTGATTTACTCGCGCGCTATGGGAGCGCGGAAGCTGTCTTCGCGGCCAGTTCGATGGAACTTGAACGCCACGGTCTCGGGAGCGAGACCCTCGCGTTTATCAAAGCCCCGGATTGGCAGGCCGTTACCGCGGCCGTGCGGTGGTTACGCGACGATAAGCATCAGCTGATTCTTTGGAGTGAGGAAGCCTACCCGCCGCTCCTGCGCACGCTCTCCGACCCGCCGCCGCTGCTCTATGTCATAGGGGATCCGCGGATCCTCGCGAGGCCGCAGATCGCTCTGGTCGGAAGCCGCCACCCGACCGCCACCGGCGAGGAAACGGCCCTCGAGTTCAGCCGCCAGCTTGCGCTCGCGGGATGGGTCATCACCAGCGGGCTGGCCCTCGGCATCGATGCCGCGGCGCACCGCGGTGCGTTAGCGGCAAGGGGCGCGACGATTGCGGTCAGCGGTACCGGGCTCGACCTGATCTACCCGGCGCGCAATCGCGAGCTGGCGCTCGACATCCAGGCCTCGGGAGGCGCGATTGTCTCGGAGCTGCCTCTCGGCACCCCGGCGATCGCGCGCAATTTCCCGCGCCGCAATCGCCTAATTAGCGGTCTGTGCCTTGGGGTGGTGGTCGTCGAAGCGGCGCTGCGTAGCGGATCGTTGATCACCGCGCGCTGTGCGATCGAACAAGGACGAGAGGTATTCGCGCTCCCCGGCTCCATCCACAATGCGCTCACGCAGGGGTGTCATGGGCTAATTCAGCAGGGCGCAAAACTCATCACCCGCGTCGCGGACATCCTGGAGGAGCTGAACTGTGTGCTTCCACCTCCGGCGCCGGTGTCCGGCCTCCCGCAAGCACCCCATGAGGCAAGCGAAGCACTCGATCCCGACTATCAGAGTTTGCTACATTGTATGGGTGGGGATCCTGTCTCGGTCGATAGCTTGGTCGAACGCAGCGGATTGACCGCGAGCGCCGTGTCGTCCATGCTCTTGATACTGGAATTACGCGGATACGTGGGTGCGGAAGCATGCGGAGTGTACGTGCGGCAGAAGTAGATTGCCCTTTTGAACAGCGGCTGCGCCGACGGTCTAAAACTGCGTCACCCTGTCCGCACCCCATACGACACGCCCGCGGGCGAATCCACTTGAACCAACCTAGCCTAGCCTCGAACGCCTAAACATTCAGCGCATGTCCAAGAATTTATTAATCGTCGAATCTCCTGCCAAGGCCAAAACGATTGGCCGGTACCTCGGCACGGATTTTCGCGTGCTCGCATCCTATGGGCACGTGCGCGATCTTACGCCCAAGGAAGGCGCCGTGGACACCGAGCATGGGTTTGCCATGCGCTATGAGCTCATAGAAAAAAACGTTAAACACGTCAATGCGATCGCCGAGACCATGCGTAAGTCGGACGCGCTCTATCTAGCGACCGACCTGGATCGCGAAGGTGAGGCGATTTCCTGGCATCTGGTGGAGATCCTGAAGGAGCGGGAGGTTCTGGATAACAAACCGGTATACCGGGTCATATTTCACGAGATCACCAAGCGCGCCATTGAGGAAGCCATCCGCAGCCCGAGGGTGTTGTCGGTGGATTTGGTCAATGCGCAGCAAGCGCGCCGGGCGTTGGATTATTTAGTCGGGTTCAACCTATCGCCGCTGCTGTGGCGGAAGATCCGGTGGGGTTTATCCGCCGGGCGGGTGCAGAGTCCCGCACTGCGCATGATCGTGGAGCGCGAAGAGGAGATCGAAGCCTTCGAGGTGCGCGAATATTGGACCGTGGAGGCCCAGGCCAGGCAGCAAACACAAGCATTCAGCGCCCGGTTGGTCGTCTATCAAGGCGAGAAGCTCAAGCAGTTCAGCATCGTTACCAGCGCCGAGGCGGAAGTTATCCGGCAAAATTTACTTACCCTTGCCCAAGGGTGGCTCTCCGTTGGCAAGGTCGAGAAGAAGCAGCGCAAACGGCTCCCCCCGTCTCCCTTCATCACCTCGACCTTACAGCAGGAAGGCGCGCGCAAGCTCGGGTTTACCACACAACGCACGATGCGGATCGCGCAGCAACTCTACGAAGGGATCGATATCGGCGGCGGATTGGCCGGTCTTATTACCTATATGCGCACCGATTCGGTGAGTCTCGCCGGCGAGGCGCTGGAGGAAATCAGGGATTTCATAAGGGGGCGTTTTGGCGCCGGACAAGCGCCGGCTCAGGCGCGGCGCTTTAAGACCCAGGCGAAGAACGCTCAGGAAGCTCACGAAGCGATCCGGCCCACCGCGATCCAACGAACGCCCGAGGATTTGATGCCTTACTTGAGCGAGGAGCAATACCGCTTATACGATCTCATTTGGAAGCGTACGCTGGCCTGTCAGATGATCGATGCCATCATCGACACGGTCGCCGTGGATCTAACTTGCGGGGCAGGTGTCGCGTTCCGGGCGACGGGCTCAACGGTGGTGGAGCCGGGGTTCATGGCCGTGTACCTGGAAGGCAAGGATGACGGAAAGAACGACAGCGACGAGGGCGCCTTACCGGCGATGAAAGCGGGTGACCGGGTGCAGCTCGCGGACATCACGGCGACCCAGCATTTCACCGAACCGCCCCCGCGCTACACCGAAGCGAGTCTAGTGCGATCGCTCGAGGAGCACGGCATCGGCCGCCCTTCGACCTACGCCGCGATTATCTCGACGCTGCAACAGCGCGAGTATGCAACCTTGGAAAGCAAGCGCTTCAAACCCACTGACGTCGGCAGGATTGTAAGCAGGTTCCTGACCGAGCATTTCACCGACTATGTCGATTACGGTTTCACCGCGCGCCTGGAAGACGAGCTCGATGCGGTGTCCCGAGGCGAAAAGGAGTGGACGCCAGTGCTCGAGCATTTTTGGACGCCATTCAAGGGGCTGGTCGACAACAAAGCCGAGACGGTCACCCGCCGCGACGCCACCCAGAAGCTACTCGAAGAGCAGTGTCCTCAGTGCGGTAAGCTCTTGGCGACGCGCTTGGGGCGTCGCGGCAGCTTTATCGGCTGCACCGGGTACCCCGAGTGTGACTATACCCGGAGTGTGGACGGGCAAGGCCAAGCTACCCCGGTCGCCGAGGTCGTTGCTGACCGGCATTGTCCCGAGTGCGGTTCGCCGCTATTATTGCGCGCGGGGCGCTACGGTAAATTTATCGGCTGTGGTAGCTATCCGAAATGCCGGTATATCGAGGCGCTGGAGAAACCGGTGGACACCGGCGTTACCTGTCCCGAGTGCCGCAGCGGGCGTCTCGTGCAGCGCCGCTCTAAGCGCGGGAAGGTTTTTTATTCTTGTTCCACCTACCCGAGCTGCCGTTACGCGATCTGGAACGAGCCCTTGAGCCAGTCCTGCCCAAAGTGTCATTGGGCGGTCACGATGATGAAGACCACCAAGCGCGAGGGCGCCTTGCGCGTCTGCCCACGAACGGGGTGTGGATTCAAGGAGCCGTGGGTCGAACCGGCAAGCCTGTCCGCGGTATCTTGACCGAGGCGCCTATCGCCGGCTTGGAAAGGCTCGAGGGCGGTCGCATCATGTTCGAGGGCGCGGACCTGAGCAGGATTCCGACCTTCCGGTGATGGAATCCACCCTAGAGGTGTTACTGCGCTTGGGGGTTAGCGTCGAGGTGAGAATCGCCTCCGCGCACCGGACGCCTGTCGAGACGCGCGCCTATGTGCAGGAAGCCGAGGAGCGCGGGGCCGCGATTTTCGTTGCCGCCGCTGGGCTGGCCGCGCATCTAGCGGGGGCGGTAGCGGCGCTGACCGTCAAGCCGGTGATCGGCGTACCCATGGCGGGAGGGCCTCTGAACGGGCTCGATGCCCTGCTATCGACGGTGCAAATGCCGGGCGGTGTGCCGGTGGCGTGCGTTGCCATCGGCCCAGCCGGTGCGAAGAACGCCGGCTACCTCGCGGCCCAGATCTTGGCGCTGCAAGACCCGGAGATCGCGGACCGCTTGCGGGCGGAACGCTCGGCGACCGTGGATGCGATCAGGCAAAAAAACCTCGCGCTCACGAAACGCGCCGGCTAGTGCTTCAAGCGTGGCATCTCGAGCGCGTCGCGCGTGTAATCGTGGCCGGCGGCATCATCGCTTATCCGACCGAGGCCGTGTTCGGGCTCGGGTGCGATCCGTTCAATTACCGCGCTGTTTCCAGGCTGTTAATGCTTAAAAGGCGAAGCGCCAAGAAAGGCCTGATCGTGATTGCGGCGACGCTACCGGCGATCGAACGTCTTGTATGTTTTCCGAATGCGGCGAGGCGCGCGGAAATCAACCGCACTTGGCCCGGCCCGGTCACGTGGGTAATGCCGGCGCGATCGTCCGTCCCGCCGTGGTTGACCGGCGACCGCCGTTACCTTGCGGTGCGGGTAACGGGGCATCCGATCGCGGCGGCGTTATGTCAGCGGGTGGGGGTCCTGGTTTCCACCAGCGCCAATCCCGCCGGCTGTGGTCCAGCCCGGGATCCCGCGCGGGTGCGGGCATATTTCAATGGAGCGATTGATTACTTTGTATCCGGACGGATCGGGGACGAGGCGTGCGTGAGCGAGATCCGCGATGGAGTGAGCGGGCGGGTTTTACGGCCTCGGCATGGGAGATCGACGACGGATGGCTGCTCGGGTGGAGCATGAATTGCGGCTCTTTATTGACATTGGTCCATTTATTTTTGAAAATTGATCGCTTTAGACTTCGGAGGGGTACCCAAGCGGCCAACGGGGGCAGACTGTAAATCTGCTGGCTTATGCCTTCGTAGGTTCGAATCCTACCCCCTCCACCAGGCAGTAGCCGGGTAGCGAAGGCCGGGCGAGAAGCGGGTGTAGTTCAATGGTAGAACCTCAGCCTTCCAAGCTGATGACATGGGTTCGATTCCCATCACCCGCTCCAGGTTGACGCCCATATAGCTCAGTCGGTAGAGCACTTCCTTGGTAAGGAAGAGGTCACCGGTTCGAATCCGGTTATGGGCTCCAGTTCTAAGGTAAGTACAAATATCTCGCGAGACGAACGAAAGCGGAGAACTGAGTTATGTCCAAGGAGAAATTTCAGCGAACCAAGCCGCATGTGAATGTAGGGACGATAGGGCATGTGGATCATGGGA
>MUGK01000184.1 GCA_002007425.1 Chromatiales bacterium USCg_Taylor | reverse complement strand
TAGCCAGTGATCCAGTCCCTTATCGAGCCATCGTAGGCGGTAAGAGTCCCCGCGCCCACAACACATAGTGCTTAGGGGAGTAAAGTGCATACCCAGTTAAAATAAAAGAGCGCCCCGAGCGCGAGTACGATGCAAACTACCGGGGCCAGGGCTAGAATTTCTGTAAACATATTCCTTCCCTCCTACCGGAGGCTACGGACAACGGGACGATGCTAAACCGCCGCTTCACTGCCACGGAACGCGTCTTGTGGGCATCATTCTAATTCTATGCCGAGAATCATCATTATCAACCCAGTTAGCAAAAATTTAGCTGCTATCCCAAGCAAACTGATTTTTCTAACCACCCACCGAATCGATCACTAGGCGCAGTCAGCGATTATCGAGGATCGCTTCGGGGTAAAAAACCCGGCCGCCTTTGACCACGGAATGGATGCGTCGGAGGTTACGGATATCGGCGAGAGGGTCAGCCTCGAGGACTAATAGATCTGCGAGCTTACCGGGTTCTAGGGTGCCGAGCTCCGCGGCACGCCCCATGACGCGAGCCCCTCCGAGCGTGGCCGCCGTAAGGATCTCAGCCGGGGAGAGACCGGCCTCGGCCATGAGCTCCAATTCCCGATGTAAACCCGCACCGTGCAAGGTGCCGATATTGCCCGCATCGCTGCCCGCCGCGATGTGGATCCCGTTTGCATGCAGGCGTTTTAGGTTCCAAAAACTGATCTCCGGGCCGGGCCAATGTGTGAGCCACTGTGACCAGCGTTTCCATGGGGGCAGAGCTTCCAGATCGTCGAGTGTCGCCAGCACTTCGGGATCTCCGACGCGCCGCTCGAATTCCGTAAGTTCGACCTTCTCTTGCAATACTTCTCGATATCCTTCGTTGAGCGCGAGCGTGGTCACGTAAAGCACAGCGCGCTTTTTTAAGAGTTGGATGAAGGGGTCATCGACGCGCCGATCTCGAACGCTGTGGACCAGAATATCCGCGCCGGCTTCGACCGCCGCGTGCGCCACTTCAAGCTCTGTAGCATGCACCGCGACCCGCAGGCCTTGGGCGTGGCTTTCTTCGATGGCTGCCGCGACCCAGTCGATCTGCATGGACAGCGGTAAGCCCCAAGCGGGGATAAACCAAATCTTAATGAGATCGGGCCGCCGATGGATCTGACGCCGCACCGCGGCGCGCGCTTCATCCGCCGATTTGACCTGAGCGATCGGTGGGTCGTCGGTCTTCAGCGCTGCGGGCAGGGTCGTCGAAATCAGCGGCCCGGCCATCGCGACCCGTGGGGCCTGCATACTCTGGCGCGCTAGCTCTCGCACCTCAAAGGTCCAATTCGGTCCGCCCATGTCCACCACCGAGGTCACGCCGCTTGCGAGGTAGCGTGCCAAGGTGGCGGGAAGTCGCTCGCGGATCCCAGCGATCTCCTCTTCATACGGCCGGATCGCGCGGAGAATCGATCACATCGGGTCGCGTGTAGAGACCTCCGGACTGGAAGAAATGGACATGGGTGTCGATCAATCCGGGCACAATCCACTTCCCACTGACATCGGAGACTCTTGCGTTTTTCGGTATTGCGAGCTCTGACTTGTTCCCGACCGCACTGATGTGTTCGTTTTCGATCGAGGGCCTCGGCCTGTCCCATCGATGAGGGTCGCTCCTACGAACGCCTGGTATTGGTGTGCGGAGTCGGCTTGTGCGAGCCCGAGCGACATCAAGCACAGCGCCCCGCATACAAGGATCGTATTCGTTGTGGCTTTCCTCTTTAGTCGTCCTACGTGTCTAGCTCCGGACAGTGCCGAAAGATGTCGTCTTCGTTGAACGGGATACGCCGCTCGGAAGCCAGATAGGCGGTGATGTTCGGGCGCGCCGCGACCTTATCGTGCAGCGCGACCAAGCCGGAATGTTTCGGTTCCAATCTCTTCATCGTCTTTGGGAAGGCGTAACGCAGGCCGGCGATGAGCTGGAAGATTGACAGATCGACGTAGGACAGGTTGCGACCGAGCATATACCCCCTGGCCTTCGGATTGCCGGCAAGCACCTGCTCGAAATAATGAAGGAACTTGGGCGCGCGTTCCGACGTAAAATATCCGGCGCGACGCCGCGCCTCACGCTTCTGCTGGTGGTAGTACAGGCTGCCTGCGACGGATGATGCACGTCATGGATCTCCGCTACAAAGTCGGCGATTGTCAGCTGCAGTTGATGCGCCCACAGCCGGCCGGCCTCGCCCTTCGGAACCAGACCGAGCCGCGGCCCCAGATACAGCAGGATGTTGGCGGTCTGGGCAATCACCCGATCGCCGGCCTTGAGAAACGGCGGCGCGAACGGCAGATGTTCGATTCCAGTGCCATCAAGAAAACGCATCGTCGCCGGGAGGCCCTTGCCGCGCCCCGAAAGACGCGTCACATCCATGTAGTCGGCGCCCGCCTCCTCGAGCGCGAGCCGCACGAATTCGCCACGGCCTTGTATGCCGGGCCAGTAGTAGAGTTGATAGCGCATACCAAGGTCCTCCTGCATTAAAGCATTGGTAGCGGTTCCAAGCTCACTATCTCAGGCCACGGCTATGCGGGACTTTCGCTGGGCTGCCTTCCGCGCTCGGGAAAGCCAGCATGGCACTCACCGCTACCCTACCTGGGGTCGTGCGCGCTCGATGATCGCCTCGAAATCGGTCCCTCCCGGTAAAGTTCCAAAGGAGTGCCGATGATCGTCACCGAGGCGCGCGGTGCAAAAAGCCTCCGCGACCACGGCCGGGGCATGTTGCAGCAGTAACGCGCCTTGTAGCGCGAGTGCGAGTCCCTCCACCAGGCGCCGAGCGCGCGTCTCCGCTTGACTCGTATCACGCAGCTCGGTTTCGAGCCGGGTTACAAATCGATCGAATTGATGATGGACTCCCATCGCGGCGCGAATTTCCGTGAAGAATATCGAAATAGAATCCGGTTCTTTGTGCATCGCGCGCAGCACATCGAGACACTGAACATTACCGGCACCTTCCCAGAGCGAGTTCAGCGGCACGTCGCGATAGAGGCGCGGCAACGGGGACTCTTCTACATAGCCGTTGCCGCCGATACATTCGAGCGACTCGGCGACCACGGCGACCGCGCGTTTTGTGATCCAGTATTTGGCCACCGCCGTGGCGATCCGCGTAAACTTGGCCTGCTCTACACTGTTTGCGGATTCATCAAAACCACGCGCCAAACGCAAAACGAGCGCGGTCGACGCTGCGGACTCTAAGCAAAGATCCGCGAGCACGTTCCGCATCAACGGTTGATCGAGTAGGCGCTGCCCGAAAGCGTGACGGTACGCTGCGTGATGGCTGGCTTCGGCGACGGCGCGCCGCATCGTCGCCGCCGATCCGCAGGCGCAGTCGAGGCGGGTATGACGAACCATGTCCATGATGGTCGCAATCCCACGGCCTTCCTCCCCAAGAAGGCGTGCCCAGGCATGGCGGAACTCGACTTCAGACGGATGAGATGGAAAGAATTCCGGGTACCGTCTGGCTTCCAGCGCGGCAGGAGAAAACAGGAAAGACCGCCTTTCGCCTGCGCTAAGACCAGAAACGCGTCCGACATGGGCGCGGAGCAAAACCATTTGTGCCCGATAAGTGCGTACTCGCCGCCCGGGCCGGCAGCGCATAGTGGCTGTGCGCGGGTGGTGTTGGCCCGTAGATCGCTGCCGCCTTGGCGCTCGGTCATCGCCATGCCAAAGAGAGCGCCGCGCTTCTGCGGTGCCGGTATACAGCGCGGGTCATAGTCGGTAGACAAAACCCGAGGCTCCCACTCCGCCGCCAGCTCAGACTGCACGCGTAGGGCCGGAATCACAGCAAAAGCCATCGTGATCGGGCAGCTCGATCCCTCGTCGATTTGATGGCGAAGCAGGTTGAGCACGCTGCGGGCCACGTGCGCACCGGGACGGGCGCTGGTCCACGCGAGCGAATGGTTGGCGTGGGCGATGCCGATGCGCAGCAATTCGTGCCAGGCGGGGTGAAACTCTACTTCGTCGATGCGATGTCCGAATCGGTCATGGGTGCGAAGCAGCGGCGGATGGCGGTTGGCAAGCTCACCGAGCTGGATCGTCTCGGCTGCACCGAGGAGTGCCCCGTATTCATGCGCTTGCGCCTCTATCCATCCAACGCCTTCCCGATGCAGCGCCTCGCGAAGCGGTAGGTCGTATTCAAAGAGGTTATAGTTCGCAAGCGCTGGCGGCTGATTGAATACTTCATCGGGTTCGTGAGCCGAATAATCATCAGGATCCATAGCAGTATCCCCAAAAGCATTTACCTTGGTCGGTCACGTAAGGTGAGATCAGGAGTCCGGTCGCGGCGGTTCACAGCGATCTCAGCAAGTCACTGGAAATGTTGCCGCCCGAAAGGACGCACACGGTGGGGCCTGAGACAGCGACCTTGGCCGAGCGCACTGCCGCGAAGCTTGCCGCCCCCGAGGGTTCCACGACCAGCTTCTCCTGCTTTAGGAGCTGGGCGATCGCCTCCACGATCGCGGAGTCTAGCACCAGCACCACGTCATCGACATAACGTCTCACGGCCGCGAAGGTGAGATCACCCGCGCGCAGCGGCTTTAACCCGTCGGCAATCGTGTTCGTATCAGGAAGCGTCACAAGCTTCCCGGCTCTTAGCGCTTCGAATAGCGTGGGTGCGCCCTCGGGTTCCACACCAATCACACAGATCGAGGGACGGATCTCCTTCACCGCGGTGGCGATTCCGGAGATGAGTCCCCCGCCGCCAATCGGTACAATGACGGTTTGGACCTCGGGCAGATCCTCCAGGATCTCTATCCCCACCGTGCCTTGGCCCGCGATCGTCCCGGGATGATTAAACGGCGGGATCACCGTCATGCCGCGCTCCGCCGCAATTTGCTCCGCGCGTAGCTTGATTTTCTCCGAGGAGTCGCCGCCGAAGATGACCTCCGCGCCATACTTTTTAGTTTGGGCGACCTTTTCAGCCACCGACGCATTCAGCATGACGACGGTGGCCGGCACATCGAAAAGCTTCGCGGCCAGCGCGACGGCCTGAGCGTGGTTGCCTGACGAGTATGCGATCACTCCGCGCGCGCGCACCTCCGGCGCGAGCTGGGCCAAGTTATTATAGGCGCCGCGGATCTTGAATGCTCCACCCCGCTGGAGGTTTTCGCACTTGAAATAGACGTTCGCGGGCCCGAATTTCGCGGGTAAGAGTGGCGTATGGATCGCCACCGTGTGGATCCGCTCGCGGGCCTGCTGGATGTCAGCAAGCGTAATCATCCCGCGATCATAGCGCTCCCAAGCGTTCGGAGCGACGCAGTGGATCGCCTGGGGCGCGCTGGTCGCGGGTTGCACGCCCATGCCGCGGACATAGAATAGGTAAGCGCCTACGATCACCCCGAGGAACAAAATGACCAGTGCCGTTCTCATCTTCTCTGCCATCGCCTCACTGGACATCGCCTCCGTAGACGCACCATTATAAATACTAAGGAAAATGAATGGCGATGAAAATCAATTTGATTTGGCCATCACGGAGTATGAACCCCGTGGGGCGACCAAAGGGGAGAGCTGCGCCTCTCTCCTTTGGAAACCCCATGGCTAAGGATCCCGCGGCAAGACCGCGGGCAATAAATTTTAAGAATGCAGATCGAACACCTGTCTTGTAAGGGCGAATGAGAGCTACCGTCTCACAGCCCCTGCAGCACCGTAGGGGTTCCCAAATCGTTTGGCTCGCCGGAGTCGACGGCTGTCGCGGCGGTTGGTTTGCGGTGCTGCAGGGTAGGGGCCAAGCCTCGTCCCGTGTCGTTGAGGTGCGCTTCGCCCTGTGCCGGGGCTTTTCGGAGGTGATGAATTTACCGGAAAACCCCGCGCCGATCGCGGTGGATATTCCCATCGGCTTGCTCGAGCAAGCCGAGCCGGGTGGACGCTCTTGCGATCGCGCAGCGCGCGCCTTGCTGGGCCGGGGGCGCGCGAGCAGCATATTCACCCCGCCCACGCGGGCGGCGCTTCAAGGCCAGTCCTATCGCGAGGCGATGCGCTTGAATGGCGCGGGAATGAGCAAGCAAACGTTCAACCTCATGGGCAAGATCCGGGAAGTGGACGCGCTCATCGAGCCAGCATTGCAGCAGCGTATCTTCGAGGCGCACCCGGAGCTTGCTTTCCTCACCCTCGCCGGGCGCCCCCTGCGTCACAACAAGAAAACCCCGGCCGGGGGGCGGGAACGCGAAGCGCTACTCGGTCCTCTCTTCGGCGCTGCTTTTATCAAACCGAGCGAAGTGCGGGATTGCTTTCCTCGCTCGCAGGTGGGCGCGGACGATGTGCTCGATGCTTATGCGCTGGCGCTTACCGCTCGCCGCATTCATGCCGGCAGCGCAGTGAGGCTCCCGGAACCGGAGCCCGAGCGCGACTTCAGGGGATTGCGCATGGAAATCTGGTACTGAAAATGACGGAGAGAGAGGATCAACGTCGCCTGCCGCGGGTTTGCGATCACCTGCGATCCTCCGGCGATCAAATGCGCCGTCCGCAGCGGTTCAGGGATGCGGCTTGTGATCGAAAATCTCCTTAAGAGGCCTTGCACCTCGCAGGCCATCGAGCTCCACCATACAGGCCTATACGGCGTCAAAGTCTTGCCGGTCAAGCAATGCTTCTTGCTCCACCCGCTATTCTAGCGCTCCATGTTGATGTAGGGACGGACGCTGGCATTACCGCGTCCGGCCTAGAGCATATGCGGCTGAAGCATATTGGTTATGACCCAAACACCGGCATCCTCTCGCTCCAGTACGACCATGGTGCCGGGGACAAAGGCCACAAGCGCCGGCTCGTCGTTTCCTGTGACTAAATAAGAGACCAGTTTAGCGAGGAACGGCAAGTGCCCGACAATGGCTAAGTCCTCGGATCGGCTCTTGAGTCGGGTCGAAAAATCCGAAGGCGAATCGAGCGGGTCAAGCCCCGCTGCCTGCTCGACCTTTCGTTCCCGTGCTATGGTCTGCGCTAGGATCTCGGCCGTCTCCCGGGCGCGGGCCTTACTGCTATGAATGATGCGAGACACGCTTACCCTGTGGCGCGACAGGAAACTCGCGAGCCGCTCTGTGTCATGGCGCCCTGCGGCGGTGAGAGGCCGATCCGGGTCGATGTCCTTGGACACCGCCTCCCCGTGTTGAACTAAATACAATCGCATTACGCTCATTCCCGATCCTCGGCTATGCACCAGCGCTTTGCACACGCTAGGCCCTCACGATGAACAAAGTGTAGCTATTGGAACGCCTGCCTTACAAACGTTATTTCAACGTCGAGCAGTCAGAGTGCGAGATAAGCTCATACTGGGGGGTATCATGATGTCCTGCCGCCGAATTATTGGGGTGGGGGACTTCTGCTGCTCGAGCTTCTCGGTCGCTCATGCTCCGCCCCGGGCCGCGCCGGATCGAGAGCGTGGTTTGTGCCATCCTTGCTCGCGCATATGTCAGCGCCCCTCACATCAAATCGTGGTTCTTCCGCGAATTGATCTTGTGCCCAAACCAACCCACTGCGGCTCCCATGGCGAAAGTTAAATCACCCCCGGCAAAGCCGGGGGCTTATTGGGTGAGCGCCTCAAAGGCGCCATAACGGCATGAGCCGCCCAAGGCGGCGGGTCTACATTCCAAGCTTCATCTGCTCGTACCGCTCGTCCTCTTCCTCTTGGTTGCGGATATAGGCTCGGACCCTGTGGGATCCCCACGAATTTAGGCTCAATTTGAGCTCTCCTGGCAGTGTCGCTGTAGGATTCCATGGAGGCTATGGATGGCCGCGATCACATCA
>MUGK01000183.1 GCA_002007425.1 Chromatiales bacterium USCg_Taylor | reverse complement strand
GCTCGCGCGTGCCTTCGCTCAATGACTCTACGCCGTCCATCTAGAGGACGGCTATCGCGGGCTCCTCGCCTCGGTCTTCGACCTTCCATGGCTCGTCGGATGGGCTGCGCAGTAACTTTTGCAGAGCTTCCCTAGTTGAGCAGAACCGAGTACGAATAGGGCCGTACATATTATGACAGCCTCAAAGATCTACGCAGGTGCTAGCGGCTACTCCTACAAGGAATGGAAGGGCGACTTCTATCCCGAGGACATCAAGCCGCACGCCATGCTGGCGTATTATTCCGAGCGACTGCCGACGGTGGAGATCAACAACACCTTCTATCGCATGCCGCAGAGGGATGTGCTCGAGAACTGGGCAAGCTCGACGCCGAAGGACTTCCGCTTTGCGATCAAGGCGTCACGGCGCATCACGCACATGGCGCGGCTCAAGGCGGACGAGGCGGCCGACTCCGTCGCCTATCTCTACAAGAACCTCGCGGCCCTCGGCGCCAGGCGCGGCCCGGTGCTGTTCCAACTGCCGCCATTCCTGAAGAAGGACCTGCCACGCCTCACGGAGTTTCTTGGCTTGCTGCCCAAGGAGCACCGCGCCGCCTTCGAGTTCCGCAACGAGAGCTGGTTTTCCGACGATGTCTACGACGCGCTGAAAGGCGCCGGCGCGGCGCTGGTGCTCTCCGAACGCGAAGACAACGAGCCGCCGCCTCTGGCGGAAACGGCGCCCTGGGGCTACGTCCGGCTTCGCCTCGAGACCTACTCGGAGGTCGATCTAAAGCAGTGGACGAAGCGGCTCGCGGCTACCGCTTGGCGAGAATCGTACGTGTACTTCATGCACGAAGCGACGGCGCCGGCGTATGCGCAGGCGCTGATGCGGTTCGCATCGAGCCCCGTATGAAGGTCTACATCGCGCAGTCCGTGTCGATCGCCGTTGACGATACCCAGCGCGTCTCCGCTCTATTGCAAACACCAAGGCAGGCGCGCGCCTGCTACGTGCTGGCGCACGGCGCGGGGGCGGGGATGGCGCACCCGTTCATGTCAGCCGTCGCGGCCCGGCTTGCGGAGCGCGGCATCGCTACGCTGCGTTATCAGTTTCCGTACATGGAGCGTGGATCGAAGCGGCCGGACGCGCCGAGGCTTGCCCAGACCACCGTCCGCGCGGCGGTGGCGGAAGCCTCTGGCCTAGTTCCCGGGCTCGCCCTGTTCGCGGGCGGCAAATCCTATGGCGGGCGCATGACTTCGCAGGCGCAAGCAGAGGCGCCGTTGCCCGGAGTCCGCGGCCTGGTGTTTTTGGGATTTCCGCTCCATCCGCCGGGGCGTCCATCGGACGAGCGCGGTAAACACCTCTTCGATGTGCAAATCCCGATGCTGTTCCTGCAGGGAAGCCGTGATGAGCTCGCCGATCTGCAGCTGCTAGAGCCGCTTCTCAAACAGCTCGGCGCGCGTGCAACCCTCAAGCTGTTTGCCGACGCCGATCATTCGTTTCATGTGCCCGCACGCACCGGACGCAAGGATTCGCAAGTTAGGGCCGAAATTCTGGATGCCACGGCGGAGTGGATCGAAAGCGCGATTTGACGCAGCTTTCCTTTTAGGGTTTCGTGCTGACGGTTAGTGAACTCCCGCCGGAAGCCTACCTGTGAGTCCCTGCTACTTTATTGAATGAGTCGCCATTGCTACACTGAGCGAATGACACCCGACCAGTTCTACTACAGATCGCTGCTTCAGCCCACGACCGCTTGAGCCGGCAGGGATCTCACTTATCGAGCCGAGCGGTGCTGTCCCAGATAAACAAAGCTGGCTCTCCGAGGAAGAACTCATGAAACTGAACCTGCTCGTTTTCTATGGGTCCGTCCGCTCGACGCGGCAAGGAATCAAGGCCGCACGCTTCGTAGCCGCTAAGTGCCGAGAACGCGGGCACGAGGTCTTCCTCGTTGATCCGTTCGAGGTCCGGCTGCCGCTCCTCGACAAGATGTACAAGGAATATCCGCCTGGAGGCGCGCCAGAGTTGCTCGAGCGCTTGGCCGAGCGTGTGAAGGCGGCGGACGCGTATGTCATCGTGTCGGGCGAGTACAACCACACCCTTCCGCCCGCGCTCGCCAACCTCCTCGATCACTTCCTTGAGGAGTACTTTTACAAGCCGAGCGCGATCGTCTGCTACTCGGCCGGGGCCTTCGGAGGCGTTCGGGCCGCGATCGCGCTGCGTGCGATGCTCGGCGAGCTCGGAATGTCGAGCATTCCCTCGATCTTCCCGATCCCAAAGGTCCAGGACGCGTTCCGGGAGGACGGCTCAGCGAACGACGAGGGCTACGACCGGCGCATCATAAAGTTTCTCGACGAGCTCGAGTGGTATGCGCGTGCGCTCAAGGCGGCTCGAGAACGCGACCAAGACCGCGAGCGGAGCAACTGCTCGGCGCAGCAGTTGCTCGCGTCGCAACGGTGAGTTAGACCAGCGCGCGGCGGACTCAAAGGCATCGCTTATGGGTCCATCATAACGAGCCAAGTCAAATTTCCTTTTCGGTTTTGCTTGATTGCGCTGCCATTCATTGACTACCCGACATAAGCCCGCCTCAGTCCGGCGATGTCGAGCTTTTTCGTTTGCAGCATCGCCGCCGTCACTCTTTGGGATTTTGCGGAATCGGGGTCATTCATCATCTCGATCAGGGCGATGGGAACCACCTGCCATGACACGCCGTACTTGTCCTTAAGCCAGCCGCATTGCTGCGCTGCCTCGTCGCCGGCCCTCGGACAGCTTTTGCCAGTAATGATCCACTTCTTCCAACTGATCTGGAACGAGATCGCTTCGTTGAACTTGAATGTCGTGCCTTGGGATCCCTCGAAGACGTAGTGCTTTTCGATCCTGAGCCTCGGCAGCCTGCGACGTTCCGCGGCCAGCGCGTCTCGCGCACGGGTGGCCGCTTTTTCTTTGACGAGCAGCTTATCGTGAGCTACTTGCCACTCGGCTCGGGATACGATTTCAGGGTGTGGAATACTTGCTTCAGTCATGGTCGTCTCCTTTGTCGGTGTTCCAGTCGCTTGCGAAGATTCATCTTTCCGTTCCGATTTCCCGGACTGGATGCTTGTGCTTTTTCTGCACCTAAACCGCGTCATAACGAGAGCGGCCAGCCCGCCCGCGGTGCTGCCACCGGTGGCCATCAACGCAATGGATGTCATGCATATGGGACACATCAAAATTCACATCCAAATTGTGATTAGCCGTAGCGCCGCTCTACTCTGAGCGTTTCCTCGACCGGACGGACTTCGATATTGCCCAGCCGTGCCGATGGCCATTTGGATGCCACCTGGATGGCCTCGTTCAGGTCCCGAGCATTGATCAGGAAGAATCCGCCCAGTTGCTCCTTCGTCTCTGCGAAGGGGCCATCGGTCACCGACAGCTTGCCGTTGCGAACCCGCAGGGTCGCCGCAGTCCGGGCACTTTGCAGGGCATTCGTGAGGATCAGGTGACCGCTTTGCTGTAGCGCTTCGACATAGGCCAGGGTTTCCTTCCTTAGCGCATCCCACTCGCTTCGCGACATCGCATTGAATGTTTCTTCAGCTTCGTATGCCAGGCACAGGTATTTCATTGCATGCTCCAGGTCAGGGATTTGATATCAAGGTCAGTACCATCCACGACACGGCGAAGCGGTCGGCCACCATGCCGAAGCGCGAGGAAAAGAAGGTCTTGGTCAGGGGCATTTGCACCTGCCCGCCGTCGGCCAACAATGCGAACTTCCGCTCGGCCTCGGCGTCGTCCGCCACCGTGAGCGACAGCGAAACGCCCTGGAAGTTCGGCTGTCCCATGCATCGGCCGTCGGACGCCATCACCGCGGTGTCGCCGATGCGGAAGTTGGCGTGCATCACCTTGTTCTCGGATCCGGGCGGAATCATGCCCGGTTGCGGGGGCTCTGGGCTGTCCTTGAAGCGCATGAGCATATCGACCTCGGCGCCAAGCACCTTGCGATAGAACTCGATCGCTTCTTCGCAGCGACCGTCGAAAAACAGGTAGGGTTGGACCAGCATGATGTCTCCTTTCAGGGTTTGGTTGATTGCTGACAATTAGTCGAATGCGGTTGCGCGAAATCGACATCAATCCCTGAATTCTTTCTATCGGTTGTCTATTCCTCGCAGCGTCTCCGGACTTCTTCTGGATCACGCACGGCCCCATTAACCACGCTTAGGCGCGAGGGGGCTAAACACCGGAAGGCTGGCTGTCATTCCCGAATATCCGTATGCAACTAAAACGAGCACCGCTCGCGCGTGCCTTCGCTCAATGACTCTACGCCGTCCATCTAGAGGACGGCTATCGCGGGCTCCTCGCCTCGGCGTTCCGCCTTCCATGGCTCGTCGGCCGAAATCACCATGCCTGGCGACTGTCACGAATCGCCAGGTTTCATGGAGCCCGGCCGTCGGTGTCCTCAGAACGCATACATTGGGCGATGACAATGGAGCGCCTCTTGCCCGACCGTACAGACGCTGTCAGATCACGAATGACCGGCTCCAACCGAGGCCTGTGTAAAAATTCTTCGAAGCGGATGGTGAGACTGAAGTCGACATCTCAGGAAGGGTCAAAGAACCCCCGAAAACGCGACGATTTTGTGTTTTTACACGGCTCGACCCTAAGCGGACTTTTGTACGATGATTGGGTGGGCGGACTCCGCTCCTGAATACTATGTCCCCGTACTCACAACATCTGCGGTGCGCAGGCACCACAGGCCAAACAACGGACGCAATGCTCTTAGACATCGAGTGGATGTCGTCGAGAAAAAACTCTCCAGTGTCAATGTTGGCGATGTGCCGAAACTTGTCACGAAGCCGCTCGAAGCGAAGACGGTTTGCTTCTTTCGTCGGGAGTGGAGCCGAAGTAATGCGAAAACACCCCTAACAAGAAATCTGGGATAGACATTGCCGGTTGATCTTGCTTTGTCCCAATCACTACGGGTGGGCACACGATGGGTCGTCTCTGGTTTCGCCCCTCAAGGTCGTCGTAGAGCACTCTTACTGCCCCTTCCAGCTGATCCCTAGCGATTCTTGGGTTCTGTTCAAATACGAGAGTCAAGCGGGCACGATCGTAATCCATGAATCGTCGCGGGAGGATGCCGTTCAGTAACGCAAGATACAGCTGTTCGTAGTTCTCCGACTTAGTCAGTGAGCCGAATGCCAAATATCCGCGGAAGGGCAAAAACGCAAGCATAGCAATATACCGGGAACGCACTTCCTCCGGTACGTCTGAAAAATGCAGTCCTTTGCTCTGCAATTTCCTCGTTCGTCCTGGAGAAAAGGGATCAACTTGATGCTGCCTTAGAAGGACAAGTGTAGCGCTCTTGAGCAGATCAACCTGCTCGGTTGTCACACATGCGATCGCCAATAGCTGGTCACCATCGCGTTTCAGTTCAGCTTCATCGACGAGCATCATGGCTTCTGCAGCGACCCTATTATGCTGTGGCGCATAGCTGACCCTTCCAGTTGCATAAATTCTGGGGGTAAGCGGCGGGAAATGGCGTCGGACATAGGGTTTAGTGAGTTTTTTGCTTTTCGCTGGATATCACCGTGGGTG
>MUGK01000182.1 GCA_002007425.1 Chromatiales bacterium USCg_Taylor | reverse complement strand
CGAAGCCCGTACCCAGTGTCATCTGTCTGCTCATTATCGTCCTCGGCTGTATTCGGTGCGCCTACCGATCAGATCGCGGACTTTTGCAGAGGTTCCTTAGCTGGTCCACAGCGCTACGTCGCCTGAAAGCCACTCCGCCACGTTGAGGGTTCGAGTCCCTGTATGGGCACAAAACAGAGCTCACCCATTGATCAGAGGCGGTTGTCACCGGACTGCGACTATCAGCGACGGGCGCATTCAACGAAACTAAGATCTGCCGTAGCCAGCCTCCCGCTGACTACGTATTGCGAGCACGAAGACCGTGTCGATCGGCTCGATGTAGCGGTACAAAGCTACGCAGCCACGAGCGCGGCGTCCGATGATCAACTCTCTCGTGTCAGCGGATACGGGTCTTCCAATAAGCGGATTATGTTCGAGTACGTCAACTGCCTGGATAATTTCTCTGATACGGCCAGGCGCATCTTCAACCGCGCGCTCCGTGAGATGATCGAGGATGCGATCGAAGTCATCCCGAATCTCAGGGGCCAACTCGATCCGGGCCATCTTCAGCGAGCCATTTTTTTAGCCACCGGGCGAGCTACGGGTTTCCCCGCGATGCGATCTTCAAGATAGCTGCGCATTTTTTCCCAGGGGATCGTCTTACCGGAAGCGACGAGTTCGGCATAGCGCTTCTCGGCAACGTCATGAAAGTCTGCGCGGCGCTCCGCCTGATCTGCTTTCTCGGCGATCGCCTCTAGAATAAAGCTATGCACCGTAGTTCCGGCACGCTCAGCGGCAGCGGCAACGCGAGCCTTTAGATCGTCCGGCAGTCGGATCGTCGTCGTGGGCATGTTTGGACTCCAATGCAAATTGCAATGTAGCACATACGTGCTACATCGGCAAGGATGCATATCCTCGGGATCGGTGGGTATATCGCTACGCTTGCTTTCCGGAAACCCTCGCGGCGGACTTGACCGGCCGCTCATGGCCCGATAGCCGAAATTCAAACTGAGACACTACCACAAGTACTTCGAGATAAACTGACGGTCAGGAGACAGACTTAGGCACGGTCGGCGGAACGCTGCCGCTATGCGCAGCCTGAAGACCCTTAACCCAACGGCGTCTTCAAGAGTTCGATTTCTTTTATCCAGATTTTTCCCCCACCCTCCACGACCAGGTTGAGCTTGATGAGATCGGGCCGCTGGCCTTTCTTGAGATAAAACGGGATCTCATAATTAGCCCAGCGGGTGGTCCCTTGAACCGATTGCTGGAAGCCCTTGGAGAAGAACTCGCCGCGCCAGCCGAATCGGCACCACATCTCTAGGAAGGCCCGGCCCGTGAGCGCGTGGGATTTCATCTTGGCCCGGTAGGTGATCAGGCATTGCTCGGCACCCGGGGTTGGCACCTCGAAGAGACGCACGGTCCGGGATTGCTGGGCGTCGATGATCCAGCCATCCTCCTCAATGGCAATGCCATCGCCGGTTATCGTCGGGTCGGCCGTCGTGAAGACGCGGATCGTTTCCGGCGGGCCGACGGGCACCAGGGGTTTAAACAGGGATTGAAGCCAGCTCGAGAAGCTCATGTCACCCGGATCGCCCAGCGTATGTGCCCGATCGCGGTCAGCAAAACCCGCCGATTCTTGATAATCTTCCGCTCGGCTCATGGGCCCTCAAGCGCTCGCCCCGTGACAGAGCTCCTCGTAATCCGCATAACCGGGAAACGCGGCGCCCTCGCCGCAATAACGGCAATTCCGATCGCGGGAAAGCTTCAGCTCCGAAAAGCGCGCGGCGAGCGCTTCGTAATAGAGCATGCGCCCAATTAAAGGCATGCCGATCCCGAGCAACAGCTTGACAGTCTCAACGGCCTGCAGCAACCCGACCACACCGGGCAGTACGCCCAAAACCCCAGCCTCGGCGCAGGAAGGGGCTAGCTCCGGGGGTGGCGGCTCGGGATAGACGCAACGGTAGCAGGGACCTTGGAAACGCGCGTCGGCTGGCCAGAAGACCGAGACCTGGCCCTCGAAACGGAACACCGCGCCGTGGACATTGGGTAAGCCGAGCTTTACGCAGGCATCGTTAATGAGGTAACGAGTGGCGAAGTTATCCGAGCCATCCACGACCACGTCATAGCCATTTAGGGTCTCCTCGACGTTGTGACGATCGAGCCGCCGTGCTTGCGGTTGCACCGTCACCGCCGGGTTGAGGGCCGTGAGCGCCGCGCGCGCCGAGTCGACCTTGAGCGTGCCGACGCGCGCGTCGGTGTGTAAGATCTGGCGTTGCAGATTACTGCGATCGACGACATCGTGATCGACGATGCCGAGCGTGCCTATTCCGGCCGCGGCCAAATACAGCGCGGCGGGCGAACCCAATCCACCGGCTCCGATGAGCAGCACTTTGGAGCTTAGGAGCTTGAGCTGACCCGCTTCGCCCACCTCCGGCATCATGATATGACGCGAATAGCGTTCCCGGGCATCGTGGTCCAAGCTTCGGGGCGCCTCGACCGGCAGCCCTTCGTTCCTCCAGCGCGTGAACCCGCCGCTGACCGAACGCACGTCACGGTAACCGAGGCGGATCAGATCCTCGGCGGCGAAGAGCGAGCGCACGCCCCCGTTGCACATCACGAGCAGTGGGTGTTCTAGATCAGGCGCCGCTTCCTCGATGCGTAGCTCCAAGAACCCGCGTCCTAGCCGGTGAGCGCCCGGCGGGCTACCTTGCGCGATCTCGTCTTGCTCGCGCACATCGATGAGGGCTACCCCGCGCTGTTGTAAAGCGAACGCCTCGGCGGGCGTGATCTGGTCGATGCGGCCGCGCAAGTCCAGAAGCCGCCGTTCCTTCGCTTTCGGCTCACTTCCCCCGGCGACCGCCGGTATGATCGACAGCACACTCCCCTCGGGGAGCGCGGTGTCCAAGCCCTCGATCGCGTGCACGTTCTCTTGGCCCAAATAGATGTTCACGAAACTCCGGATCTGGCCTTCGGGGGTTAAAATCCTCGCCAGCACGTCTGGGTAGGTCGCGCCCAAGCATGCGAGCGCTTTCCCGACCGTGGCGCCCTCGACGGCGAGCTCCTCGGCGCCCGCCGTCAAGCTCCGCAAAGGCATCGGTATGCGCACGATCACCCGGCTCATAACGCCATGTCCTCCTCGTAGAATTGTCCCCCGTCAAGGCGCCAAGAGCGGATGGCGTTGATACCGTCGCGCGCAACCGAGACGATGAGGTAAGACCAACCTTCCCAGGCCGCCTCCCGATCGGTTTCCGAGGGTTCCGCCGGGTGGTCCGGGTGAGAGTGCCAAACCCCGACGATCTCCAAACCGCGCGAGCGCGCATCGCGATCCGCCGCCAGCATCGCCTTCGGGTCCAACTCGTAGCGATCGCCCGGCCGTTCCTGATTGAGATTGGCCGCCTGCAAGCTGTCGAGCACCTCAACGGCACGGACGCCCTGCCTTCCAATGAGTAGACCGCAGGTCTCATGCGGATATCCCGCCGTGACCGCCGCGGCGATGCGGTTTCTCATCGATTCAGGAAGCTTTATGATCGCCATCGGAGCATAGTATACGCCACAAACCCTGACCGGCCCGGCTCGCAGCCAGTACTAACCGATGACCCCGGGCACGTCCCCCGAGAGCGAGCGAGAACTTTTGGCGTGCGCGGAGCGCTTGGCCGGCCGGACACTCGCCGAAATCTCGCTGGATCTCAAAACGCGGTTGCCGAGCGATTTGAAGCGCGCGAAAGGATGGATCGGCGAGCTCATCGAACGCGCGCTCGGGGCCTCGGCATCCTCACTTCCGGAACCCGACTTTCCGCGGTTCGGAATCGAGCTCAAGACCATCCCGGTGGATCGCGCGGGCCGGCCGCGCGAATCGACCTATGTCACCACCGTACCGCTCGTCGATAACGTCGGCCTTACCTGGGACGAATCATTGGTGCGCAAGAAGCTGGCGCGTGTGCTTTGGGTGCCGGTGGAAGCGGCCTCGGCGATCGCGCTTGCCGATCGGCGCATCGGATCACCGCTGCTGTGGAGCCCGACCCATGATCAAGAGGCGACATTGCGCGCCGATTTTGACGAAATCATGGAACTGGTGTGCATGGGTCAGCTTGGCCGGGTCTCGGCCCGCTACGGGACTTATCTGCAGATCCGGCCCAAGGCGGCGCATGGCCGCGTCCGCACCCAGGGCATCGGGGAATCCGGTCGCGGGGTGCCAACCCTTCCGCGCGGATTTTATCTGCGCGCCTCGTTTACCGAAGAGATCCTGCGCGCGCATTACGCGCTGCCCTGATTCATGCCCCTTGCCGCGGCTTTGCCGCGGTCACCGTTAAGACCCGGCGCACCCGAGGTAGAAGAGCCAATAATTCACTAACTTATCGCACGCACACCGCTATGGCCTGCGGAGCATCCGTCCTGACAGTATTTTCTAATCTTAAAATGAGCCTGAAAAGGGTAATAGAGTCCCCCTTAGAGAGAAGGACTCCTGGACCTCAGGGGATGCCTGGGGGCGTTGT
>MUGK01000181.1 GCA_002007425.1 Chromatiales bacterium USCg_Taylor | reverse complement strand
CTGACCGGAACGGTAATTGGGTATGAGTATAGGAATTTTAAACGCCGCTGACGACTGGCCCGAGAGTTCTCCGGTTCCGGACCGAGCAGCGCGTGATTGACAGCTAACAGGTCCAGTCGTATCTTCCCTCTTGAAAAAAAGGGTTTTTAGAATTCTCATTCACGTGCCATCATCATCACGCGAAAGAGCGACACCACGGGAAAGGACGACGAAGCGGGCTTTTTCGGCATCGGCCGGCAGGCATAGGGTCCGATACGCGGTAGTTGGGCTTGGATATATTGCGCAGATCGCGGTACTGCCCGCCTTCGCCAAGGCGAAGAACTCCGAGCTTGTCGCGCTCGTCTCAGACGATCCAAAAAAGCTCGCAAAGCTCGGCAAGAAGTACAACGTTCCCTTCAGGTACTCATATGACGAGTACGACGCGTGTCTGAGCAGCGGCGAGGTTGATGCTGTCTACATCGCGCTGCCGAACAACTTACACCGCGAATATACGGTTCGGGCCTGCCGCGCCCGAGTCCATGTGCTGTGCGAGAAGCCGATGGCGGTTACAGAGTCGGACTGTGAGGCGATGATCGCCGCCGCCAAGGAGAATGGAACCAGGCTGATGATCGCCTACCGCCTCCACTTCGAAGAAGCGAATATGAAGGCGGTCGAGATCGCCAGGTCAGGGAAGCTGGGTAACCTGAGGGCTTTCAACTCCCTGTTCACGATGCAGGTCAAGAAAGGAGATGTTAGGCTGCAGAAGGACCTGGGCGGAGGAACGCTATACGACATCGGCATCTATTGCATCAATGCGGCGCGTTACATCTTCCAGGCCGAGCCTGTCGAAGTCTTCGCCTGGAGCGCGAACAACGGTGAAAAGCGATTCGAAGAAGTTGACGAGATGACCAGCGCGATACTCCGTTTCCCGGACGAGCGCCTGGCGTCGTTCACCAGTAGCTTTGGAGCGTCTGACGTATCGGCATACCAGATAGTCGGCGCCGAAGGAGATCTGCGCGTCGATCCGGCCTATGAGTTCGCCGGTGACCTGAAGCATCGGCTCACAATCAAAGGCAAGACGCGAGACCGCACGTTCCCGAAGCGAGACCAGTTCGCGCCGGAGTTGCTCTACTTTTCAGATTGCGTCATCGACGGACAGGAGCCGGAACCATCCGGCCGGGAAGGGCTCGCCGACGTGCGGATAATTCGGTCTCTCTATCGTTCGGCGGCGAGCGGAGAACCGGTCAAGCTCGACGAGCTTGACCGGGACCAGCGGCCGACGATCAAGCAGGCGATCCACCAGCCGCCGGTTAAGAAGCCTCGGCTCGTGCGCGCAGCGCCGCCAACGCGGGAGAAGTGACTCTCAGCAGGGCTGGATGAGCGGTCGGTGCACCGGACCCGCCACGGCGCGGGTGACCTCGGGTCGTTAGGGCTTACATTCACGTATGATTTGACGGGGAGCTGGTTTTGCCCACCCCGGCAAGGTCCCAGAACCAACGCGGGATTAGATAGTCAAATTCGTGCTCAATCGCAACTATTAAACAAAAACGGAGGAAATAGAGATGAAACGCAAAACGCTAGTCGGGTTAATCGCGGGTAGCTTGGGCTTGTTAGCAGGGGTTGGCTGTTCAGCGGAGGCCACCCATACCGCACAAGCATTGGAGCACGCCCAGGCAGCGGCCAAGGAAAGTACCATTCAGGGTATCCAAGAGCACGCGCAGGTGTCGTTGACACATGTCCAAGCGGCTGAGCAAGCCAAGGAAGCAGGCGCGGAGCACTTAACCGCAGCCGAAAGCGCTCTCAATAACGCGCTCAAAGCGCAGGACGCTGGCAGTGCCAAGATGGCCGTGGAGAGCGCCGAAAGCCATCTCAAGATGATCAAGTAAACCAAACAAGGAACTCTAGCCAGCTGAGGCAAGCAGGCCGGGCAGGAGGCGCGCCTTCCTGCTCATGGTTTTTTATATTCCAGCCACGAGAACTAAGCAATTGCGCGCGAATGGCAAACGCTTTGCGATTTGAAAGGAGCACGCAATGCCGGAATCGAAAGAAAAAGGAATCCCCCGGAATTTGATTATCCCGGCTATCGCCTTGGTCGCGGTTTTCGTCGCCTGGTTTTTACTACCGCTAAAGGACTGGCTAGATACATTCAGCGGATGGATAGAGGGACTGGGTGTTTGGGGCGGAGTGGTTTTCGCGGCCGCGTACATCGTTGCCACGGTAGGCCTCGCGCCGGGCGCGCCGTTCACAATCGCAGCCGGTCTGGTGTTCGGTTTGGGGTGGGGGTTCCCCGTAGTTATGGTCGGTGCGACGTTGGGCGCGGCGCTTGCTTTTTTGGCCGCGCGTTATCTCATGCGTGACCGAATAAAGGGCATGATCGAAAAGCGGCCTAAGATCCAGGCAGTGGATAAAGCAGTCACCGAGGACGGCTGGAAGGTTGTTCTGCTGCTGCGGTTGAGTCCTTTGGTGCCGTTCAATCTTCAGAACTACTTTTTTGGTATTACGCAGATCAAATTCTGGCACTACGTCCTCGCGACCTTCGTCGGGATTATTCCCGGAGTCATGCTGTACTTATATCTTGGTGCGATAGGCGGGGCTTTAACCGGCGGAGGAGGCGAGTGGGGAACGGCGCAATGGGTCTTTTTCGGAATGGGTCTCGCCGCGACTATCGGAGTCGCATTCCTGGTCACCAAGAAAGCAAAAGAAAAGCTCACGGAAGCAGGCGTGGGAGAGGACTCGCGGTAAAGCTTCGAAAAACTCGCGCGATCTTAGGGCGTGCGCCCCATTCCAGCTCTACCACACAGCCGCCGCGACTGCAATGACGATCCCAACCGCATGACGGAAGTACCCCTCAAACGTTGCCCTACTTATTTAGATGTTCTACGGCGTAAGCATGATGGCGGTGCGCACATTACATAGTTAAAATGAGAGTTCACGAGGAAAAGCCGAATGTCGAGACCTGTCACTGTCAACATTCCCCACCAGCTTGGGAAGGCTGAGGCGCGCCGCCGTATCGAGGAAGGATTCGGCAATATGCGCGCACAGATGACCGGTGGCGTTACTGGTTTGATGCTGTCGTTTGATGAACGTTGGGAAGACAATCGTCTTTATTTCGAGGGCGGCACATTTGGTCAGACGATACACGGGCACCTTGATGTGTTCGAAGAGTTGGTTACAGTGGAAGTTGTTCTACCAAACATCCTCGCGACCATCGCCGACACAATTACGGGTAGAGTAAGAAAGGAAGGTCAACTTCTGTTGGAGAAGAAGTAACGCTTTTTCAGCATGTCGGCCGGGATTATCTTCCGCCCTCCCCTCCCTTACAAAACCCGTCCACGGCTGAACCTTTTTAGCGCTGCCCTTCTTAGTGCCGGCTTTCGTTGTGCGGTCGTGAGATGGGCATCCGGTGATGAATTAGACTCAGTTACGTCAGAATAAGGAGTTCAATGCCATTTCTCAACTGATTCCTGACCCGTAGGAACCCGGTGGTTTGAGAGCTTGAGCCTCGGTGAGGCTCCCTGGTGGGCGCAATGAACGGCGCAAGCGAACTCGGTTATCGCCCGGCTCGACAAGCTCTCACGCAATGAGGACGTGCAGCCGAAGCTCCTCCAAGCGCCCGATTCCCGCTGGGATCTCGTGGTCTGCGACCTAGGCGCACAAGCTCTCCGCGACCATTTTCGGGGGCGAAATCAAGTACACCAAAGTTGCCGGCTCGGGCAGCGTCTCCGAGGGTCATAGGTGCGTTATCAACTCTAAGAATTCAGCGCGAGTTCGGGTATCTTCCCGGAATTTTCCAAGCATCGCGCTCGTAACCGTTAGGCTATTTTGTTTTTGCACTCCTCGCATGACCATGCAAAAGTGGCTGGCTTCCATCACCACGCCCACGCCTGTTGCTTTGAGCACCTCCATTAGCGTCATGGCGACCTGGCTAGTGAGCCGTTCTTGAAGCTGCAGGCGACGCGCGAACACATCAATAACGCGAGCAATCTTCGAGAGGCCGATCACTTGCCCATTAGGAAGATAACCGACATGAGCCCTGCCTGCAAAAGGGAGCATATGATGTTCGCAGAGGGAATAGAACTCGATATCCTTGACCACGATCATATCATCGCAGTCTTCTGAAAACAGGGAGTCCTTGACAACCTCTGTGGCTGACATGCGGTAGCCGCTCGTAAGGAAGTTCATCGCCTTGGCTACGCGTTGAGGCGTACGGTCAAGGCCTTCGCGGTTTGGGTCTTCGCCTAAGTGGAGCAGCATCTCCCGCACGAGGGACTCGAATTTTGTGTCATAGCTCTCGCCCGGTGTGGCATCCAAATTAGCGGCATAGTGACCCTCGGCCAATACATCCATCAGTGGCTTATTCATCTCTTGCACTCCACTCTTGGTTCTAACAGAAAGGGTGTATCACAATACGCGAATAAAGTATTTTAAACGCTCTTTTTCGTCGACAAGAAAATTACTGCTGGGTTTGTGAGTTGTCAAACAGGCTCGTCCTGGATTTGTCATCGGGGAGTTTTCGGGCCATTCATGGGCCAGAGGTACCAACAGGCCACTCGCATGTTTGACAGTTCACGAGCCCCGCAGTACTGTGCCTCTCGACAATGAAGGGCGTTTAAAT
>MUGK01000019.1 GCA_002007425.1 Chromatiales bacterium USCg_Taylor | reverse complement strand
GGCCCGCTCATCACGCTGATCATTTACAATCCCCTCAAGAAAAGCCTGCGGTTTGATCTGGCCGTTGTGGCGCTCCTGCAATTGAGCGCCCTAGTCTATGGCGTATACGTGGTCTATGAAGCCCGCCCTGTCTACGTCGTATTTAATGTAGACCGGTTCGACGTGGTGGCCGCCAACGAGATCGACCCGGAAGAACGCAAGAAAGTAACGCGCCCCGAATATCAATCCTTACCGCTCACGGGACCGCGGATCGTCGCCGCGGTGATGCCCGCCGATCCCAAGGAACGCGAGCGGATCCTGTTTGCCGCCGTGGGCGCGGGCTACGATTTGCCGAACTTCCCGCAACACTATGTGCCGTATGCGGAGCAGACCGGACAGGTGATCGCGCGCTCCCGACCCTTGGCCGATCTCGCGCAAAAGCGCGCAGAGGCTGAACCGCAACTCGCGGCCTTGAAGGCCGGGCGCGCGAAAGACCTCGGTTTCCTCCCCGTGCGCGCCCGCAAACAAGATCTCACCGCCATCATCGACCGCAAGACCGGCGAGGTGCTCAAGGTATTGCCCATCGACCCGTGGGTGTGATCCTGTGTAGGTGCGTCCCACGCAACCCCCGCGAGGGACTCTTTGCGCGTGCTACACTGCAGCTATGGCAACCGTCACTTTTGATACCCTCAAGTTCGTCGAAAGGCTCAAGGCCGCTGGCGTTCCCGAGGCCCAGGCCAAGGCAATGACGGAGGCGCAACAAGAGGCGCTTTCGGAATCGGTCGCCACGCAGTTAGCGACCAATACGGACCTCGCCGAGCTCAGGTTGGACGTGATCAAATGGATGGTGGGGCTTGGTCATGATAGCAATTTCGCGTTGAAAGGACGGGCATGGCGCAAAGGAGGTGGTCCGTCCTTGGACCTCATCCGCATCCGTGCGCCGCATGCAGGCTTCCGGCAATGCCGTTCCGGGGCTCCTAGCATGCATTACCTTATCGGACCGTCGGCGGCGATCTTTAACCCCTGGCCCATGCCGGGACGGTCGTGACAATAACTGTGAACGCTGTTTCAGCCCGGGCGCGGGCGCGTTGACTGGGGCGCATCCGGCGTGGTAGCGCCCGCAGCTCCGTCGGTGACAAACGGGCGGGCGCCGCGGGTAGTAAATGTCAAACGGCGGAAAAATTCGGGTTGGGCGCGATGAAGGGTTCGAGGGTCTTGAGGATCTCCTTGTGCACCTTAGGCCCGCCGGTGACGACGTTTCCGGAACGGAGATAGCCGGGGCCTCCTTCCAGATCGCTAACGATACCGCCGGCTTCGAGGATCAAAAGCGCGCCCGCGGCGATGTCCCATTGTTTCAATCCGAATTCCCAAAAGCCATCCAAGCGCCCGCAAGCCACGTAGGCGAGGTCGAGCGCCGCCGATCCGGCCCGGCGTATTCCAGAGGTCACTTCGATCAGAGCCTTGAGCATCGCGAGGTAGCGGTCGAGGTGCTGCAATTCCCGGAAGGGGAACCCGGTACCCAACAAGGCCCCCGGCAAGTTGGGGTGTTGAGTGACGCGGATGCGGCGATCGTTCAGGAGCGCCCCCTCCCCGCGGCTCGCCGTGAACAGCTCCTGCCGCAGCGGGTCGTAAACCACGGCCTGATCCAGCCGCCCCCTATGCTTCAGGGCGATGGATACGGCGAATTGCGGAAACCCGTGTATGAAGTTGGTCGTGCCATCCAAGGGATCGACGACCCATTGGTACTCGTCGCTCCCGTGAGTGCCGCTCTCCTCGGCCAGGATGGCATGGTTTGGATAGGCCTTGAGGAGGATGTCGATGATCGCACCCTCGGCTAGTCGATCAACCTCCGTGACAAAGTCGTTCTGTTGTTTGGTATCGATTCTCAAGCCTTGAACGCGGTCGAGGTGCCTGACGATAATGTCACCCCCTTTGCGCGCGCCGCGAATCGCGATATTAAGCATGGGGTGCATCGGTGGGTTGCCTCGGTGGTTGCGTAGTTACGAATCGAGCGCGAAATTCTATCCAACAATGAGCGTTTAAGCGAAACAGTCTTGAATCCCGGATGAATAGTGGCGCTTTGGCGAAACTGCGCTTTGTGCTGGTGCGGCCGACGCATCCCGGCAATATCGGCGCCAGTGCGCGCGCGTTGAAGACCATGGGACTCAGGCGTCTCTTCCTCGTGGCGCCTAATCGCTATCCTTCGGCCGACGCCACAGCGATGGCCGCCGGAGCCGCCGATGTGCTGCGGGAAACAGTGATCTGTGGATCGCCCGCCGAGGCCGTGCGCGGATGCGGTCTGGTGGTCGGTGCCAGCGCTCGGGACCGCAGCATCCCCTGGCCGACTGTCTCGGCCCGCGAAGGCGCGTCACGAATCATCGAGGCGACCGGGCGCGGGGAGGTTGCTCTGCTCTTCGGGCCGGAGCATTCCGGCCTTAGCAATACCGAGGTCGAGCTTTGCCAGCTTTTGGTCAAGGTGCCGGCCGCTCCGGAGTATTCCTCACTCAATCTCGCGGCCGCGGTTCAGATCATCGCCTACGAATTGCGCCAAGCCGCGATCCCTCACGATGCGACCGCGGATCTCGCTATCGAACGCGCCGCGACCGCCGACGAGATGGCACGGCTTTACCTGCACCTCGAAGAGACCATGATCGATGCCGGGTTCCTGGATCCGGAGAAACCGCGCCGGCTCATGCGGCGCATGCGGCGATTGTTTAATCGCGTTAGCCTCGATCAGAACGAGCTAAACATCCTGCGCGGGTTTCTCGCAGCGGCGCAGGCCAAGATAAAAACTAAAGGTTCCTGGTGATCTTGAGCGCTAGCCGGCATCGATGACCACGCGCGCATCGCCCTCTCGCGCTGCTTCCACCCAACCGATCCGCCAAGCGGCCTCGCCGTTGTGCCGGAGGTGTTCGAGCGCCGCGCCGGCATCGTCTAGGCTCACGATCACGACCATGCCGATACCGCAGTTAAATGTCCGGTACATCTCCCGCGTTTCGATGTCGCCGGCATCCCGAATCCATTCGAAAATCGGCGCCCGCGGCCACGCCGTGGTTGTAATCACCGCACGGGCACCCGGAGGCATGACGCGCGGCAAATTGTCGATAAAGCCTCCTCCGGTGATGTGGGCGATGGCCCGGAGGCGGACGCTGCGGAGCAAGGCGAGGATCGTCTTCACGTAGATGCGGGTCGGTTCGATCAAGGTATCCGCGAGGCTACGGCCGCCGAGATCCATCGTCAAATCCGCGCCCGAGTCGGTGATCAATTTTCGGATCAATGAATAGCCGTTGGCGTGCGGGCCGCTCGAGGCGATGCCGATGATGGCATCGCTCGGGATCACCCCACGTCCGTCGACAAGCCGATCTTCCTCCACGATGCCGACACAGAATCCGGCGAGATCGTAGTCGGCTCTTTGATACAAGCCAGGCATCTCGGCTGTCTCGCCGCCGATGAGCGCCATCCCGGCTAGCTCGCAGCCTTGGGCGATTCCGGCGACCACTTGCTCGGCCGTGTCGAGGTTTAGTCGCCCCGTGGCGAAATAATCGAGGAAGAACAGCGGTTCCGCGCCTTGCACGACCACGTCATTCGCGCACATGGCGACGAGATCGATGCCGATCGTCCGGTGCCGGTTAAGGTCGATTGCGAGCTTGAGCTTGGTACCCACGCCATCGGTCGAGGAGACCAACAGCGGTTTGCGATAGTTCAAGCCAGCGAGGCTGAAAAGCGCCCCGAAGCCGCCGATTCCGCCCACCACCCCTGGCCGGTGGGTCGCGTGCGCATAAGGTTTTATGCGCCGCACGAACTCGTTGCCACGCTCGATGTCGACGCCCGCGTCCCGGTAAGTCGCTCCCTTTTCTTGGCCGTTTCGCATCGGCTTATGGTAGCGGCGCGGGATTCGCGCGGCAAACCTTGACGACGGCCGCCATCTTAGCATACGTTCCGCGCATGCGCTGGGTGCGATATCTTCTGCTGGTCGCGGGATCGGTCCTCGCCTTAGCGAGTGAAGGGGCTCAGGTCCGTGGGCTTTACGAGGCGGAGATCCCGACCGCGGGCGGCGAGCCGGCTGCCAAGGCCGAGGCGATGGAAATGGCGCTCCGAGTCGTGCTCGTCAAGCTCACGGGCGATCGCAATGCCGCGCAGCGCGAAGGCGTCGCGGGACTATTTAAGGAGCCGCAGGTCTACATACAGCAATACGGATATCAAACTTCCGAGGGCGGGCAGGGGAACGCGGGCGGCGGTGGGCGCGTGTTGGCGGTGAAATTCGACGCGAAGGCCCTCAGCGGCGCTCTCCGTCGCGCGGGTTTGAATCTTTGGGGACGCGAGCGCCCGCTGGTGCTGGTCGGCGTCTCGCTCGGCTCCGGCGGAAAACGCGCTATGGTCAGCCGCGACGACGCTTCGGGCTACACGCATGCCATCGAGCATCAAGCCCGCCAGCGCGGTCTACCCATCGTGATACCGATCATGGATGAGCGCGACCGGGCATGGCTGTCCGATCTACAAACGCTGCCAGCAACGGCCACCGGCGAGGTATCGAACCCCTACGGAGCCGATGCGATCCTGACGGGTCATCTCGACGACGTGCCGAGCGGTTTATGGGAGGCCAAGTGGAGCCTATTCTATGGCGGAGAAGTTCAACGCTGGCCGTCCCAAGGCGATAGCGCGGAGACGGTCTTGGAGGAAGGCGTCGACCAGGGCACCGACGCTTTGGTCGCGCTATTGAACGCGCCCTCCGACCAGTTGTCGGAGGATATCGTCAGTCTCACCGTACACGGCGTGGCGGCGCTCGACCACTACGCGCAATTACAGCATTACTTGGAATCGCTCGAAGCGGTCACCCATAGCAGCGTGGTTCGGGTGCAACCGGATAGCGTGGAATTTGTCGTGATCGCCCGTGGCGGCGAAAGCGCGCTCGGCCGCGCCATCGCCCTCGGCAAGTACCTGGAGCCGATGAGTGGGGACCCGGCGCCCGGGCATTACCAACTACGCTTGCAGTAAAGCCTGGGATTGGCATCTCCGTGACGCAGTTTAGACAACTCCCGTTCGTATTCCCCGAGGGCCGGATCCCGAGCTTCGAGCTTTACTATCCGGGGCCCAATCGCGAGGTTTTCGAGCACGTTCGGCGGCTCGGCGAGGCGCCGGCGAGCCTCTATTTGTGGGGGCCTAGCGGTACCGGAAAGACCCATCTTCTGCAGGCCGCGGGTCATGAGTTTACCGCCTTAGGGCGCCGGGCCTGCTACCTCGCACTCGCGCAAAACGCGGAGCTATCCCCAACGATCTTGGAGGGACTTGAGGATCTGGACTTGGTCTGCATCGACGAGTTACACAGCGTCGCCGGGAACCGCGAGTGGGAGCGCGCGTTACTTCATTTGTACGAGCGGTTGCGCGATTTCGGGCGCTGCTTTGTCCTCGCCAGTCTGGAAAGCCCCGGATTCATCAACATCGATCTGCCCGATCTCAAATCGCGGCTCGCGTGGGGTTTGGTATTCCACCTCCGGCAACTCGACGAGTGTGATAAAATCCGCGCCCTGCAGTGGCGGGCAAAGCTTCGCGGCGCAGATCTTTCCGACGAGGTGGCGAAGTATCTATTGCGGCGCAATTCGCGCGCAATGGCGGAGTTATGCCGCGTGCTCGATGAGTTGGATGAGTCATCGCTGGCCATGCAGCGTAGGCTCACGCTACCGTTAATGCGCGCTGTGTTAGATCGTCGATGATCACGGAGGCAGGCTATGACAACAACAACGATGGGGCCAGGCAAACAAGCGTGGTCTTGGTATAAAGCGGGCTGGCGGCTGTTCTTAATCAACCCTTCGACGTGGATCTCGTACACGTTCCTGTGGGTGCTATTGGCGATTCTTCTTTGGCAGATCCCGATCCTCGGCCGCGTTGCTTGGTGGATGATCAATCCCGCGCTTTACGCCGGGTTTCTATACCAAGCCGCCGAGATGGAACAGGGACGACCGCTTGCCGTGAACCGTTTCTTCATCGGCCTTACCAACAAAACCACGCGCCTGCCGCTGCTCACGCTGGGCGTCATCACCTTAGCCGCATACGTTTTTTTTAGTGTCGTGACGATGGTGGATCCGAGCCTGTATTCAACGATTGAGTCGCTATTGCGGGCCGATGCGAGCAGCGGGATCGTGGCGATCGTGATCAATCTATGCTTGCGCTTCGTGCTCTCACTCATGATCCTTACCTTGGCGACGATGGCCTTGCTGTACTCCTGTCCCGCGATCATGTTTGCCGGTAGCGATGGGTTTGACGCCATGATGAACAGCTTTGAGACCTGCGCGCGTCACTGGCGCGCGTTTGCGGCCTTCATGGGCATCTTCATCGGACTGGCCATCGCGGCGATGATTCCCATGGGACTTGGGCTTTTGGTGCTGATACCGGTCACCTCCTGCGCCGCGTATGCCAGCTTTCAAACGCTGTGCGGTTCAGCGCAGCCCGACGCGAACGCACCCGATTAATGAATATACTTCGCGGGCGGGATATGAACCCCGCCCTTGACCAAAAGGGAGAGCTGCACTTCTCCCCTTTGGAAACCCCATCGCTAAGGAACCCGCGGCAAGACCGCGGGGTATGCGTTTAATTAATAATCTATGAGTCCAGGGCCTGTCGTAGGCGGAGGGCCGTCTGAGCGAGGCGCCGGCCGAGGGCGACACAAAGCTCGTGCTCATCGCCGGTGATCGGGCGATCGCTATCGGTACCCGCGACATGGCTTGCGCCGTAGGGTGTGCCCCCGCTCGCGCTGCGCATGAGCGCGGGCTCGTCATAGGGTAAGCCCAGCACCAGCATTCCGTGGTGCAATAAGGGAAGCATCATCGAAAGCAAGGTGCTTTCTTGCCCGCCGTGCTGGCTGGACGTGGAAGTAAAGACGGCCGCCGGTTTGCCGATCAACGCGCCCGACACCCACAGGTCCGATGTCGCGTCGAGAAAATACTTGAGGGGAGCGGCCATGTTGCCGAAGCGCGTTGGACTCCCGAGCGCGAGCGCGCCGCACTCGACCAGATCGGCGCGGGTGGCGTAGGGGGGTCCATTTTCGGGAATCAGATCCTCGCTCGCCTCGCAGACGGTCGAGACCGCAGGAACCGTACGCAGGCGGGCTTGGCAATTCGGGACCCCGTCGATACCCCGCGCGACGAGGCGGGCCATCTCGGCAACGTTGCCGTGGCGGCTGTAAAAAAGCACCAGGACCTCGATCACCGGGCAAAACTCACAGAATTTCGAACACTCGTTCGGGCGGACGGCCGACGACCGCTTTGGCGCCGCTGACGACGATCGGACGTTCAAGCAAGATCGGATGTTGAATAAGTACGGAAATCAGATCCTCGTCACCTAAGCCAGGGTCATCGAGCCCCGCGTCTTTATATTCGGGCTCATGTTTGCGCATCAGATCCCGTGGCCGAAGGTGTAGAAGTTTTAGCAGCCGCTTTAGGGTCTCCCGATCGGGGGGGGTCTTAAGATATTCAACGATTTTCGGCTCGATTCCGCGTTCCTTAAGTAGCTCGAGGGCTTGCCGGGACTTGGAGCAGCGTGGGTTGTGATAGATGGTTACCTGCATGGTCCGATCTCCTGACGTTTCGCGTTGTGGGTATTATCGCGCCTCGAAAGCGGGTCGCACGGGTTCGGTACACGGTCGCCCCTTATATTTTTCGCCCGTTAAGCTAGCGTAAAATCGAGCTTAGGTGAACACCTGTGTTAAGTGCCTGATCAGCGGCCGCGTGCAAGGCGTCTCTTTTCGGGCCCATACCCGCCACCAGGCGTTGCAGTTCGGACTCAGGGGCTGGGTACGGAACGTGCCCAGCGGACAGGTCGAGGTTCTGGCGTGCGGTCCCACGGTGGAGGTCGAGAAGCTCATAGCGTGGCTTTGGCAGGGACCGGCAGAGGCCCGCGTAGCCGACGTTCGGTGCGAAGCGGTATCCACACCGACACCGGCCCCGGCAGGCTTCGTGATCCGCTAAGGAAGGTCTGCAAAAGTGTCGCGAGCAAGCCCAGATGCGCGAAGCCGCGGAGCGAATCGCGAGACATGTCAGGTAGATAGGCGAGCGAGGAGCGAGCACGCGCCAAAGCATAGGGGCTGCGCAGTAACTTTTGCAGAGCTTCCCTAATCAACCGGCGAGACGGGCCTTGATAAACGGCACGGCCTCGTCGAGGTTGATATGCTGCGCGTGTACGTCCCGCCGGCCTTGGTATTCAAGTGTATCGTTGTCCAACCCGCGTTCGCTAGGCACCAAACGATGCGGGATCCCCACCAACTCCAAATCGTTGAACATCACCCCCGGCCGTTCTTTGCGATCGTAGTACAGGACCTCGATACCGGCCGCCAGCAGCTCGGCATACAGCCGCTCGACCACCTCACCCAAGCGTCCCGAGCGCTGCATATTGACGGGCGCCAGCGCCACCTGGAAAGGTGCGATCGCCCCCGGCCAGATGATGCCGCGTTCATCGTGATTCTGCTCGATTGCCGCGGCCACGATCCGCGATACACCAATGCCATAGCACCCCATGATCAGAGTCACCGCCTCGCCGTTTTCGTCGAGGCAAGTGGCCTTCATCGTCCTACTGTACTTGTCGCCTAGCTGAAAGATGTGACCGATCTCGATGCCGCGCGCAATGGTCAGAGTCCCCTGGCCGTCCGGGCTGGGATCGCCTTCGACTACTTTGCGGAGGTCGTCGACGTGTGGCGGCAACGGCAGGTCGCGACCCCAGTTGACGCCGATGAGATGATAGCCGGGTTCGTTGGCGCCGCAGACGAAATCGCTCATGCAGGCGACCGAGCGGTCGGCGATGATGCCCATGTCCGGTGATGTGTGTTGCAGGTTCATCGGGCCGATGTAACCGGCGCGGCCGCTTAGATGGCCTTCGATCTCCTCGTCGCTGGCGAAACGGAAGTCGCCGATCCGCTTGCGTGCCTTGGCCTCGTTGAGGTCGTGGTCGCCGCGCAGCAACAGGAGACAAAATTCTTCGCCTTGACCGGAATTGACCATCACGGCGATGGTCTTCAGTATCTTTGCCGGCGGCACGCCCAGATAGTCGCTAACTTCGGCGATGCTCTTACTGCCCGGCGTGGCGACCTTTTGCATCGCCCCATTGGGGGGCGTGGGGGTATCGGCAGATGCCAATGCCTCCGCAAGCTCCACGTTGGCGGCGTAGCCGGAGGTCGGGCAGAAGGCGATCGCATCCTCGCCGGCTTCGGCCAGGACGTGAAACTCATGAGACAGGTTCCCGCCGATATTGCCAGTATCCGCAAGCACGGCGCGAAATCTAAGCCCCATGCGGGTGAAGATTCGGGTGTAGGTCTCGTACATCCGGTCATACGTTTCTTGTAACGAGGCCTGATCGAAATGAAAGGAATAGGCGTCCTTCATCAAAAACTCGCGCGCCCGCATGATGCCGAAACGCGGCCGCACCTCGTCGCGAAACTTGGTCTGGATCTGGTAGAAGTTCGCGGGCAGTTGCTTGTAGCTACGGATCTCCCGGCGCACCAGATCCGTGATGACTTCTTCATGGGTGGGACCGAGACAAAACTCGCGTTCATGCCGATCACGGAAGCGCAAAAGCTCCGGGCCATAGTGCTGCCAGCGGTGCGATTCCTCCCACAGCTCCGCCGGTTGCACGCCCGGTAACAAGACCTCTTGGGCACCGGTGCGATCCATCTCTTCGCGGATGATGCGTTCCACCTTGCGCAGAACGCGCAATCCGAGTGGAAGCCAAGTATAAATCCCCGCCGCGAGCCGGCGCACCATACCCGCTCTCAGCATGAGATGGTGGCTGATAACCTCGGCGGCGGCGGGGGATTCCCTCACGGTTGGGAGTAAAAACTGCGAGATCCGCATTGCGGTGCCCTCCTGGCGTTGCCGGTTTCGGCCGGATCGGCGACGCCCTTTGAGCCGCGCATTATACACCATTGCAGCGGCTTGACCTGATCCGGAAATGCCAGTAGCTTCTCATATTTCAAGGTCCCAAAAGGTGTTAGAGGTGACAGAAAAATTTCGCGGGGCGGAGATCTTCGTACGCTGCCTCAAAGACGAAGGGGTCGATTACATTTTCGGCTATCCGGGCGGGGCCGTGCTGCATATCTATGACGCCTTGTATAAGCAGGACGCCGTCAAGCACATCCTCGTGCGGCACGAACAAGGCGCCACTCACGCCGCGGACGGTTATGCGCGGGCTACCGGCAGGCCGGGCGTGGTCTTGGTGACCTCGGGTCCCGGCGTGACCAACACCATAACCGGGATCGCCACGGCCTACATGGACTCGATCCCGCTGGTCGTATTCACCGGTCAGGTGCCGACCCATCTCATCGGCAATGACGCTTTTCAAGAAGTCGATGCGATCGGTATCACGCGCCCCTGCGTCAAGCACAATTTCCTGGTCGAAAACGTCAACGACCTCGCGAGCGTAATCAAGAAGGCGTTTTACATCGCCACCACGGGCCGCCCCGGTCCGGTGGTCGTGGATATTCCAAAAGACGTCACCGCCGACCTGGCCGAGTACCATTACCCGGAAACGGTCGAAATGCGTTCCTATAAACCGGTCACTAAGGGCCATCCGGGCCAGATCAAGAAGGCCGTGGCGCTCATCCTCGCGGCCAAGCGTGCGATGATTTACACCGGGGGCGGTATCGTGCTCGACAACGCCGCCGGGGAGCTCATCGAGTTTACGCGCCATCTCGGCTATCCGATCACCAACACCTTGATGGGGCTTGGCGCCTATCCGGGAACGGATCCGCAGTTCATCGGCATGCTCGGGATGCACGGCACCTACGAGGCCAACATGGCGATGCACCACTGCGACGTGCTCATCGCCATCGGCGCGCGTTTTGATGACCGCGTCACGGGCGATCTCAAACACTTTTGCCCGGAGGCCAAGATTGTCCATATCGACGTCGATCCCTCGTCGATCGCGAAGAACGTACCGGTGGCTGTACCGATCGTCGGCGGCGCGGGCAGCGTCTTGCGCGATTTGATTAAGGCGCTACACGAAAGCGGCGCGAAACCGGATCAGGGCGTGCTGGCCGCGTGGTGGGGACAAATCAAAGAATGGCAGTCCGTCGATTGCCTGCGTTACGACCGAACCACCGAGGTCATCAAGCCCCAGTATGTCATCGAGCAGCTCTATGAACTCTCCGGCGGCGATGCGTATATCACTTCCGATGTCGGCCAACACCAGATGTGGGCGGCGCAGTTTTATAAGTTCGACCAACCCCGGCGGTGGATCAATTCGGGAGGACTCGGCACCATGGGGTTCGGCTTGCCAGCGGCCTTGGGCGTGCAGGTGGCGTTCCCCGATCATCTCGTGGCCTGCATCACGGGAGAGGCCAGCTTGGTGATGTGCATCCAGGAGCTCTCGACCTGCCTACAGTACGGGCTGCCCATTAAAATCATCAATCTTAACAATCGCTACATGGGAATGGTCCGGCAGTGGCAAGAATTCTTCTACGATCGGCGCTACTCGCATTCGTATATGGATGCCTTGCCCGATTTCATCAAACTGGCGGAGAGCTTCGGGCACGTCGGGATGCGGATTGAAAAGACCGGTAGCGTACGGCCGGCCCTTAAGGAAGCGCTGGGGATGAAAGAGCGCCTGGTGCTGATGGATTTCATTACCGATCAGACCGAAAACGTCTACCCCATGATTGCTGCGGGCAAGGGTCACCATGAAATGCATCTGTCGCCGGAAAGGGAACTGGCTTAGAGGTGCGCCGGATCATCTCTATTCTGCTCGAAAATGAGGCCGGCGCGCTATGCCGGGTGGCTGGTCTTTTTTCGGCGCGCGCCTATAACATCGAGTCCTTGACCGTAGCCCCGACGGAGGATCCAAGCGTCTCGCGCTTAACACTGGTCACCGGCGGTTCCGACGAGATCATCGAACAAATCACCAAGCAACTGAACAAGCTCGTCGACGTCATCAAGCTCATGGATCTGAGCGAAAGCCAGCATATCGAGCGCGAGTTGATGCTAGTCAAAGTCAGCGCCGCTGGCACGGCGCGCGAAGAGCTCAAGCGCCTGGTCGATATCTTCCGCGGGCGGATCATCGACGTAACCAACACCATCTACGTCATCGAGCTGACCGGCACCAGCGAGAAGCTGGACGCCTTTGTCAACGGCCTCGACAGGAAGCTCATTGTCGAAGTCGTGCGTTCGGGGGTTTCCGGCATCGCGCGCGGCGAAAAATCTCTGCGCATATAATTTCTCCAAGAGTCATCGAGGCAAGGCATTCTTATGAAAATCTATTACGATAAAGACTCCGATCTCTCCTTAATCCAGGGCAAGCGCGTCGCCATCATCGGCTACGGCTCCCAAGGTCACGCGCATGCCAACAATTTGAAGGAGTCGGGTGTACAGGTGGCCGTCGGCTTGCGCGAGGGATCCGGCACCGCGGCGAAAGTGTCCGCGGCGGGACTGGCCACCGCCTCGATCGAGCAAGCGGTCAGCGCGGCCGATGTGGTCATGGTGCTCGCGCCCGATGAGCACCATGCCGTCCTCTATCGCGAGCATATCGAACGCAACATCAAACCGGGAAGAGCTTTGGCCTTCGCCCACGGGTTCAACATCCATTTCCGCCAAATCGAGCCGCGCTCCGACCTTGATGTCATCATGATCGCGCCCAAGGGACCCGGGCATTTGGTGCGCTCCACCTACACCCAGGGCGGGGGGGTGCCTTGCCTCGTCGCGATCCACCAGGATGCCACCGGTCAAGCCAGAGAGATCGCACTCGCTTATGCGACGGCCATCGGGGGCGGCCGGGCGGGGATCATCGAGACCAATTTTCGCGAGGAAACGGAGACCGATCTATTCGGGGAGCAAACCGTGCTGTGCGGCGGGATCACGGCCCTTATCCAAGCCGGGTTCGAGACCCTGGTCGAGGCGGGCTACTCGCCGGAGATGGCCTATTTCGAGTGCCTCCATGAGACCAAGCTCATCGTGGATCTGATCTACGAGGGGGGCCTCGCGAACATGCGCTATTCCATATCCAACACTGCGGAATACGGCGATTTCACCCGCGGGCCGCGCGTCGTGGGCGAGGAAGCGCGTAAAGCGATGAAGGAGATCTTGCAGGAAATCCAAAGCGGACAGTTCGCGCGGGAATTCATTCTCGAGAACCAGAGCGGCGCACCGATGCTGAAGGCGATGCGGCGCCTGAGCCGCGAACACCCCATCGAGGTGGTCGGCGCGAAACTCCGCGAGATGATGCCCTGGATCCAAGCAAATCGCTTGGTCGATCGCAGCCGGAACTAGGCCATTGAGGAGGCGCCGGGGTGTACGGATGGCCGGCTCGATGCCGACTGTTTAGAGGGGTTTGATCGTGCTTAACATCGGACACAATGCGAAGACCCCGCGCCGCCGCGGCCTGTATCTGCTGCCGAACCTCTTCACCACCGCGGCGCTGTTCGCCGGCTTCTACGCCATCGTCGCCGCCATCAAGGGCAGCTTTCACGAGGCGGCGGTGTCGGTCTTCATCGCCATGCTGCTCGATGGACTCGATGGCCGCGTGGCGCGCCTCACCAACACGGAAACCGATTTCGGGGCGGAATACGATAGCTTGTCGGACATGGTTTCCTTTGGGGTGGCCCCGGCGCTCGTCATGTATCAATGGTCTCTGCTCGCCTTGGACAAACTGGGGTGGCTCGCGGCATTCGTTTACACCTCGGCCGCCGCGCTCCGGCTGGCGCGCTTTAACACCCAGGTGGGCACGGCCGACAAACAATACTTTCAGGGTCTGCCCAGCCCTTCGGCGGCGGCCTTATTGGCTGGTTTGGTGTGGGTCGGCGCGGATAGTGGATTGACCGACGGTAGATTCCTGGCGCCTCTGACGCTGGTATTGACGGTGGTGGCGGCGGGCCTCATGGTCAGCAATGTTCGCTACCATAGTTTGAAGACCATCGATTTCCGAGGCCGCGTCCCCTTCGTGCGGGGCCTCCTCGTGGTTCCGATCTTCGTGCTCGTGTCCCTGTCGCCGCCCATTTCGCTGTTTGTAGCCTTCCTCATCTACGCCTCCACGGGTCCGGTGATTACGCTGTTGCAGATCCGCCGCAAACGCGCCGCGCGTCGCGGCTCCAGCGAGGGGCCGAACCCCGAAGCGTGAGCTGTTTACTGCTGCGGGACGGGTTGAAAGGCGCAGACTTGCCCCAGATTGCGCAAGTGCGCTTCAATCTGCTGCATGCGATTCTCGGGCGCCGGATGAGTGCTGGCGAATTCGGGCGCGCGCGATGCGCCGCCGCTTGCTTCAGCGAGAATTTTCATCACATCGACCAGCGCGGCCGGATCGTAACCGGCGCGTTCAATGAAGCACACGCCGAACTTGTCCGCTTCGAGCTCATCCTCGCGACCATATTTCATGTTGATCAGGCCGCCGACCATGCGCGCGACTTGAGCCATTTCGTACGAGCCCGAGCCCATCACCACTGCACCGGTGAGTCCTTGCGTCAATTCTTGTTTGGCGATGTGCTCGGCGGAATGGCGGCCGATCACATGGCCGATCTCGTGGCCTAGCACACCCGCCAATTGATCTTCAGTCTTCAAGCGCGAGTGCAGTGCAACGGTGATGAAAATCTGCCCGCCGGGAAGCGCGAACGCATTCACGGTTTTGTCGTCCGCGAGCACATGAAAATCGAACGGATAGCCGCTCTGCGCCGCGATGCTCTGCGCGACGATTCTCTTACCTAGCGCTTTCACGCTGCGTTGTACGCGTTCATTGCTATATACGCCGCCGAACTGCGCTGCCATCTCCGGCGCGGCCTGCAATCCCATGGCGATTTCTTGATCCTGGGTCAGGCTAATGCGCTGCGATTCGCCGGTGATCGGATTGACCGAAGTCTTGCTGAAGAACGAAAGAACGGAAAAACCCGCGATCACCAACATGATGATCAGGCGCATTTTCCACATGTCGCGATTCCTACTGAGCCTTGCTTAGACGTGAACATGCTCGAAGCGGTCGCGCTCCAGCGCCTCGTAAACACCGCCGGCGATCGCACCGAAGATGACGTGCGACAGCGCCATGATCCAGCCGCGCAGGGGCGCGAGCCACGAAAGCGCGTCCGCTACCGAATAGTAGTTGATCGCATAAAGCGCCAGACCAAATAACGCGCCGCCGACAATGCCGACCAGAATTCCCCAGCGATGCAGACAGAATGCGATCAAGCACGCGAACACGATGGCCAGCAGCATGTGCAGAATAAAGCCGGCCGCGTAGACGCTCCCGCCCACGCCTGCGGCAGGCGGCAGCACGCTCGGCCCCAGAACGACCGCGGCGGAAAGTTGCAGCGGCAAATTGGCGTTACCCAGGTAGTAACTGGCGAGCCACATGTTCAACAGCATGAATACGACGCCGGCAACGATGCCGGCGATGATCGCGGCGCGCCAGTCCATCATTTGTCGAAGTATGGTTGGTCGATTGGTTTGCATACGTTGCCCGTCGGGCGAATGCGCCGCGAGAAGCATAGCGCATTTTGACTGATCATGGCCAGTGAAGGCGGCAGCGGCAACTGGGATACCTGATAGCACCCGAACGCCGTGAGTTCATGAACAGACCTGTCGTTTTCATCACCGGCGCTAATCGTGGCATCGGTTTTGAGGCAACTCGACAATTGGCCGAACGCGGCTTCCATGTCTTCATTAGAGCCGATGAAAAACCTGGGCAGTAGGCTGTTGCGGAGATTCAGAAGAGCGGCGGTAGAGCCTCGTTTCTGCAAATCGACGTGAGTGATTCGGCCAGTATCCGGGCCGGCTGAATGGCCGTTGTGATTAAAGCGCCGGGCCGTGTAATATCCGCTGCACGATTGAGAACCGTTCCGAGAGTCCCATGACCCATCTCGCTAACCGCTACAGTGCACGCATCACCCAACCGAAATCTCAGGGCGCATCGCAAGCGATGCTCTACGGCGCCGGACTCACCGAGGCGGACATGCACAAACCGCAAGTCGGGATCGCCAGCGTCTGGTACGAGGGTAATACCTGCAACATGCATCTCTTGCGGCTCGCGGACAAGATCAAGGAGGGGGTGGCCGCCGCGGGTTTGGTGGGAATGCGTTTCAACACCATCGGAGTGAGCGACGGGATCTCGATGGGCACGGAAGGCATGAGTTATTCGCTGCAATCGCGCGATCTCATCGCCGATTCCATCGAGACCGTGATGTGCGCTCAATGGTATGACGCCAATATTTCGATCCCGGGGTGCGATAAAAACATGCCCGGTTGCCTCATGGCCATGGGCCGCCTGAACCGGCCAGCGCTCATGATCTACGGGGGCACCATCCGGCCCGGCCACCGTGGCGATAAAAAGCTCGACATCATCTCGGCGTTTCAAAGCTACGGTGAGTATCTCGCGGGCGCCATCGACGAGGCGACACGCATCGACATCGTAAAAAAATCCTGTCCGGGTGCGGGCGCCTGCGGCGGCATGTACACCGCCAACACGATGGCGGTCGCGATCGAAGCGCTCGGGATGTCGTTGCCCTACAGCTCATCGACGCCGGCGGTCGATCCGGCGAAGCTCGACGAATGCCTGCGGGCGGGCGCGGCGATCCGCTATTTACTCGAGCAGGACATCAAACCGTGCGACATCATGACCCGCGAGGCGTTTGAAAACGCCATGGTCCTGGTCACGGTGCTGGGAGGCTCGACCAACGCCGTGCTGCACCTCATCGCCATGGCGCGCGCGGTCGGGGTCAAACTCGATCTCGCGGATTTTCAAGCGGTCAGCGATCGCACCCCCTACCTCGGCGATCTCAAACCGAGCGGCAGCTACGTCATGGAGGATCTGCATCAGGTCGGCGGAACACCGGCGGTGATGAAATATCTCTTGGAAAACGGGCTGCTGCGGGGGGATTGCATGACGGTAACCGGGAAAACCGTGGCGCAGAATCTAGCTACCGTCGCGGGGCTCGCGCCGGGCCAGGATCTGGTGCGGCCGCTCGCGCGCCCGATCAAACCGAGCGGTCATATACAAATCCTCAAAGGGAATCTGGCGCCCGGCGGCGCCGTGGCCAAGATCACGGGGAAGGAAGGCTTGCGCTTTTGCGGGCCGACCCGGGTCTACGATTCCGAGGAAGCCATGCTCGCCGCGCTGGAAAAAAACCAGATCCAAAAAGGCGATGTCGTCGTGATCCGCTACGAGGGTCCGAAAGGCGGACCGGGAATGCCGGAGATGTTGACCCCAACCTCGGCGATCATGGGCGCGGGGCTCGGCGCGGACGTGGCCTTGATCACGGATGGGCGGTTTTCAGGCGGGTCCCACGGCTTCATTGTCGGGCACGTGGTCCCCGAAGCTCAGGAAGGCGGACCGATCGCGCTCATTCACGATGGCGATCGGATCATCATCGATGCAAGCGAACGTTGTTTGAGCGTCGAGGTAGAGGATGAAGAACTCGCCCGCCGTAGAGCCCGATGGACACCTCCGCCCTACAAGGCAGTGCGCGGAACTCTCTACAAGTATATTAAAAACGTGAAATCGGCATCCGAAGGGTGTGTCACGGACGAGTGAGAGGTTGGGAATAAATCGTCGCGAGCTGGCCGGAGATCACACGCCTAGCGCGGGACCAAGCCGCTCCGTCCCGACTCAGCATGAATTGCCGGTAGTATTTTCTAATCTTAAAATGAGCCTGAAAAGGGTAATAGAGTCCCCCTTAGAGAGAAGGACTCCTGGACCTCAGGGGATGCCTGGGGGCGTTGTG
>MUGK01000180.1 GCA_002007425.1 Chromatiales bacterium USCg_Taylor | reverse complement strand
TGCTCATGGTGCTAAGATCGCATATTCATGATCAATTGGCGATCCCCCTGCAAACAATTTTTTCACAGCCTCTGAGAGCTCATGAATAAACCTACTGCGCAGCCCGCCCGCGTCGTTGTGCGGTGCTCGGAATCCTCATGTATTTCCACATACACTGCTGTTGCTCGCCTCGTCCTTGAGGCTCGCCCCTTCGGCGCATACGCGCCGTGCGCCTCGCGGGCGGACTTGCTCGCAACGATTTCTTCACAAGCTCTGAGGTCGGGGGCCTGTATAAGATGGCTTTTACCGGCCAGGCGGTCAGAAGGGCCGGTCTGCTCACACAGGAGATAGGCGGGTGACGAACAACGAAGGTATTGGTATTTTTGGCTCCTCCGCAAGGTCTGAAAATGCCCCGCAGATTCTTCTGAAGAGCCAAGATTCCTTTCCTTGACACCCCCACAGATTCAGCACTACGCTTCTGTCCACGAAAAGCGGCGTTCAAAATTTCTATACCCTGCGTGCCTTGAACCAAGTGCTGTGCGTCAAAGGTTGAGCACGTACCCCATTGGGCAGAAACCAAATATTTCGATTCGATAACACTTTTTAATTGGCGGTTGCGCGGAAGAGGTCATAATGAACAATAAGTTACCCGTGGCATCCCTAGCGATTTTCTCGTGCTTTGCGGGTGTGCTGGCGGATGATGGCCTCCGGTGCGGCACGCGTCTTGTCAAAGCGGGCGACACCAAGCTTGACGTAATGGAGAAATGTGGTCCACCGGTGTTTAAGGAAATCGTGTCTGGCGCCAACGAGGCCCTGGTCGAGCAATGGCACTACCGTCCGGGTACCGGGAGCTTTCCGCGGATCCTGACCTTTACCGGCGCCCGCCTGGTCGATATCGAGGCGATTGCCAAACCCTAAGGGAGGACCCGCTCGCTCCCCAATGGCCGGTGCTGCCACGGGTGGGCGTTCGCGTTGGTTTGCTTGATCAGGCCAGGGTATTGCCGGTGAAGGTTACGCTCCCCGGGTTAGCGGTCGAGTAGCGGTTGATGTAGACGGCCCAGCTCGTGGTCGGCCACAGGGTCGCGAGGAGTAGCGCCAGGGCGGCGACGATCGCCGGTTGCTGCATCGCCCTATAATCGCGCTGCCTCATTGTCGTCGCCCATGCGTTCATTGTCCCACCGAGTCTATTTCAGGAGGTCCATAACCGGCTTGAACAGCTCCTCGTCGAACTTGAAGCGGAGCCGGGCGTAGACACCTTGATCGGTGTGTTCGTCGGCGCTAAGGTCCTCATCCTCGAAGCCGAAGAGGTTGTAGCCCGCCGAGCTCCAGAGGTTGTCGGCGACCCGATAGCCCAGCTCCGGCCCGAAGCCGAACTGGACGCTTTCGAAGCCCTCCCCGGCCAACGCCGAGGCCTGGAGCCCGATATCCCAGCGCTCTGTCAAGTCCATGGTGTAGCGTCCCATGAGCAGCTCCGCGTCGTAGCCGCTCTTGATGCCGAATGAATCCTCCTGGACGTACTTGGCCGCGATCCGTCCGCTCACGACCCAGGAGCGCTCGGGTTGATAGTTGTAGTGCAGCGACACGGCATCGACGGTGCGCTGCAGGTCCAGACTTGGACCCGTAGTGTTGAGGCCGAAGCCCACGCGCGGGCTGCCGTCTTCGTATTTGTGCTCGTAACGGGCCAAGGCGTTCCAGACGTTGGTCTCGGTGTCGCGGTAAGCCACGCCAAGCTGGCGGCGGTGCTGGAGGCTCGCGCCAGCGGCGCCCTCGCTATCTGTCAGCACCAGGATGCTGCGGCCGAGAAAGGTCCAGTCGCGGCTAAGCTTGTGGGCCAAGCCCAGGGTGCTGAGCCAGCTCTCGGCGTTCGACGCGTGGTAGGACTCGACTCGGCCGCTCGCCTTCCAGAGCGGGTGGCCGGTGTACTCGATGGCCGCGGTGTAAGCCTGAGAGTCGCTGTCGAAGCCCGCGCCCGCCGACTCCAGGGCCTTCACCTGCTCGGCGCTGGTGTGCAGGGTCAGCCCCTCGAAGAGGTGCCAGGCGTTGCGCGTCCCGATGGCCGCCCCGCTGCTGCGCCCATCGAAGGCGTCGCGTGCCCGGTATTCACTGAACAGGTTCGCATCTTTCATATAGTCGGTATCGATCCCGATCACGGTGTTGTGGTTCTCCTGAAGCTGGTTGAGCGCGAAGGGGCTCGAGAGCGAGGAGATGAGCTCATGGCGCGCGTAGACACGCCCGCGCGTCGAGAACTGGTAGTCGCCCCCGAGCGCCGCCACGCGCTTGTTACTCTCGAAGAGGTCCGGGGGCAGGAGGCGGTATTCAGCCTTGCCCCCGTCGATGAAGACCTGTACGCCTGGCTCGCGCGGGTCGAGGTCCTCGACCTGCCAGCGCACCGCGGTGGCCTCCGTGAGCGGCGTGCGCCCGGTGACCGGGACGGCCTTGGCGTCCGTGAGCCGGACCGTTACCGGTAGTGCTGTATGGCCGTCGGCGATCGGGGCCTCGGGCAGATGGGTTTCGATGCGACCAAGCCGGTCGGGGCCGGTGACGCTGATGCTGCGCATGCCCCTCTCGTTGCCGAAGGGGTCGATCTGTCGGACCGTCAGCGTGTTTCGGCCCGCTTTGAGCGGGATCCCGATGTATTCCCAGACCAGGAGCCGCTGCTCGGCCAGCACGGCCTTCTTGCCGACGCGCGCCCGGGAGACCTCGGAGCCGTTCGCACTCAGTTTAAAGCTCGAACCCGCCTGCCCCTTGACCCGCACGCGGGTCTGGGCGATGGGGAGGGTATCCCCGTCCTTGAGGTCGACGAAGCCGAGGTTATTATCGAGCCCCGGCAACAGCTTGTCCACGTCTACCTGCGGCCGGGGGATGGGCTGGGCCGCGTCCGTGCCGACCACCCCGCTCGCCGGCAGCGACTTGGGATCGCTCAAGGTGACGGACAACCTATCGGGGGCGAGAGAGGCTTCCGCGAAGTCGGCGGTGTAGCCTCCGCCCGCCGCGAACGTGACGAGGAACATCGCAACGTGGGGGCCGTTTGCATAGCGCGGGCACAGATTTTGGCTATATCAGGTGGGCTGCATGGGTACCTTGTAAGACTCGAGTGGGATCTAGATGCGCATACAGCGACCTAGACGCCGGTGCGGAGGGACGCGATCAGCGCGTCCGTGTGTCTGCCACAATCGGTGGCGCCGTCGGTTTGATACGCATGCGGGCCCGCACCGTCTTCGCCTTGCCCGGCGCGTATTGCATCTAAGGTCCATCGCAATGCGTGGTACTCCTCGATCGGGACCTCTTTCAGGCCCTTGGTCCCGTCGGGTGTCAAAACGAGCACGAGCCAAGCGCGCCTTACAAGACCGATCATCGCGATCCTCCTCGTCTGCAAGTCAATGAAAAGCCGGCGCGCGCCATTTGAGATGCTGGTGCGCGTGAGGCGTTTAAGTGGGAATGCGGCTTGAGAAGGAGATGTGCAGCGGATGTCTCCCTCGCCGTGGCATCCATGCCCCCCGTCCGTCGCAGGGTTAATCGGCGACGGTTCGGAGAACTTGAGTGTCGGTCCGCCCCGCGGGGCGCGGGTCAACGCGCGGGCCGCTCTAGCCGTCGATAGGAGATCGCCTCGGTCAGATGCGTTGCTTGCATATCATCTCGGGGTTCGAGATCCGCGATCGTGCGAGCGACCTTGAGGATGCGATGCGCGGAGCGCGCGAAAAACCCCAAACGATCGATGGTGGACCCCAGTAGACGGGTGTCGGTCTCGGGGAGTAACGATCGAACCGATCGCTAACGCAGGGCAACGCTGCTACCTTTCTACCAGTTTCGGAAGGAACGCTGCACAATTGGGAGGCCCGCAAGACCACGCCAGCGGTTAAACACTGGCCAGCCATTATGGAATTCTTAGGCTACCGTCCTTTCTAGGTAGCGCGGATCGTCCGCCAATCGAGGTAAACAAAGCCCGGCACAAGGCCGGGCTCTGGTTCAACAAACGAGCAATTTTAACGAATCACGAAACTTCCTCAGAGGCTCTATCTGATTTTAACGGAATTGTGCCACCTTCGGTGCCGGCGGCGGACCCAGTTTCAGTGGCCTCATCGCCCGTAGCCGCAGCCTCATCTCCGGCAACAACCCCGCCCTGGTCGGCCCGGAGGTGGTGAGCGCTCTCTTCGGGCTGAACAACTTCTTCTTGTCTCGCCCAGTGAAGCGCGTAAAGACCGATGAGGGCTACTACCACTGGAATAAGCATACCCCACTCGCCCATACATTCCTCCTATATTTGTCACATGCGACCCTGCTTCCCGTCGCTCTCATCACCCAAGGGAGCAAAATAATTATAGCATAGCGGTGTCCCTAATCTTTTGCCAAAGCGCACATGTTTTCCCCTACTGGAAGCTATGAAAAAGGACGGGGGAATCATTCCCATCCTCCTGCCGCAGGACATATGACGTATTGTTCGGCGAATTGTTCCTGAGGCCCCCATCCTCGGCGTCGTGGATGGCACCGACGTTTCTCATCGCGCACCGAATAGCGCGAGGCTAGTACAAATGATGCGCTAATGTGCCTAGGTTGCTGTCTCCTCGTCGGGGGCATCACATATTGATTAGGCGGGTGCTCCAAATAATTCGTTGGTGCTCGCAACGCCGATCCTAGCCAGGAAACGCTGCTTTACCCGTGATAATGAACCCATCGTCATCCCAAGCTAACGCTGGCGCTACCGGTGCAACAGATAGAATAAAAACAATCAAGCTATGCATAATCGACCTCGCACAACTAATCATATCACTTCCCACTTATCTACTACTTTACTACGGACCTACCATTCAATGGGCTGTAGCTGCGGTTTGAGAGCTTAATCCTCGGGGAGAGTCCCTCCCGCTTAATGTATGAGGAGCAGATGCAACGTGGCGCTCAGTGATAGCCCGTCGCACCGTAACAACCGTCAAGCGACGCCGGAGCGGGTCAACGCGGGGGCCGCTCTAGCCGTCGATAGGAGATCGCCTCGGTCAAATGCGTTGCTTGTATATCATCTCGGGGTTCGAGATCCGCGATCGTGCGAGCGACCTTGAGGATGCGATGCGCGGAGCGCGCGGAAAATCCCAAGCGATCGATCGCGGACCCGAGTAGGCGGGTGTCGGTCTCGGTGAGCCGGCAATAACGATCGATCTCTTTGTTGTTCAATTGGCTATTGGGCTTGCCGCTGCGCTCGACTTGGCGGGCGCGCGCGGCGCACACACGCTCGCGAACGCTGGCGCTGCTCTCCGTGTGACTGCCGTGGTCGAGGAGTATCTCGTGCGGTACGTTCGGCACCTCGATCGTCATGTCGATGCGGTCCAAGAGCGGGCCGGAAATCCTGGCGCGGTAGCGTTTGACCTGTTCTGATGTACAGTGACAGCGCCCGCCCCGGTCACCTAAATAACCGCACGGGCATACCCGCGTTGCCTTTCTGCCATGTTGAGCTGAAGGCCGCAAAAACAAAGAGTTATGATCCTATTACCCTCGGTGAGCACATCAAGAAAGTTCGCATTGAGCGAGGGCTGACTCAAAGCAACACTCTTGCCTTTCTGTCGGTTTCGGTGGAGACGCTGCACAATTGGGAAACCGGGAAGACTGCTCCAGCGGTTAAACACTGGCCAACCATTATGGAATTCTTGGGGTATTGCCCGTACCAGCGTGCTCGGTCGCTCGGGGATCGGTTACGACTCCATCGAATGCATCGCGGTCTTACATTTGAAGAACTTGCCGAAATGCTCGGAGTCGATCCTGGGTCGATAGCTCCATGGGAGAACGGAGACGTCGAACCACGAGGGAAATATCGCGATCTTGTGGACGACTTTGTGCGTTGCCCGCTGTGAGACGACTCGCCCCTATGCCAATTCAGCGGCGATTCAGGTTTCGAGAGGTAAGCTGTGAGGCTGTTACCGAACAATCCCGTATGCATTCCTGCGGAAAACAAGCTGCCTAATGAAACATGATAGGACAAGGCCATGAAAATCTTACGCGTATCGTTGTTCATCCTGTTGTTGTCTCTTACCGGGTGCCACGCCACGATGAATCGCGGGGTACTCGGCGGCGCGCTCGGGGGTGGTTTTGGGTCGGCACTCGGCGGACCATGGGGTGGCGCACTAGGGGGTGGGCTGGGTGCCGCGGTCGGGCAACGGCATGACGGATATGGGTATGGCGAGTACGATTACGATCATGATGGTCACCATTATTACGAACCACGGCATCACAGGCACCACTATCACTATGAAGACGACGATGATGACGACTTCTACGACGATTAGTGTCGGGTAATTTCTGGAGGGGATGAGCAAGGTGCGCGGTGTATGACGCCGTCCCGCGTGACCGAGAAAAGTAGACCGGGAGATTATTCGCGTCCCCTTGCTGCAGAACGCTACATCGATTGAAGTATATTGTCCTGTGGTCTTTTCGTGTCGGGGATAAAGAATACCCCCGAGAGATTCGAGGTGTGCTAAGCGTGGAATTTCCCGCGTCTACCCCCATTCTTCCGCGACAGGTGGCTGAGACGCAAAGCCACCATAACGCTTAACGCTATCCAGCCGTATGGGTAGGGAATGACTCCGGCCAAGAAAAGCGTCACGCTGGTCGCGAGCAACGCCCCGCTTACGAGGAGGATAGGATCGCTCCAAGGTCGCACGTTGGCTCACGCTATCGGTCGCAAGTGCTCAGAGGCTGTGAAAAAATTGTTTGCAGGGGGATCGCCAATTGATCATGAATATGCGATCTTAGCACCATGAGCAA
>MUGK01000179.1 GCA_002007425.1 Chromatiales bacterium USCg_Taylor | reverse complement strand
TCCTCCCATCATGAACAGCTACCCGCTCCTAGTTCAGGCTCATCTTGTGTTAGAAATAAGCCCCACCTTCAGGCTCATCTAGCATTGGAAGAGACTAACCCTTGACTTTGCGATCCCCTCACGGATACTAGGACCTATGAACTCTTTCATTCTCACCAACCAACTTCTCATCGCCATGCCCGGTCTCGCGGATCCTAACTTCCATAAGACCGTGACCTACGTGTGCGCCCATAGCGATGAAGGCGCGATGGGCATCATTATTAATCGGCCAACTAACATTAATTTAGGCGAAGTGCTCACGCAAATGGAGCTTGTGGCCACGAACCCGAAGATCAGTGATCTTCCGGTGTTTCAAGGAGGACCCGTTCACCGCGAGCGCGGTTTTATCATCTATCAACCGCTGAGTCACTGGGAATCCATGATCAAGGTCAGCGATGACTGTGGGGTCGCGACCTCTCGGGATATCCTCGAGGCCATCTGCCACGGCAACGGGCCGCAGCAAGCGTTGGTTGCTCTCGGATATGCGGGTTGGGGCGCCGGGCAACTGGAGCGCGAGATGGCGGAAAACGCGTGGCTGAACGGCCCCGCCAATCAAGAGATCTTGTTTGAAATAGCGCCCGAACGGCGCTGGGAGTCGGCGGCTGCCTTGATCGGTGTCGATATCGACCGGCTAGCGCCGGATGCGGGCCACGCATGAATGCCGCCTCGAGCAGCGTGCTCGGCTTCGATTTTGGCACCAAACGCATCGGTGTGGCGGTGGGGCAGACCATTACCCGCACCGCCAATCCGCTCGCAACGGTACGCGCCTCGGATGGCAGGCCGGATTGGTACGCGATTAACGTCTTGATCGACGCCTGGACGCCCGCTGCGATCGTGGTAGGTATGCCCGTCAACATGGACGGCAGTGAGCACACGCTCGCGCCGGCGGCGTTGCGGTTCGCGAGCCAGCTCGCGGGCCGTTTTGGCCTGCCGGTTTATACGGTGGACGAGCGGCTGTCGTCTTACGAGGCCCGTTCCCGGGAACCGGAGAGGAAGCGCGGTCCGGTGGATGCAGTCGCGGCGCAAGTGATTCTGGAGACGTGGTTCGCAGATCCCGCGCCGCGCTCGGAGAGCTGGAGGGGTCCACGTGTTGAAAACGGCGATCGCTCATTCTGAAGTCCTGGATCTCATCACCCGGATGGCGGCGGACCTCAAAGCCGGGATGCGGCCCGGAGCCGCGCTGGTCGGGATCCATACGGGCGGGGTCTGGGTGGCCGAACATTTGAACCGCCACTTGAGCCTGCCGGATCCGCTCGGTGAGCTCAACATCGCGTTTTATCGCGATGACTTCAGCCATATCGGGATGCATCCGAGCGTACGGCCCTCGACCCTGCCCTTCGATGTGGACGGGCGGCATATCGTACTCGTCGATGACGTCCTGTTTACCGGGCGCACGGTTCGGGCGGCGCTGAACGAGATCTTCGATTACGGCCGTCCGGCGAGCGTGATGCTTGTGGTCTTGGTCGATCGGAGCGGGCGGGAGCTTCCGATTCAACCCGATGTCACCGGTACGACGATGGATTTGCCCACTGGGCAGCACGTCAAGCTCATTGGCCCGGACCCGCTGTCGCTGGTAGTCCAAAGAGCCGCATGAAGCCGCATCAGATCCAGATTGATGAGCAAGGCCGCCTTAAACACTTTATCAGCATCGAAGGACTCCCGCGTGATTTATTGATCGCGATCCTCGATGCCGCGCAGTCCTTTGCCGGTGTCGGAGAGCGCGCGATCAAAAAACTGCCGCTGCTGCGCGGGAAGACCATTGCGACTCTGTTCTTTGAGCCGAGCACGCGCACGCGGACGACCTTTGAGCTGGCGGCTAAGCGGCTCTCGGCCGACGTCCTCAATATCAACGTCCAAAGCTCCGCCACGCGCAAGGGCGAGTCGCTTCTCGACACCTTACGCACGCTCGAGGCGATGCACTGCGATATGTTTGTGGTGCGCCACCCGATGAGCGGCGCGGCGCAACTCATCGCCTCGCATGTAGCCCCCCACGTCCGGGTGATTAATGCCGGGGATGGCCGCCACGAGCACCCCACCCAGGCGGTACTCGATTGTTTTACCATCCGCCGGGTCAAGGGCGATCTCTCCAGTCTGGTCGTCGCCATCGTGGGCGATGTCCTGCACTCGCGCGTGGCGCGATCGGACATCCACGCCTTGAATATTCTCGGCGTGGGGGAGCTTCGCGTCGTGGGACCGAAGACCTTGATCCCCCCCGGGGTTGAGGCGCTCGGCGTGCGAGTGTTTTACGATCTCGAGCCAGGACTCCGCGATGCGGATGTGGTGATCATGCTGCGCCTGCAAAACGAGCGCATGCAGGGGACCTTGCTGCCGAGTGCCCATGAGTACTTTCAAGCCTATGGCTTGACCGCCGCGAAGCTTGCCGTCGCGAGACCCGATGTAACCGTAATGCACCCGGGACCGATCAACCGCGGCGTCGAGATCGACACCGCGGTCGCCGATGGCCCGCATTCGGTCATTCTGCAGCAGGTGAGCCACGGGATCGCGGTGCGCATGGCGATCATGTCGATGGCCATGGGCAGTCAGGCGGCGCCGCGCCGGACACGCTGAGATGCGGCTGCGGATTACAGGCGGCCGCATCCTCGACCCGGCCCAGAATCTCGATGGAATCCATGATCTCCATGTCGCCGCGGGACGGATCGTCGCGATAGGCGATCCACCCGAGGGGTTTACCGTCGAGCGCGAGATCGATGCCCGCGGTCGCATCGTGTGCCCCGGCTTGGTCGATCTCAGCGCCAGGCTTCGGGAGCCCGGTGAAGAACACAAGGCGACGATCGCCACGGAGACTCGCGCGGCGGCGATGGCGGGTATCACGACCCTCTGCTGTCCTCCCGACACCGATCCCGTTATCGATACGCCCGCGGTGGCCGAGCTGATTCACCAGCGTGCCGAGCAAAGCGGCCGCGCCCGCGTAGTTTGCCTGGGGGCGCTCACTCACGGGCTCAAAGCCGAGCAATTAGCCGAGATGCGCGCGCTCAAGAGAATCGGCTGCGCCGGGGTGAGCAATGCCTTGGTGCCTATCGCCAATACCGAGGTCCTGCGGCGTGCGATGGAATACGCCGCGACCTGTGATTTAACCCTGTTCCTTCACCCGGAGGATCCGTGGCTCTCACAAGGGGTAATGCACGAAGGACCGATCAGTACGCGGCTCGGTTTACCGGCGGTTCCGGAAACCGCGGAGACGATCGCGCTCAGCCGCGATCTCCTGCTGCTCGAACAAACGGGCGCGCGCGCCCACTTCTGCCGCCTATCGGCGCGGCGCTCCGTTGAAATCATCAAAGCCGCAAGCGACCGGGGCCTGCGGATTAGCGCCGATGTGAGCGCCCACCACTTGCATCTGATCGATGTCGATGTGGGCGACTACGATAGCAGATGTCACGTGCGTCCGCCGCTGCGCTCCCCGCGCGATCGCGATGGCCTCCGCGAGGGGCTCAGGGACAGCGTGATCAGCGCGATTTGTTCAGATCACCAGCCTCACGATCGGGACGCAAAGGATGCCCCGTTCGAGGCAACCGAGCCCGGTATTTCGGCGCTCCAGTCGTTGTTGCCCTTGACACTGGCCTTGGTGGAAGACAAGGTTCTGAATCTTTCCCAAGCGCTGGCCGCGATCACCTGCCAGCCCGCGCGGATTCTCGGGATCGAGGCGGGGACGCTGCGCGTCGGCGCGGGCGCCGATATTTGCATCTTTGACCCCGAGGCGCATTGGACATTGACCGAAGAGAACATCGCCAGCGCCGGCAAGAATACGCCCTTCAAGGGGTGGGATTTCAAGGGCAAAGTCATGCACACTCTCTTCGGTGGCAAGCTGGTGTACACCGAAGCGAGCCGATGAACGCTACGCGGGGAACGCTATTCGTCGAAGATGCGGAAGTCGTCAGCCACGAGACGCACGCGGGTGATCAGCACGTATTGAGGCTTTTATCGCCGCAAACCGCGGCCCGCGCGCAACCGGGCAACTTCATTCACATCCAGTGTGATCCGGCAATCCTGATGCGGCGTCCCATGTCCATCATGCGGGTCGAGCGACGCCAGGGACAGATCGATATCCTGTACAAGATCCACGGCCTTGGGACCGAGCTGCTGGCGAAGAAGCGCCCCGGCGATGTCCTGAATCTCGTGGGCCCGATCGGCGTCCCGTTCAAATTGAGCGGCTATCGCCCGCGGCCGCTGCTGATCGGAGGGGGCGTCGGGATCCCGCCCATGATTTTCTTGAGCGAGCACATGAAGAGTCCAGGGGCTCGCGTCAAGCCGCTCATCCTCATGGGGTCCGAGGTCCCGTTTCCGTTTCGGCCGCGTCCGTCGCAGTTCCTGGTTCCGGGAATACCGGCGGAGGTGATCGCGGCCATGCCGCTCATGGAAGATTGGGGTTTCCCGAGCCGTTTGGCGAGCATGAAAAGTCTGCCCGGTTGCTTCGAGGGCAATATCACGCTGGTCCGCGAGTATCAGCTTCCTTGTCAGGTATCGCTCGAGGAGTACATGGCCTGCGCCGTCGGCGGGTGCGCAGGCTGTAACGTTCGCATCAACACGGCGAACGGCCCGGCGATGAAGCGCGTCTGCGTCGATGGGCCGGTCTTCGACGCCGCCGCCGTGCCTTGAACCTGATGGGTGACTGGTGCGGATGAATACCGACACCGAACGATTGAAAATAGGGGTGCGAACGGACGCATCAATGGCAATGACGGACACTGTACCGACGCTAACTGATCGTCGGACAAATGCACTCGCGCTATTGATCAAGGCTGGCTAATAGATGGCCCCTTTATTCTGCTTATCGGTCCAGTCGTATCTTCGCTCCTGAGGAAAAGGGCTCTTGAAAATTCTTATTCTCCCCCTGCGCGTCGTCGCGCCGCGCCAGACAGCCTGCCAGACGCACACTCGGACGCGTCCAACTGCCGAATCGCCGAATCTAGGTTGAAGGCATCGCAAGTCGTGCCGGTAATCGGCTCCATCGATAAAAGGGGACACAGCGGTTTCTCGAGTGGGCTATCATTCCGCGGCGGGGAGAGGGGGTGATTCGCGGCGCGTTTCTTCTTCCTTGGGATGTGGGGGTGGTTGGCTGCGCATGTTTTCGTATTTTCTTGCCTGTTCCTTCGTCAAGACTGCCGCGATCTGCTCCTGCATTTTCCGGTAGAGCTCCCGTCTCTCTTTGAACTGGGCTTCCCGCTTGGCGCCGAATTCTTTAAAGATTTTGTCTAGCTCTGGAATCTGCTTTTCGGTCAGGCTCAATGACTCTTTTAATACTTGCACGCCTGGGTCTAGCACATCCGCCCCAATGGCGGTGCTAGCCAATACTCCAGCCACAACAAAGAGGGCGGTTTGCAACAGTTTCATGATTTACCTCTCTCAAGTGGATAAGGCCGCTACCGGCGCGGCACGAATATGGTAAGTGCCTCTGTGGCGCAGCGCCATCATTACGTCATTGCCCTTAAGCCCGGCTGCCTATTGGGACATCGCATCCTGCATCTCGTCGTTCAATGGCGATGGCGCTCGCTTTCGGCAGAGGCCTCTAGGGGTATTAGGAGCGTAACGCACGATGAGTATATCCTACCGATACGCTTGCATCACTGACCTCCTAAACCACACAGTCAGTCACGCGAGTGTCCTCCTAGTGAGTCGAAAAGAGTGCCCCTGCGCAGGGGGTATTCCAAGCGGAACCTTGTTCCCTCGGCGTCGAGTCATCTACTCAGCGGGTTCTGCGTCCTCCTCGGCGATTTGCGCAAGCTTTCTCTCAGCCCAGCCTTTTATCCCGGGATCCGGATCCTGAAACGCTTGGTTTAGACGCTGCCTCTCGTCTTCGATCGTCTCGCTGCGCTCGACAAGCTCAACCCAGGCCTGGCCCCGAAGCTGCCTGCTCGAGTCTTTAACGGCTATCTCGCGCAAGGTCCCGTTCTCCACGACTAAGCCGTGCTCCCGCGCCAAGCGTAGCGCAGCGCCGCGCACCTGCGGATCCCCGTCCTTCAATGCCGAGTTGGCCGCCGCAACGGCTTGCTCCCCTGTACCCCCTTGTTCGACCAGGGCTTTCAGGGCGGCGATGCGCGCCGGTTCCCGAGCCTGCTGCGCTTCCCGCGCGAGCGCGTCGAGCGAGTGGCTTGCGGGCAGCTTCACGGACGTGGGGATAGTTTCAGGGGCAGGAGTCGCCTCGCTGATAGTCGTGAGAGCGCCCGCACCACCCTCCGCCAGGATCCGGATCTCGATCAGCCGGGGCGAGCGGCCAGCAGGGGCCGGGCGCTCGAACGCCAGGGTATAGTCCCTGCCCGTCAGGAGGCGCTTGACCCCTTCTTCCAAAGGAAGCTCATCAAAGCTCGCCGAGATGGCTTCCGCGGAGCCCCGAACGTATACGGCCACCCGCGCCTCGCGGGCCAGCGCCTGCAAGACCTCGCCCAATGGGATCTGCGTGATCCTGGCGCTCAGGGTGTTGTCCTTGACGGAGAGGTAAAACGGCTCTTCGGCCCAGGCCGATCCCAAGGAGAGGAGGAGGACGGCGGTCCAGCGTTTCTTCATTGCACCGCACCTTATACTAGAAAAACCCGGGGCCAGGGGCCCCGGGTCGTGTCATCAGAGTTCTTCTGATGTTATAGCGGAGGACGCACGGTGACTGTCCCCACAGACTCAAATTCGCCGCTGCCATTGAACTGATCAGCCGCAACGTACCGGATCGTGCAGCCACGCGCGCTGCGCGGCTTGATCTGACGCTTGATGATGTCCAAGTAGCCGTCCCCGCCGTCCTGATCTCTGTACCAAGAGAGCTCGTGCCATTTTTGAACCGGGTAATAGAAATTACCTATGGAATGGTGAAAGTGCCTCTTCTTGATGTCCTCGAGCCCCCAATCGAATGTCCAGGATTGACCGGCGTAGGGATCTGGAAAGTTGGCCCGCTTGAAGAAGTCCTTGATATCCACTTCACGGTAATAAATATCAGATCCATTCTGCGGGTCTGTCAGTCGGACAAAAGCGTCGCTGTTAAAGATCGCATTCCGGCGGCTCCACCCATGAGTGCCGGTATAGTCGACCACTCTCACCCCGTTGAGGAGATTCACCCCCCCAGCATTGGCGTCATCTACAAAACAAGCGCGGCCTACCGATAGCTGAGGCCCTAGGGCGCCGTTCAAGGTGGTACCGCCTGCGTTCACACCGCCGTCGATCACCGCTTGGCCCACGCCGGGACCGCTCGTGAACACCGCCAAGCCATAATCCGCTGCGCTGCAGCCGAAATCGCTCGTTCGGGTGGCGAGCAAGCTCACCGTCGATTCGATCAGGCACAGACCTACCTGCTCGGCCGAGTTAAACGAGGGATCGGTGGTGCCGGGAGCAAATTCGGCAGCTTCAATCGCTTCGACGCCAGGTGCAGCGGGATTCACTGGTGCTTGCGCATAACTGGGCGCCGCCCCAGCGGTGAGCCCCAAGGCCAACAAACTCGAGTATAGATAGTTGCCAGTTTTCATAATGTTTCGCTCTTAACAGTAAGTATAGAACTTCATGTTTCTTTCCTTAACATAACTATAAGACCTGATAGTCCGATACCATTGAGTTAGGATATCTTCATATCACACTGATAGTTGCCCTCGATGCCGGAACATCGAGTGAGCCCAGTCCTTTCAACGCACCAAAAAGCGCGGAGAAGCGCTCACGGGACATAGCGTTAATCAAAAACCAGTCGCAGTCATAAGGATTGCGTAATTTTTTTGTAAAATATTCGTAAAAAGAGCGTAAAGATTAAAATGTTATGGTGAACGAGGTCACTTACATCAGGTCGGCTGACACGAGTTGCGCAAGAATTGACAGCGAGAAATTTGTGACTTTTTTCACAGAAATCGGTGAGCAATCGGGTAATAATTACAGGAGGGTGGGAGCTTAGTCGGAGCCATGGAAAATCTCGTGGTCATGTAAACCTGTAATCCGTGTTTCTGAGGCGTTTTCGCCGCGGCCC
>MUGK01000178.1 GCA_002007425.1 Chromatiales bacterium USCg_Taylor | reverse complement strand
GCTCGCGCGTGCCTTCGCTCAATGACTTTACGCCGTCCATCTAGAGGACGGCTATCGCGGGCTCCTCGCCTCGGTCTTCGACCTTCCATGGCTCGTCGAGTGCCCGCCGTAAACGGCGGAGTATTCAGAATATAATAATCTTATGCCTGTCCTTGAAACCAAGATCGATCCACGGACGCCGGAGTTTCAGCAGAATGCGGAGCACATGCTCGCCCTCGTCGATGATCTCGGCGTCAAGATCGCCAAGGTCCGGGAAGGCGGTCCGCCGGCCGCGCGCGAGAAGCACCGGCAACGCGGCAAGCTGTTGCCGCGCGAACGCATCGCCGCGCTGCTCGACCCGAACGGTCCGTTCTTTGAGCTTTCGCCCTTGGCCGCCCTGGGACTCTATGACGATGAGGTCCCGTGTGCCGGGATCATTACCGGGATCGGCCAAGTCCACGGCCGCGAGGTGATGGTGATCGCCAATGACGCCACGGTCAAAGGCGGAACCTACTACCCGCTGACGGCCAAAAAACATCTGCGGGCGCAGGAGATCGCGGCGGAAAACCATCTGCCCTGCATTTACCTCGTGGATTCAGGCGGCGCTTATCTGCCGCTGCAAGACCAGGTGTTCCCCGACCGCGACCACTTCGGCCGGATCTTCTACCACCAGGCTCGGCTCTCGGCCCGCGGCATCCCACAGATCGCCGTCGTGATGGGCACCTGTGTCGCGGGCGGAGCCTATGTTCCGGCAATGTCGGACGAGACCATCATCGTGAAGAACCAAGGCACGATCTTCTTGGGCGGGCCGCCGTTGGTGAAAGCGGCGACCGCGGAGACCGTCGATGCTGAGACGCTTGGCGGAGGCGAGGTGCATTGCCGGCGATCCGGCGTCGCCGATCACCTGGCCGATAACGACGCGCATGCGCTCCTCATCGCGCGCGATGTCCTCGCGTATTCTAAGCCGCCTACATCCGCTTCGACGCCCGACCCGGTGTCCGCGCCCGGCTATGCAAGCGAATCAATCTACGGCGTGGTCCCGCGCGATCCGCGCTATACGTATGACGTGCGCGAAGTCATCGCGCGCCTCGTTGACGGCTCGGAGTTGCACGAATTCAAGGCCCTCTACGGCAAAACCTTGGTCTGCGGCTTTGCGCATATCGAGGGTTATCGCGTCGGCATCCTGGCCAACAACGGCATCTTGTTTTCGGAATCGGCGCTCAAGGGAGCGCACTTCATCGAGCTTTGTTGTCAGCGGCAGATCCCGTTGGTGTTCTTGCAAAACATCACCGGCTTCATGGTCGGCAAGAAATACGAGCACGAAGGGATCGCCAAGGACGGCGCCAAGATGGTCGCGGCGGTCGCGTGCGCGGCGGTGCCGAAACTGACGGTGATCATCGGCGGCTCGTTCGGGGCGGGTAACTACGCCATGTGCGGCCGCGCCTACGGGCCGCGGTTTCTCTGGATGTGGCCGAACGCGCGCATCTCGGTGATGGGCGGTGAAATCGCCAGCTCGGTCCTGGCGGCGGTCAAGCGTGAGAGCACGGACGCGCGCGGGGAACGCTGGAGCGCGGACGAGGAACACGCCTACACGGAGCAGATCCGGGGCCAATACGAGGTGCAAGGTCATCCCTACTACGCCACGGCGCGGCTCTGGGACGATGGCATCATCGACCCGGCCAAGACGCGCGAGGTCTTGGGCGTGGGGCTCGCCGCGGTGAGGAATACGCCGATTCGCGCCACGCGCTTTGGTATTTTTCGGATGTGAACCTATGCCCGCGACAAAATCTTTATCTGTCACCATCGACCGGCGCGGGGCGTGTACCTTAATGCTACAGCGCCCGGAGCGGCACAACGCCCTCGATGCCGACCTCATCGGTGCCCTGCTGTCCCACTTGCAAACGCTGGAACGCGATCCCACGGTCCGCGTCTTGATCCTCACCGGGAGCGGTGAGTCGTTTTGCAGCGGCGGCGATTTGGATTGGCTAACAGCCCTCGCCAGACCGGAACCGGGATCTCATGGCGATGAGAGCAAGAATTTCGCCCTGCTCTTGCAGACCCTCCACGGACTGAGCAAGCCGAGCATCGCGCGCATTCAAGGCCCGGCCTACGGCGGCGGCGTGGGTCTCATCGCTTGCTGTGATCTCGCCATCGCCGGCGACAGCGCCCGCTTTGCCCTTACCGAGCTCAGGCTGGGTCTGCTGCCGGCCATGATCGCGCCCTATATCCTTCAGGCCATCGGCCTGCGCGAGACCCTTCGGTTGGCGATCAGCGCCGAAGCCATCCGCGCCGAAGAAGCCCTGCGCATCGGCTTGGTGCACCAGGTCGTCAAGCCTAGCGAATTGGATCGGGCCCTGGATATCCAAATCGAGCGCGCGCTCAAGTCAGCGCCGACGGCGATCGCCGAATTCAAACGCATGATCGCGAGCTATTCGCCGCTACCGCACGCAGATTTCGACACGGTTGAGGCCTTCCTTGCACGGCTACGCAGCTCGCCGGAGGCACGCGAAGGGATCGCGGCTTTTGTGGAGAAGCGCAAGCCGTCTTGGCAAGACACCTCGGCCTGAGAGATCTCTGAGTGATCCCATGACCATCCGCTATCCAAAACGGGTCAAGCTGGTGGAAGTCGGCCCCCGCGACGGCTTGCAGAATGAGCCCACAATGCTCGCTACCGAAACCAAAGTAGCGTTCATCGATCGGCTGTCGGCGACCGGGCTCCCGGTCATCGAGGCGGCGAGCTTCGTCAATCCCAAGGCCGTGCCGCAACTCGCCGACGCCGAGGAGGTGTATTCCCGCATCGAGCGCAAGCATTCCGTACAGTACCCTGTGCTCTTGGCCAACCACAGAGGACTGGAACGGGCACTCCACGTGAATGCGCGGGCGATTGCTGTCTTCACCGCCGCCACGGAGACCTTTAGCCAAAAGAACAGCCGCTGTAGCATCGCGGGATCCATGGAACGCCTGGCCCCGGTCATCGCCGAGGCTCGCCAGCGGGGGCTCGCGGTACGTGCTTATGTCTCCTGCGCGTTCGGCTGTCCCTACGAGGGTGCGGTCGCCGCGGAGACCGTGGCCAAGCTCGCCGCTGATTTTTATCGGCTCGGCTGTGCGGAAATCGCACTCGGCGATACCGTCGGCCTGGCGACGCCCCTGCAAGCGCGGGATGTGTTCGCCGTCTGCGCCGGGCAGGTCCCGGCGGCGCGGCTCGCGCTACATTTCCACGACACCCGTGGCCAAGCGCTCGCCAACATCCTGGCCTGTCTCGACCTCGGTGCCGAAGTGGTCGATGCCTCGGTGGCCGGGCTCGGCGGCTGTCCCTACGCCCCGGGCGCCAGCGGCAATGTCGCGACCGAAGATGTGGTCTATATGCTCCATGGCATGGGGATCGAGACCGGAGTTGATCTCAATAAATTAATCGACGTAGGCCGTTATATCTGCACGCGGCTCGGGCGCGAAAACCAAAGCCGCGTGAGCCGGGCAACCGAGCAGCGAGGATCACCGCCATGAGGCTCGGTGACGGGAAAGCTAAAACGGACCAGTTGCGCTGAGGAGCAATGCTTGCACTTAACCGATTAACGGAGCAAATATAGAGCGACGCCATGCTTCATCCACACACGCAACTGCAGTTGATAAATGAGCAAATCGGCTATGGGGTCGTCGCCACTCGCTTGATTCCTCGGGGTGCCATTACCTGGGTCAGGGACAATTTTGATCAAACCTTCTCCGCCGCGCGTGTGCACAGCATGACCGCCGGCGATCGTGCGATCGTCGCCAAATATTGTTTAGTCCATGGACCTGGGTAACAGTTTAACGATACTGATGGGTACCGTAAGGAGGTGCCCTGAGAAATCGTCTTCGAAGGGCCCGGAGCAGCCCGCATCGCCGCATTGCGGGCATGCGCGAGCGCGGCCCGGTGCGCACGGGTTCAAGGGGCCGCGAGCGGCGCGGGCCTGGCGATTGCGTAGCCCTGGGCGTAATCGACGCCGATCGCCCGGAGCCGCTCCAGGATCGGCTCGGTCTCTGCGGACTCCGCGATGGTCTTGATCGCTAGCACCCGCCCGATCTGCTGCACGGCCTGCACGATGGCGCAATCGAAGGGGTCCTCGATGAGGTCCTGCACGAAGCGGCCATCGATCTTCAAGTAGTCCACCGGCAGAGTCTTGAGATAACCGAAGGAGGACAACCCGCTGCCGAAGTCATCGAGCGCGAAACGGCAGCCGCGCTGCTTGAGGGCATGCATGAAATTGAGCGCATGCTTGAGATCGGTGATGGCCGCGGTCTCCGTGATCTCGAAGCAGATCCGCCCGCCCACCACCCGACTGTGCTCCAGTTGCTCGATCACGTAGTCGAGGAAGCCCGCATCGCCCAGGGATTGCCCGGAGACATTGATGCCGAGCCGCGCCGAGTCGCCGTGGGCGCCTAGGTTCGCCAAGGCCGTTTGGACCACCCACCGGTCCAGCGCCTGCATCTGCTGGTAGCGCTCGGCGGCGGGGATAAAGGCCCCCGGCAGCAGCACGCCCTTCTCATCATCGGCGAGGCGCAGCAACACCTCCTGATACTCGACGTCGGCGCCGTGATCGCCCAGGGCGACAATCGGCTGGGCGTAGAGACGGAAACGGTTTTGGGCGAGGGCTTGATGGAGGCGCGGGATCCATTGCATCTCGCCTTTGCGCTGCGCCAGCTCCTCATCGCTCGCCGCATAGACATGCACGCGGTTGCGGCCCTTATCCTTGGCGGC
>MUGK01000177.1 GCA_002007425.1 Chromatiales bacterium USCg_Taylor | reverse complement strand
TCTATCGCGGCATCCCGTTCGCCGATGGCATACGAAAAAATGATGACCCCCTCAGAAAGGCCGCCTGAACTTATTTACACACTTCTTGACGGAAGCTCTTTCGAGAATTATTCGAAGCCAGAGAGAATAATATCGTCGATAAATTAGCGTGTCAATAACCTTATAAATTGCGTCCGTATCCCGGGTATAGGCAGAGAAAAAAGCCAGGGAAGAGTGGATATAGGAAAACATAAACGCCATTTCTCCTCAAAGGAACAGTACTAATGGACGACCAGAATGGGGGAAATTATTGGGCTATTGCATCCCTCGGTGTGCCAAGCAGGGCCGCCCCTTCGGCCCCGGCCAGCCTTCGGGGTGATCGGGGTGGGTGAGCGCCGGGGAGGTGTAGACGAGCCATTGCGGAGATGCCCGATCCCATCAAGGATTCTTCTGCTGCCAGGTGACCATCAAATTGACCAGGTCAGGGAGGTATTTAAGTATCCTCAATTCGTCGATTGTCACTTTGGCAGCGGACGCTGCCCCCGGCAGGGCACCCGTAAAACGACGGTAGCGCTGAGCGATGTAGGTCGCTCCCGGAAAGGGCTTTACACCCGACTTGCGTGCCAGAAAGCTGCGGACGCAATCGATGGCTTTGAGTGGATCGTTATGGTGAACGTCGGCGTCCTGACCGGCGATATCGCTCATCGTCTTCTTGTAGCGATGGTCTTCGGCATCCAAGACGAACAGATCCTTGCTCTTATGCCGCCCTCCTCCGAAAGCCAATGCGCCGTAACAGATTCCGCACTCGAATGCCATATTGAGGCGTGGCTCGTCGACGCGACTTAGGTCGTGGATCGAGTATCGGCAGCGTCCGATCATTTCGACAATCTTCGCGAGGCGAGTCTTGCCAGTCCCGATATCGTTGAGGGCGATTTCGGCGACAAAACCCGAATCGTGGATGCAGAACATGATTGCATCCAGGATCGGTTTATAAGTATCGTCAAACGGGCAGTTCAGGAAGACCGAGCGATCGTATCGGCTTGTCGCGTTCCGGACGCCCATGCGTAAACTGTTTAACGGAAAATCTCGTCTACGATCGATTCAATCTCTGCGCGAGAAAGATGGCGCGGCTTTAATGGGGAGTCATAGATAACGCGGTCGGCGATTGAGGTCGATGTGCGCTTGGCGGATCTCTCACTTCCCGACAATCTCTTGATTGGTTTCCCTGCAACACCCTTCTTGGCCGTAGGGCGACGAATGGAAGCTTTCTTTGCAGTAGACATAGCAACTCCAATTATAGATCCGCTGTTCGAATATGGAAGTCCGAGGGAAAGGATAGTAGATTCCACCGTACCACCAGTCGGTGGAGGGCTCAAGCCGCGGTCGGGGCGGGGTTTTAGGTGCTCAGGGGTGAGCTGGGGCGCGAGGTCGAGCGGCTTTCGGAAGTTAACGCTCACCCGCGCCGACGGGTTCGGCATTCGCGAAGCTCACGATTCCCTCGATCTCGAGCAGCAATGCGCTGCGGCAAGTATCGCCTCGCAGGAACAGGCAGCGCGGTACCAATCCGAGCCGAGCGGCAAGCGCCTTTTCGATGGCCGGAAGGTGTTCAGGACGGCGCAGGTACACCTTCAAGAGCGCAGCTTTGGACGTGGGATTCCCCCCATGCCACCGCGGGTGCGCAACGAGCGCCGTTGCGATCACCGATTCGATGTTGTCCAGGGTCTCGACGGTCTGTCGATAAGGATTGCCGGCATGGCGGCTGGCGTGGCCGACTATGCTGGCCGTCCCGGCGATGAAGAGGTGGTTGCCCGACGCGGAGGAGAGTAAGGTTGCACGGGCGAAGGACGGACTCTCGGGGCCGTAGCGGCGCGGGTAGTTATAGGCGTTCACTTGGCGTGGGTTTTCGATTTGAACACCCTCCCAGCGGCTGGCCAAGAAATAAATCTGTACCGGTCCCGGCCCGGTGCCCATCGCCGTCGCCGCGGGGAGGCCGCGGTGGAATTCCACCCGCTCCTCCATGAGTGCCTGATGCCGGCCAATACAAAACTGCTGATAGCGCTCGAAACCGTCTGAGAGCTCATTGATCTCCGGCAGATAGTTCCACACGCGTAGCAAGTGGGGATACCCTGAACCGCGAATATTCGTCAAGATGCGGCGATAGGCCGCATGGATCAACCCCGCGAGCGTGGACCCTGCCGATTCATGCTCCTCGAAATAACCGAACAGGATCTCTTTGTTAGCGGCGAGCCAAAGACCATCGTGATGGAAATATTGAACCGGGAGCCCGCTGGTCCAAACCTCGGCGAGCGGGACCGCTTGGAGTTGTGGCAGCTTGAGGCGCACGAACGGCCAGGGACCCGTCGCTTCAGGCGGCCGGACATCACTGAAATCTATCCGGGCGAGAGGAAACCGGCCCTGTAGCAGCGTCTGTGCCCCTTCGCTCTCCGCGTAGCCCACATGCAGAACCTCGCTTGCCGCGGGCCTTGGACGTCGACCCGACGGCACATGGCTGGCGGCGCCAGGGTCCTGCTCGGTCGCTACCACGCTCGCCTTTCTTGGTGCTTGCAGTTTATCTTCCTCCCGTTAGGCCGTCTTGGGGGCCGGGACGCCTTCCATTCGCTGCCGGAAGGCCGCCCAGTTGCGCCGGATATCCTTGAGTGAGACCAGATAGTAGCTCAACTTGAACAGCAGAATAGGCAAGGCCGCGCGGCGATTCCGGAACACGTCGCCGGCTAGGACGGACAACACCGCTTCCTCCATTTTAAAAAAGCTGTTTGGCGACATGAAAAGCTCCCGGAAGGCCGGCTGGGTGAAGCGGTAAATGAACCACGAGAAGGTCCCGACACCGCAGCGCACGCTGCGTTCGAAGGTGCGCAACCGGGCCGGATATTCGGGACTTCCGCGCAGGTAGGCATCCACCGCCCGTGCGCCGAGCGTGGCGCTATTGAGCGCTAGATGGACCCCGCTCGAGAACACCGGATCGATAAAGGCAAAGGCGTCTCCCACCATGATATAGCCATCGCCCCTCATCGTAGTGCGCTGATAGGAGTAGTTGCCGGCCGCCTGTGCGGGCATGGCGAGTTTGGCGTGTTGCATGCGCTCCGCAAGCGGCGGGCAAAGCGCGATCGTGTCCCATAAGAATTGGTCAGGATCGGTCTGACGGCCCTGGAGATAGGCGGGCCAGCACACCGCGCCGACACTCGTGATCCCGTCCTTGAAGGGAATGACCCAGAACCAGCCGTGCTCGAACCAGGCGATGCTGATGTTGCCTTCGTCGCGCCCGCCAAGCCGGCGCACTCCCTCGAAGTGGCTGAAGATCGCCGCGCTGTTATGGCGCGGGTTGCGCCGCTTGCCGCCTAACTGGCCGGAGAGGAAGGTGTCACGGCCGGTCGCGTCCACGACGAAGCGCGCCTCCCAGGTTCTGGCCTGTCCTTGCCCATTCTGCGCGTGGACAAGCGAGGTCCGTCCTGGACGAAATTCCACCTGCCGCGCCCGAACGCCGGTATGGGTACGCGCCCCTTTGGCCGCGCAATTTGCAAACAGGATGCGATCGAAATCCGCACGCCGCACCTGATAGGCGTAAGGCCGGGCGCCACCCAGGGCGCGGCCAAAATAGACCGTGCGCGAGCGGCCATGGTCGTGGGATACCAGCTCGGCTCCGTATTTTCGCAGGCCGATCTTTTCTACCTCGGCCAAAACCCCGAGGCGCTCCAGCATGGGCAGGGTTTGCGGCAGCAGGGATTCGCCGATGTGGAAGCGCGGGTGCCGGTCTTTCTCCAGCACCTCCACGTGCCAGCCTTGTTCGGCCAGCAGGGCGGACACCGCTGAACCGGCGGGACCGCCGCCGATGACCAGCACATCGCAACGGCTTAGATTCGCAGTTGAATCACCGACAGCATGGGTCATAGGTTCCTCCCGAGGACAGGGAAGCGGGCCTGATAGGGTTTTTTAGATATTCGGCCTGCGGGCCACCAGGGTTCATCCGCGCTATACTAGTGTAGCGAAACGGGTTTTGTCTGCGGAGGTTGACATGCTGAAATTCTCATCTCGTTTATGGCCCTATATTATCGCGGCGGCATGCGCGACCGCACCTTTCACCACGGCGCGGGTGGCCCGGGCCGACCACGTGGCCGAGCTGGGTGGCGGTGCCTATCAATACAATTACGGTCGGCGGTTCCACTCCGCTTACGCCAATCCATCGACGAAAGCCGATTACATGGCCGCCGACGGACTCCTGGCACGGCCGCTTGGGATCGCGGCCACGGTGGTCGGCGCCGGTATCTATATCGCGACATTGCCGTTTAGTCTGCTCGGTGGTAACGCCGATGAGGCCGCCCGTATCCTGGTCGGTGATCCGGCTTGGTACACCTTCCAGCGCTGCTTAGGGTGCTTATACCGCGAAACCTCCACGCTCAGCGAGACTCCTGTAGGTGCCGAAGAAACGCGCTGACGCAGCATTTGGGAAGACCACGGTTTCTTCCTCCCGCCGCATGACACCTTGACCGTATTTAATGCGAGAGTAGTGGCCTAGCCGCGGGGCCAGTGGCCGTGAAGCTACGCTTCGGCCCCCTTGCGGTCGGTGATATCTACCATGGTCCCGTACATATACCGCCTCTTCTGAATGGCATCAGTTATCACCACACCATACTCTTGAAACCATCTTGAGGTGCCGTCACGTGCCACGAGACGGTATTCCATCTTGAACGGCATCCCTGAGAGGCTGTGAATCAATTGTCATTTGACGGTAGTTCAGACACAGATATGACCGTCGGTCGAGGCGTTGAGGTAGATTTCGCATCCGAGCGGTAT
>MUGK01000176.1 GCA_002007425.1 Chromatiales bacterium USCg_Taylor | reverse complement strand
TCCTCCCATCATGAACAGCTACCCGCTCCTAGTTCAGGCTCATCTTGTGTTAGAAATAAGCCCCACCTTCAGGCTCATCTAGCATTGGAAGAGACTCATTCTTGATCTTTGTGAGGGATGCCTTACAATCTCGGCGGCGCAGCGAACTCGTCGCCCCTCCTTGGGGAATTAGGCGCGGCAGCCCGATCGGCGCACAACAAAAAAACCTTCGATCAGGCCGAAGCTACAATGTAGCTCGGTTACTAAATGAGCGTATGGCGCGTGCAGTATCGAGTCAGGTCAGCGTTCGTCCTTAGGTTCATCTTTCGAAGTATGCGGCTGCGATAGGTACTCACGGTCTTAGGACTGAGCGATGCCTGCTTCGCAATGGCGCTCAGCGTTTCGCCGGACGCGATCAGCAGCATGACCCGAAATTCCCTTTGTGAGAGGATCTCGTGGGGCAGTTTGCCAGTTCGGAGCTTATGTATTTATCGCCCTTGAGGATGTTCTTGACGGCCCTGAGCAGTTCCTTAGGCGCCCGTTCCTTAGTCAGATAACCTGCTGCCCCGGCCTTTAGCGCCGGGAGGGCGAACTGACTGTCGCTGTACATAGATAACACGAGGATCGGCAGTTTCGGTCGTATGCGCTTGAGCTCGCGTACGCAGTCAAGCCCACTCGTGCCCGGCAGCGAAAGCTCAAGCAACACCAGATCGAAGTCCTTAGTATAGATGCGCTCATGCATGCTGGCAACGTCGTGCGCCTCATCGAAGGCAACCGCTAGACCATCCTCCATAAAGATCTGTTTCACTCCTTGACGGATCAGGGGGTGGTCATCGACGATCAAGATCCTTATGGTATTGGAGATTTCCCTCTGTCCAGTTGCCTGCGCCTGAGTCGTCAAAACGTGGTTCTTGGGCGCCTCCAGTCTAACCACAGTGCCGGTGCCAGGGATGCCTATGACGTCGAGCGATCCTCCCAGGATCCGCGCGCGTTCTTGCATTCCCAGCATGCCTTGGGAGCGTGGGTTTGAAGCCTCGACGGTGCTGATGGCACGTCCGTCGTTCTGGACCTCAAGCGTCAGTACATCATCCCGCTGGGATACCCGGATGGTGACGCAGTTCGCGCCGGCATGGCGAGCTACATTGGTCATCGCTTCTTGGTAGATGCGGAACACGGTCACCGCTCGCTCTTGGGCGATATCGATTTCGTCTTGGAGCGTTGTGTGGCAGCGGATCCCCGTGCGTTCTTGGAACTGCCGGGCGTGCGCCTCAATGGCCGCGGATAGCCCGACTTTGTCTAACAAGGGAGGCCGTAAGTCGCTCGCAATGCGCCGGATGTCACCGATCACGCTATCGACTAGCTCGGACATCGACGCGATCTTTTGTCCAACGGAGCTGGCGGTCCCGTCCCGGTCCGTATTTTGCATCCGATTATTCAACCAGGCTAGATCAATAGCCAGAGTCGTCAGTACCTGCCCGAGCCCATCTTGGATCTCCCTTGAGATACGAACGCGTTCGGTTTCGATAGCCGAATCGAGGTGGATGGCGAACGCGCGCAAGCGTTCGCGCGACTCTCGTAGCTGCTCCTCGTGTTTGCGGTCGGTGATGTCGCGCATGAAACCATAGTGCCCGGCAAATTTGCCGCTGGGATCGGCGATCGCAACCAGCAGCACGCGCTGAAAGAATACCGAGCCATCCTTGCGTATTGCCTGGGCTTCAAACTCCGCTTTACCCTCGGCGCGTAAACGCTCGTAGGCCTGCAACGCGGTCGGCTGATCCTCCGGGTAAACTGTTGCTCTCCAGTCTTTACCGAGTAATTCGGAAGAGGCGTAGCCGAGCATCTGCGTATAGTGCTCGTTGATCTCGGTGTACCGCCCCCTGGCATCGAGCCTTGAAATACCCGGCATGGCGTTCGCCAGAGCCGTGTTGAGCTGCTGAATCGTCTGCTCTGAGTGTTTAAGCTCGGTAATGTCATTATTGACCTCGAGGATGGCGCGCGGCAGGCCCTGCTCATTCCGGTGCAACACCCAATGGCTGGCTACGGCAATCTGTTCGCCGTCACGCCGCCGATGCAGGAGCTCGCCTTTCCACTGACTGTCCCGCCAAAGTTGCGCTCTTATGCTCGCCAGGGGCTCGGGGAACTGCGTCTGGAACAGGTCATGTGATACCTGTCCTAAGGCTTCGCCGCTGGTCCAGCCGTAGAGCTCTTCTGCACCGGTATTCCAGAAGACAATGTGATCGCTGGTGTCGCGGATCAATAGGTGCGCCAAATTCAGGATTTCGGCCTGTCCCTCCAACGGCGGCGGCTCATTGACGCAGCCGCGCTCAACCGGTGCGTCTATTGAATGCGCAGGATCGGCCATATACGTTTAGCTCCCCGCGTAGTATAAACGGCGTACGAACCTACAGCGTTTTTGTTGGGCAGTCCACATTCTCGCCATAACGCGCGAAGCGGCGAATTCGGTCGAATGCCCGAAGTGCCGTCGGCTGATGCGAGTACGCGCGCAGATGCACGACCCATTCTTGAGGCGCACCAGGGTCAGGGACCTGTCCATGCAAACTACGTTTGCCTACGGCGAGGGCAATTCGCGCGCGACGTAGTCGTTCAGGGCGAGGATCTCAAGACTCGATGGTTTGCGCCAACGCAGCGCCTCGACGATTGCGCGGGCCAGCGGCAAGTCGGTAACCAGCGACACCCCCAGGTCGATTGCTTGGCGGCGGATCAAGTAGCCGTCGGGCCGTCCGTACTGGTCATACTCGCGCGGAATGTTAATTACAAGATCGACCAGGTCGCGCTCGAGTACATCGAGCGCGCTAGTGCCCGCTCCGGAGCTTTTCTCAACGGCGTTGCACGGGATTCCGAGTTCGGCAAGTATTTCGGCGGTGCCGCGCGTCGCGTAAATGGGCAACTGCAGCTCGTGCACAATGATTCGCGCTTCGTCGGCAAACCAGTACTTATCGACGACGGGACCCAGCGACAGCAGCACGCCCTTTCGCGGAAAACGCGTGCCGGTCGCGAGCAGAGCATGCAGCAATGCTTCGTGCAAATCGCGTCCGAGACAGCCCACCTCGCCCGTGCTCATCATTTCTACGCCGAGCATCGGATCCGCCCCCGCCACCCTGGAAAACGAGAACATCGGCGCCTTGACACCGACATAGTCAAGATCCAGGCTCTGATTGACGATCTCACGCGTTACCCCGAGCATCCGGCGCATGGCTTCCGCGGCGAAATTCTCGCCGGTCACCTTCGAAACGAACGGAAAGCTGCGCGAGGCCCGCAAGTTGCACTCGATGACCTTGACCGCGTTGTGCCGCGCGAGAAACTGAACATTGAATGGACCGGTAATCGACAGCGCGCGCGCCAACGCCACTGCGATTTGCTTGACGCGTCGAATGGTCGCGATGTAGAGCGTCTGGGGCGGCAGCACCAGGATGGCATCCCCGCTGTGGGTGCCGGCGTCTTCGATGTGTTCGGAAATCGCCCACAGCACCAGCTCACCCCGGTCAGCAACGGCGTCGATCTCGACTTCGCGCGCATGGGTTTCAAATTTGGAAACGACGACGGGGTACTCCGGTGAAACAACCGAGGCCTGCGCCAGGATGCCGCGCAGCTCGCTCGGTTCGTGCGCGACCGCCATCGCCGCGCCGCTGAGGACGTAGCTCGGACGCACCAACACGGGAAATCCGCCTAACTGTTGCACGATGTGACCGGCTTGCGCCGTGTCGGTAACATGCGACCAGCGCGGCTGATCAATGCCCAGGTCGTCAAGCAGCGAACTGAACCTGCTGCGATCCTCGGCTGCATCGATTCGTTCGGCGCTGGTGCCCAGGATTCTCACCCCGGCCTTCGCCAGCCGCATCGCGAGATTATTCGGGATCTGGCCACCCATGCTGACCACGACACCGTCTGGACGCTCGTACTCGTTCAGGTCGAGCACCGTTTCCAGGGTAATCTCATCGAAGTACAAGCGGTCGCAGATGTCATAATCGGTGCTGACCGTCTCCGGATTGTAGTTCAGCATGATCGTCTCGTAGCCGAGGGCAGAGGCTGCCTGGGCCGCGTTGACGGCACACCAGTCGAACTCGACACTCGAACCGATTCGGTACGTGCCGGACCCGAGAATCAGGACCTTCTTGTGCCGCGATGATGCAATGTCGGAAACGCGGGCATGGTAAGTCGCGTAGAGGTAGTTGGTGTCGGCGGGAAACTCGCCCGCCATGGTATCGATCTGCGCAAAGTGGGGTTCGATTGCGTGTTTCTTGCGCTCGGCGCGAACGCTCTCCTCCGCCGCGCCGACCAGCTTTCCGATCGCCTGGTCCGAGAATCCGAGGCGCTTGACATCGCGCAGCGTGCCCGCAGCCAGGGGAAGTGAAGAGCGCGCGAGTTGGCCGTACGTCTCGACGATGGGTTCGATGGCATGCAGAAACCACCGGTCAATCCGCGTCAGCTGGTGAATCTCATCGGTGCTGATGCCATCTCGAATCGCCTGCGCAATGGCGAAGATCCGCAGCGGGGTGGCGTTGCGCAGTTCATCGCGGAGATCATCGAACCGGAATGCGCCTGGATCGAGGCCTCGCACGCCGATGTCGAGCATGCGCACTGCCTTCTGGATGACTTCCGGAAACGTGCGGCCGATCGCCATCACCTCACCGACACTCTTCATTTCAGTGCCAATCCGGGTTGACGCACCCTGGAACTTGCCAAGATCCCAGCGCGGAACCTTGCATACGAGGTAATCCAGTGCGGGCTCGAAGAACGCCGTGGTGCGGCGCGTGATGCCGTTCGGTATTTCGGTAAGTGCATAGCCCAGCGCGATCTTGGCGGCGACGTACGCGAGCGGATAACCGGTCGCCTTGCTCGCGAGCGCACTCGATCGGGAAAGCCGCGCATTGACCTCGATGACGCGGTAGTCGACGCCATCGGGGTCGAGTGCGTACTGGATATTGCACTCGCCGATGATGCCGAGATGGCGAATCGTGCGGATCGCGACGGAGCGCAGCAGCTGATACTCCGTGTCATTGAGCGTCTGGGACGGTGCGACGACGATCGATTCGCCGGTGTGTATGCCCATGGGATCAAGGTTTTCCATGTTGCACACTGTTACGCAGTTGTCGCGCACGTCGCGTTCAACCTCGTACTCGATTTCCTTCCAGCCCTGAAGGCACTCTTCCACGAGCACCTGGGCAGCGCCGGTGAAAGCGCGCCGCAGCGCTGCGTCGATTTCCGCTTCGAGTTGGACGATGCCGCTTCCCTTCCCGCCAAGGGTAAAGCCGCCGCGCAGCATGACCGGCAGCCCGATCGCCCGGATCGCGCCGCGCGCTTCGTCGAGCGAGTGGCACGCCTGGCTGCGGGCGGTCTTGACGCCAATCTCGGCGAGACGCTCGACGAACAAGCGCCGATCCTCCGTGTCG
>MUGK01000175.1 GCA_002007425.1 Chromatiales bacterium USCg_Taylor | reverse complement strand
ACGGTGATATCCAGCGAAAAGCAAAAAACTCACTAAACCCTATGTCCGACGCCATTTCCCGCCGCTTACCCCCAGAATTTATGCAACTGGAAGGTTTAACGAGCACCACGATGTCCGCAGGGGTCCCGTCGACGGTGACGATTGTCTCGGGTATTGGCTATCAAGGTGAAAGACCAACCCAATGGACGACCTTCTCCGGTCTCTCTACGGTGATAACCACGAGCCTTGACGGCACAGAGCTGCGGCGAACAACTATGGCCGGCGCCTCAACGGTGTTTGACCAGTGGATTCAGTCACGCGACGGAAGGGGCAACATCAAGAAGCTCGTCGATATGCCTCTGACATCTGCCACCCAGAGCCAGGATTTCATCTATTCAGAGCGATCGGAACTCAAGTCGGCGAGCTTGTCAGGACGAGTTGGCGCCTATGGCGTCCTGTCATACGCCTACAACTCGGCAGGAGACCGTTCGAGCGCGACCCGCGGAACGACAACGACGAACTATTCCTACGTCGGCTTCAAACTCAACAACCTCAAACAATCGGGAGCGTCGGTTCCGTTGCGGGAGTACATCTACACGGCCAATGAAAGCCGGCCCGTCGAAGTGATTGAGCCCAGTGGTTTGAGTTGGAAACTGGGCTACTTCCGCGGCGGGCTTGGAACAGGCCTCCTTGACGGGCTTCCAAGCTTCCGTAATCAGTACAGCTATGACGGCCTTGCGCGGCGGGTCTTTCGGGAACAACCGATGAACAGGGTGTCAGTCCAAGAGTTCTGGGATGTGGACGGAAAGCTGCTTTCTGAAATCGGTTACAACAGCATCATTGAAGCTAATCCGCGGCCAGTATTCGACTACGTCTACCTTGGTGGTGAACCGGTAGCACTACTCACAGCTACTTGGGATAGCGCGGGTGTTGGACCCGTCGCTTCTGTCTCGTCAGGAGGGCCGCTTGTCAATGGCGCAGCCTACGGCCTTCACGGCAATCATCTGGGGGCGACGCTCAAAGCGACCGACGCTACCCAGACGGTGGTTTTCTCCGCAGAGTACGAGCCGTTTGGTCGCGCTGTGACCACTGGGACGCTGAACCTTGGCTCACGCCTACCGGGTCAGTTCGATGATCTGCCGAGCACAAGCGGCCCAGACAGCTTCCATCCGATATACAACGGCAGTCGGATCTACGACTCAAGCACCGGAAGTACCTCCAGCCGGAACTCCTACTCGAAGAGCCGTTGTGGCTACAGATCCACTGCCGCCGTGGCCAGGGAATGCCTGCATACTCGTACGCCTTGAACAACCCGGTCTTCTTCAGCGACCAGACCGGGCTCGACGTTTCCGTCTGCAGTAGAACGGCAGACATTCCGGTTGGGCGTCAGTTGGGCGTCAAGCACACCTGGATCCGAACCGACTCGGTGGAGGCCAGCATGGGCCCCGCCGGCGGCGGTGTTCCTGGTGTTGCGCTTCCCGGGCAGGAGAACGCTCAGCCAGATTCGCCTTACGTTACTGAAACCAGCGTGAATGATCACACTGGGCAGTCAACGGCGCCCGGGTCCAGTTGCGAGAAGGTCGACGATGTCGATGAAGCTTGCGTGAATCGGTTGCTGCAGATCGGACGGAGAACCGGGCGCTGGTCTCTGGTCAACCAGTGTCAGAGCTTCACCAATGACGTCTTAACCGCTTGCCGCAAGAACAAGAAGGGCTCCGCGCGACAGCGGGAGTGCTTCGGGAACAAGTGCTAAGTGGGTCGCCCGCGAAAGTGGCCTTGGGTTGTCAGCGCCCTATTGGTAGCGCTTGGCGTATGTATGATGGTCTACGCGGCCTCGCTCTGGGCGCTGCTGGCGTCAGTGTGCGATCCGGTCGTTAGAGTTGCCATCGAACGATGCGAACAGCCCAGCCGATGGGTGCGCGCAGCGTACGTGGTGTTCACGCTTGGCGGTTTTGGACTCGTGGCCAGTTTCGCGAGCTGGGCCGCAGGGAGACGACGCCGAAGCCAATGAGTGTTACGTTGAAATTCGAAAACTGGAATTAAAGGGGCAAGCAACCGTGTTTATTGTCAAGCGATATTTGGGTTCCAGGGTACGTTGGATTTGAGCATGGCGTTCATGATGCTGAGTAGCTTGCGCATGCAGGCGACGATCACCACCTTAGCTGGTTTCCCGGCCGCCTTCAGGCGTTCTGCGAAGGCGTGAATGACGGGATTGCATCGGATGGCGGTAACGGTCGGCATGTACAGCGCGCAGCGTACCTCGGCACGCCCGCCCCAGCGAGTAGCCTGGATGGAGCGAAGCGGAATCCGGGATGATCGAGGTACGACATTCCGGATTTCTAGCTCGTGCCGGACTATCGACGTTATCGCGTGGCGGGAGGAACCCATTTCTTCACCGTCAACCTGCTCCAACGATACCCGAGGAAAGATGTCTTTAACTTTTAACAACGGCTTTCGTAATCCAATAGGGATCGACAGCCGGGGTTGATCCGACCGGAGACTTAGTCAGTCAAGGATTACGGGGCGATTATCAGCAACTGTCGATCACTTTTTTGACGTTGATGTCACAAATGTTCAGCAACTGTCGATCGCTCATGAGTCGCTGTGGAAAGGTCGTTGTGTGCGGTGATAGGGCAGGCTGATGAGCAGGGGTTGCTCGCCCGGTGCGCGGCGACGCAGGGCATAGAATTGGATGCGCTGGTGAGTGAGGTCGACCTCGCAACGAACCAAGCGATGCAGCCATTGAGTCGAGACCTCGAATGTCCGGCCGAGGGAGTTGAGCACGACCGGCCGCATCGGTGCGGCGCAGGAAGATGAGCGTGCCTGCGAGAGGCGCATTCGTGTTGAAGGTGAAGTCCCGCGCAAGGGGGGCCTGCTCGCGGCGCCGGGCGTTGCGCGCACGATGGGCGGCAACATACCGGTCCGAATGTTGTTGCAGGTCTCTCTGGCTGCGGCAATGGACGCGTTGCCAGAGTTTGCTTTGCCAGAGGCCGTTGAAGCCCTCGATGGCGTTCTGAAACCCAGGTTCGCGCGGTTGGGCAAAGACGGGGATGACGCACAGCGCCAGGCACAGGCGGCTGACGCGCCCAATGGCGTCGGGGAACTGATGCGCGCCCTGGAAGACGGTGTCGTGTCGAACTGGGGTAGGCGGGCAGGCCGTCGCGCCGCCAGCGCTCGAGCAGGCAATCGACCGTGGATTTCGCGTTGCGGCGCCCCAGCGCCCAGGCATCAACTAATCCACCATGCAGAGAGGTCGCAGTGAGGAGTGCCAGCAGCGGCCCGTGGGCAATCCTAGACGCATTGCCAACACCCGTCGTTCCACGGCGGGAGAGCTACGATTCCACGGCCTCGATGGCCCGGCTTTACCATCGGACCAATCGTAGCGGTCCAACCGTTTGCCGGCACTACGTTGCACCCACAACTCCACGGTGGAGGGACTGACTTTGGATCGCTTGGCAACTGCGCGAATGCTTTCGCCACACCCCAGGACGTCGAGAAGCTCGGCAAGTGGCCGTTCGAGATCGGCCTCTGGGTTGGCCGGAAGGCGACGCCGAATCGCATGGGGCGCAAGGGCGACACGGACCGCAGCAGTGCGCGAGCGAAGACGATCGCGTTTAAGAACGACAGCCGCCAGAAGCCCTCGCCGATCCCGCTCGAGAACTGTCCTGGTGCGGCACGAAGTTCGAGGCGCAGTCGTTCGACCTGCGGCCCAACGAGGACCATCCGACCGACCTCCGCATCGTGTGCGCGAATCCTCGGTGCGACTTCACGCGCGACAACGCGCTACCGATCGTGGCGGTGGACGAGCCGCTGTACCGTCGCCTCCCCTGCTTCATCATAGCGACAGTGGACAAGCTGGCGTCGCTCCCGTGGCTGGCAACTCCGCTGGAGCCAACCGCTGACGGGCAGGTCGCCGTGCGCCTCGGGCTCCGCATGGTCAAGGGCCTCTCGCGGGTCGCCGCCGAGCGGCTCGTCGAGGCCCAGATCTCTGCACCGTTCACCGACATCCACGACCTCACCCGGCGCGCTCGGCTCAATCGCAAGGAGCTGGAAGCGCTCGCGGCCGCCGATGCGCTTAGGAGCCTCGCCGGCCATCGGCATCACGCACGGTGGACCAGGCTCGGCATCGAGACGCCGACACCGCTATTCATCGACCCCCGCATCGTTGAGGCGGAGCCTCTGCTACGGCCTCCCACCGAGGGGCCAGGCGATCGTGGCCGATTACGGGAGCCTCGGCCTGACCCTGAGACGACACCCGCATCGGATCGCAACCGCGACTGGCCAGGAAGGGACGCGCGACAGCCACCGTGTCGGCGTTGAGGTCGATACCGCGGGCGTCGTGTCCATGCTCTACCAGCCATGCCACCATACCGCCGCCGCCGCAGCCCACATCCAGCAGAGTCCCAGGAAGGACTTGGCGGGTAAGCATTCGGAACAGGTTGGCTGAGCGAAAATCGGCGAACTGCATCTGTGCCAGAAGCAGCTCGTGCTCATCGAGCTTGGGGTGAGCCGGAAAGGTATTCACGGGTGTCGAAAAAGATAAGGTAATTGTTTGAATGGATCCCGTAGGTTCCCTGTACGGAATGACGGTATATAATAATTGCGAGGACTTGGATTTGCCGGATCGATGGGCGCATTACGAGCATTTATGGCCACCTGAATGAACATTCCATTGATAGGCAAACGAGCGCTCGTCTGCGGAAGCAGCCAAGGGATTGGCAAGGCCATCGCGATCGAGTTATCCCGACTCGGAGCCAGCGTGACCCTCTTAGCACGTGATCGCGCGCGGCTCAATGAGGTGAAAGCCGCGCTCGCCATCGATCAGAATCAGCACCATCACGTGCTGGTCGCGGATTTCAACCGGCCGGATGCGGTGAAAGCGGCGCTCGCGGACTATCTTTCTCAAACCGATCGCGTACATATTCTGGTGAACAATAGCGGCGGGCCTCCGCCGGGCGCCGCCTATCAAGCGGCGCCCGAGGACTACCTCGCCGCGTTTTCACAGCACCTGCTGTGTAATCAAATCCTGGTG
>MUGK01000174.1 GCA_002007425.1 Chromatiales bacterium USCg_Taylor | reverse complement strand
AGCCAATCAAGCGGTCCAGGAGGAACTGTTGCATTACCTGGCGGCTTTGAAAGCTGCGTGAGATCGCCATCAACCGAGATTTATGCAACGCTAGGGTTAACTTAAGCCTGTCGCCGTACGGACCCAAGACTTGATTGCTATGGATCCCCGGATGAACACGGAGCCGCATCTCTATACCGTCCGCCCGCTCCCGGTACCAAGTGCGCTTCATAAAAGACTGTGGCCCAGATCTGTCAAGGGGGCTATGAATAACATCAAAACCATCTGCAGCGCAATCAAGACGACCACCGGCGAGAGATCCAAGCCTCCGAGGGGGGGTAGCAAGCGCCGGGCGGGCGCAAGCAACGGTTCGGAAAGAGTGTCGAGCAACACAATCGCCGGGTTGTACGCGTCGGGGTTAATCCAACTCACGATGACCCGGGCAAAGACCGCGATCAGGAACACATAGACTAAAAGCCGCAGTATTTCCGCTGCCGATGAAAGTAATAAACCGCCCAGCGAGGGATGATATCCACGCATGACATAAACGACCCAAATCTCGATCCCTTGCAAGGTCAACATCAAAATCACCGCGGCCATGTCGATACCCCCCACACCCGGGATCCAACGCCGCAAAGGACGCAGCAACGGCGCCGTGGCTTTGACCACAAACTGCGAGATCGGGTTATAGAAATCGGCGCGCAGCCACTGGAATAGAAAGCGCAGCATGATGGTGAGAATATAAAGGCCGAACAAGGACTCGATTAGAAATGTGCCGGCGTCGGTGAAATAGGTTGCCGCCATTAGGATTCTCCGAAAAGTTTGGCTAATTCTTGGGAGCGCCGTTGCGCCGCCTTCAGTGCTTGATCGACGATGCCGCTGAGGCCAGCGTCCTGAAGAACCCGGATGGCTTGCTCAGTCGTGCCGCCCCGCGAGGTGACTTGGTTGCGCAGGGTGGCCGTATCCACACTCGCTTCGAGCGCCATCTTGGCCGCGCCGAACGCCGTTTGCAGCGTCAGCAAGCGGGCCAGGTCGCGGGGCAGGCCCATCTCGATGGCCGATCGCTCCACCAGTTCCATGAGCAGGAAAAAATAGGCAGGGCCGCTGCCGGAGACGGCGGTGACCGCATCCATGAGGGTTTCTTCGTCCAGCCACACGGTAAGCCCGACGGCGCGGAGCACTAACTCGGCGATCTCGCGTTGCTGTTCTTGCACAAATTCGTTGGCGAACAACGCTGCCGCACCGCTACCGACCAGCGCCGGCGTGTTAGGCATCGCGCGCACGATGGCAACCTCGGGACCGAGCCACTGCGATAACGAGCGGGTGGTGATACCGGCGGCAATTGAAATCACCAGCGGGCGCTGCCGCCCTATCGCCGCCGCAAGCGTTGTGGCGACCGTCTTCATCACCTCAGGCTTAACCGCAAGCACCACGACGTCGGCGCCTTGGACGATGCGCGTGTTGTCGGTACTCGTTAAGACGGGGAAGCGGTTTGTGATCAACCGCAATCGGTCCGCACTGATGTCGGAGGCACGCAAGCGTTGGATCGAGTAGCCGTCGGCGATCAAACCGCTAAGCAAGCACCTCCCCATGTTGCCGCACCCGATAAGAGCTATCGTACCTTGTATCATCACATCCGCTTTTTTTATTGATAGTTTCTAATGCATCGCCGCGAGAACCCTGGCGACGGGGTTGGCACAAGAAGCGGCGCCGATCACTGGGTCGGTCCTCCAGCATGCTTATTTACCCGTTGGCGGCGGAGACTTTCCGCAGGCAACGGATCGCGCCACGCCCTAAAAGTGTATCAATACCGCCGAATAAGATCACAATCCCTTCATGCCTTGAGCGTGGCTTCGCCGCGGGGGCCAAATAAAGCCGTCCCGATGCGTATCATGGTTGCGCCTTCGGCGATTGCGGCTTCGAAATCCTCCGATGTCCCCATCGACAAGGTGTCGAGGTCGATGCCTTCGGCGCGTAACGCATGATACCCCTCGGCCAGCGCGCGAAGGTTAGCGCGTTGCTCGTCGGAGTGCTTACTCGGCGCTGGAAGGGCCATGAGACCGCGCAAGCGTAAGCGCGGGCAGGCGAGCACGGCGCGAGCCAAGGCCGGTAATTCGCGCAAGGCCACCCCCGATTTCGTCGCTTCGGCGCCGAGGTTGACTTCAATACATACGTTTAATCGCGGCAGATAAGCCGGCCGGTGCTCATTGAGCCGCTGTGCGATCTTTGCCCGGTCGATGCTATGGACCCAGGTGAACCCGTTCGCGATTTCCTGGGTTTTGTTCGACTGGAGAGCACCGATGTAGTGCCATTCGAGGAGTTGACCGGCGAGCATGCGCATTTTCGGCAAGGCTTCTTGCAGATAGTTCTCACCGAACAGGCGTTGACCGTAGGCAGCGAGAGCGAGTATTTCCGAACACGTTCGCGTTTTACTAACAGCGATCAGACTCACGCTGTTCGGCGCTCGGCCAAAGCGTCGTGCCGTAGAGGTAATACGGGATCTCAGCGTTGCGATCGGGGTGAGCCGCATGTTAGGCCGGTCGGGTTCTATAATGATTCTAGAACGCTGGCCTCATCCTCGGCGAGTACAGCAACGAAAAGAGCGTGCTCTGGAGCGTCTCATACGGCGCAGCGGAAGTGTGCGTCAGCATGATCAAAGAAATGGAATCATGTGTCGATACATGCGACGTTATCTTTAATTCCGACGCCAAGGCGCGAGATACGTTGACGGCGAGCCAAAAGTTCCAGAATACGACGGGGAGTAATCAATGGATATCGGTGAACTACTTGCTTTTTCGGTGAAGAACGGCGCCTCTGATCTACACCTTTCCGCGGGCCTCCCTCCGATGATACGCGTGGATGGCGACATCCGTAGAATAAATGTCCCCGCCCTGGAGCACAAGGTCGTGCATGGCCTCGTTTATGACATCATGAACGACAAGCAGCGAAAGGATTATGAGGAATTTCTCGAGTGCGACTTTTCTTTCGAGATCCCGAACCTCGCGCGTTTTCGCGTCAATGCCTTCATCCAAAACCGAGGCGCGGGCGCCGTTTTCCGCACCATTCCCTCCGACATACTGTCCCTCGAGGATCTCAAGGCGCCGAAGATATTTAAGGACATTGCCGACTATCCGCGCGGCGTGGTCTTGGTCACGGGACCCACGGGCTCCGGCAAATCCACGACCCTGGCCGCGATGGTCAATCACGTCAACGAGCAGGAGTACGGCCACGTTCTTACCATCGAGGATCCGATTGAGTTCGTGCACACGAGTAAGAAATGCTTGATCAACCAGCGCGAGGTGCACCGCGACACCCTGGGGTTCAATGAGGCGCTGCGCTCGGCGCTGCGCGAGGACCCCGATGTGATCCTCGTGGGTGAAATGCGCGATCTCGAAACCATCCGGCTGGCGCTCACGGCGGCCGAAACCGGGCATCTGGTCTTCGGTACCTTACACACCAGCTCGGCGGCGAAGACCATCGATCGTATCGTCGACGTATTTCCCGCGGCCGAGAAGGACATGATGCGTGCGATGCTATCAGAATCGCTTCGGGCGGTGATCTCGCAAACATTGTTGAAGAAAACGGGCGGGGGACGCGTGGCCGCGCACGAGATCATGATCGGGACCCCGGCGATTCGTAATCTCATTCGTGAAAACAAGGTGGCTCAGATGTATTCCGCGATTCAAACCGGGGCGCAATTCGGCATGCAGACGCTGGATCAGAACCTTCAGGACCTCGTGAAAAGGAATGTCATTAGCCGTAATGACGCGCGTGCGATAGCGGCGAATAAGGAAATATTCTAAACCGGCGGCGAACCTAAGTCAGGAGCAAAGTCATGGAGCGCGAACAAGCCATTAACTACATGCGAGACCTCTTGAAGGTCATTGTCGAGAAAAAGGGATCAGATCTTTTCGTTACGGTTGATTTTCCACCAGCGATAAAAATCGATGGAAAAATCGTCCCGGTGTCGAAGACCAAGTTGACCTCGAACAATACGAAGGCGCTGGCATACGCGATCATGAACGATAAGCAAGTCAAGGAATTCGAGGCTACCAAGGAATCCAACTTCGCGATCTCCCCGGGAGGAATAGGCCGGTTTCGTTGCAACGCGTTCGTGCGCATGGGGTATACCGGCAAGAAACCCAAGTCCCGAGCCTGGATAAACTAGGATTGCCGCAGAGCCTAAAAGAGATTTCATTGGCGAAACGCGGGCTCGTGATCATGGTGGGCGCGACCGGTTCCGGTAAGTCGACCAGCCTCGCGGCGATGGTCGACCACCGCAACGAGAACAGCTACGGCCACATCATCACCATCGAGGATCCGATAGAGTTCGTGCATCAACACAAGAACTGTATTATTACCCAGAGAGAAGTCGGGGTCGATACGGATGACTGGGATATCGCGTTGAAAAATTCGCTGCGCCAAGCGCCCGACGTGATCTTGCTGGGTGAGATCCGCGATCGCAAGACCATGGATTTCGGCATCGCTTTCGCCGAGACCGGGCACCTGGCCATGGCGACCTTGCATGCGAACAACTCCAATCAAGCCATGGACCGGATCATTAACTTCTTCCCGGAAGAGCGGCGCCCGCAGCTCCTAATGGATCTCTCGTTAAACCTAAAGGCAGTGATTTCCCAGCGCCTTGTGCGCAAAAAGAACGGCGACGGGAGGGTGGCCGCGATTGAAATCCTCCTCAATTCACCGCTGATCTCCGACATGGTCCGCAAGGGGCATGTGCACGAGATTAAGGGTATCATGCAGCGCTCGAATGAGATCGGAATGAAGACCTTTGACCAGGCACTCTTCGATTTGCACGAAGAAGAGCTTATTACCTATAACGAGGCGTTGCGTAACGCCGATTCGATGAATGAGCTGCGGCTCCGCATCAAACTGGAGGGTAAGGCGGCAAAATCAGGAGACATGACCGTCGGATTGGAACACCTGAATCTAGTCAACGACGACGAGCGCAGTGGGATGATGCGCTAAAGCCGGCAGCCAATACCTCGAACAGAGCGAGCACCAGTCTCCGATCCGAATTTTCAATCACGAGCGCCAGGTTCCATGGACATCACACCGTACCTTAAGCTCTTGGTCGAGAAGCAAGGTAGCGATTTGCATTTTACCTCCGGGGCGCCGGTCAAGATTAATATCGAAGGAAACCTGAGTTCCGTCGGTAAGACCTTGTTGTCGACCGAGATGACGAAGGCGGCCGCCTACGGAATCATGAAACCGCATCAGATCGAGATGTTCGAGGCGAATTGGGAGTGTGATTTCGCCATCGCGTTAGCAGACAAATCGGCGCGTTTTCGCGTCAATGTGCTCCGGCAGCGAGGGGAGATCGCCATGGTGTTGCGGCGTATTCCCACCATGATTCCCACGATCGACGAATTAGCCTTGCCGCCGATCCTCAAGCCTCTCGTCATGTACAAGCGAGGCCTTATTCTTATGGTGGGTGCGACGGGATCAGGAAAATCGACAACGCTCGCCGCCATGGTCGGGCATAGGAATCATGATTCAAGCAGTCACATTCTAACCATCGAAGATCCCGTCGAGTTCTCCCATCCTAATGTTAAATCCATCATTAACCAGCGCGAAATCGGGATCGATACTAAATCGTACCGGCATGCGCTGAGGAGTGCGTTGCGGGAAGCGCCGGATGTGATTCTGATCGGCGAGGTCCGGGATCGGGAGACGATGGAAGCCGCAATCGAGCTCTGCAACACGGGCCATCTCTGTTTATCGACGCTGCACGCCAACAACGCGAATCAAGCCTTAGAGCGCGTGATTAATCTATACCCGCTCGAAGCACGTGAACAGTTGTTGATGGATCTCGCGATCAACGTTCGGGCCATTATCTCGCAACGCCTGGTGCAAGGTATCGACGCCAAGCGCTGTGCGGCGGTGGAGATATTGGTCAATACGCCGCATATCGCCGATCTGGTCCTCAAAGGACAGCTCGAGAAGATCAAGGAAGCCATGGAGGGTAGCGGCGTCAAAGGTATGCAGACTTTTGACATGGCGTTATACAACCTCTTTAAGGAAGGACGCATCGAATTGGAAGAGGCCTTGAGCAACGCGGACTCGCGTACTAATCTTGAGGCCAAGATCAATTTCGGTTAGGGCTTAGGTGCAATCCCACCCCGGCCGCCGCACGAAGGCCTTCTAGCCCCCCCACCCCGTGCGGCGGCCAGAAGTCTTCTTTTCCTATCGCTTTTTCTGGCCCGGACGCGCGGTCGATCAGATACAATCCGCCTTGTGGACGTCTCGCGTATTATCGATCCTCTCAACACCGCGCAACGCAATGCGGTGACGGCGGAGTCGGCCAATACCTTGGTTCTCGCGGGTGCCGGCAGCGGTAAGACACGGGTTCTGGCCCACCGAGTCGCGTGGCTCATCGAAACGCGGCAGGCCTCGCCGCACGGGATCTTGGCGGTCACCTTCACCAACAAGGCAGCCGCGGAAATGCGAGGCCGAATCGAGGCCCTAATGGCATCGCCGCAGCGCACGATTTGGGTTGGGACCTTCCATGGGATCGCGCACCGGCTGCTCCGGCGCCATTGGCAGGAAACGGGTTTGCCGCGGAACTTCCAGATCATCGACGGCAACGATCAGTTGCGGCTTATCCGGCGCGCGATCCGTCACCTCGAACTGGACGAAGCGCTTTGGGCCCCGCGAGAAGCGCAGTGGTTTATCAATGCGCGCAAGGAGGAGGGGCTGCGCGCGCAACATCTCGATGGCGTGGCGGACCCGCACGCTCAGACCCTCATCAAGATCTACCGTGCGTATGAGGAACGCTGCGCGGGGTTGGGCCTAGTGGATTTTGGGGAGCTTCTGCTTCGGGCTCATGAGCTATGGCGTCGCCACCCCGAAGTCCTCGCGCATTATCGGCAGCGCTTCCCACAAGTGCTCGTGGATGAGTTTCAAGATACTAACGCCATTCAGTACGCGTGGCTGCGTCAACTGATCGGAACGAGCGGCAAGCTTTTCGTCGTCGGCGACGATGATCAGTCAATTTACGGCTGGCGCGGCGCGCGCGTCGAACATATGCAAAAGTTTCAGAAGGATTTCGAGTCCGTGCGCCTGGTGCGCTTGGAGCAAAACTACCGCTCGACCGCGACGATACTGCAGGCCGCCAACGCGGTGATCGCGAATAACTCGTCCCGGCTCGGCAAGGAGCTTTGGACCGATGGCGCCGCCGGCGAGCCTATCATCCTGTTCGCCGCGTTCAATGAGCACGAGGAAGCGCGCTATTGCGTTGAACGCATCAAGGGTTGGCAGGAACATGGCCGTCGTTATGACGATCACGCGATCCTCTATCGTACCAGCGCCCAGTCCCGGGTCTTCGAAGAGACCTTGCGGCAACGCGGGATCCCATATCGTGTTTACGGGGGATTCCGGTTCTACGAGCGCGCGGAGATCAAGGATGTGCTTGCTTACCTGCGCTTGATCGCCTGGCGTGAGGACGACGCCGCTTTTGAACGGGTGGTGAACACGCCCAATCGAGGCATCGGCCAACGCAGCCTGGATATTATCCGGGATACGGCCAAGCGCGCCGGGACGCCCCTTTGGCGGGCGGCTCAAGCGGCGATCGGGGACGGGGCTCTCGGGGCGCGTGGCGCCGCCGCGGCGAGCCGCTTTTTAAGTTTAATCGAGGACTTGTCAGCCGGCGCGATGGGTACGCCTCTCGGCACCCTGGTTAAAACAGTCATCATCGAAACCGGTCTCGAGGATCATTACCGCAAGGAAAAGACCGCGGGCGAAATCGATCGGTTGGAGAATCTTGAAGAGCTTGTGCGGGCGGCGGGCGACTATATCGCAGTCTTGGACGAGGGCGCCGACGCATTGACGGAGTTTCTCGCGATTGCGGCCCTGGAAGCCGGCGAGGGGCAGGCCAACGACTACGAGGACAGCGTGCAACTGATGACCCTGCACTCCGCCAAGGGCTTGGAGTTTCGCAACGTGTTTCTGGTGGGTTTGGAAGAGGGTCTGTTTCCGCACCAACGCTGTAGCGATGATGCGACCCAACTCGAAGAAGAGCGGCGCCTCTGCTATGTGGGGCTGACGCGCGCCAAAGAAAAGCTCATCATTACCCATGCGGAAACCCGCCGCCTACATGGAACGGAACACCGTCCGCAACCGTCGCGATTTATTGCGGAAATGCCTGCGGAACTGATCGCCGAGGTGCGCATAGGGACCGTAACCATGCCCCCGCAACTTCAACGTATTGAGCACGATGCGGCCTTTCGACTTGGCCAGAGGGTAGTGCACGCCAAGTTCGGCGAAGGCATCGTCCTGCGGCTCGAAGGTGAGGGCCAGTATTCCCGCGTACAGGTTAATTTCGCGCAGGCCGGCGCCAAGTGGCTTGTGGCTTCCTATGCCGGATTACGTCCGGTATAAGGCTATCGGCTTTGGTCCACCATATACATCACGGCCGCCTTAACGTCCGCGTCCGCCAGGTCGGCGCGCCCGCCTTTTGGCGGCATTATTCCGCCCTGGCCTTGAAATCCTTGAATAGCGCGCGCGACCAAGGTCTCCACACCTTGCGCAAGGCGTGGTTCCCAGGCCGCCTTATCACTGAGCTTTGGCGCGCCCGCGATCCCGCTGGTATGACACGCGAAGCAGGAACCGTCATAGACTGCCTTACCCTTATCGTCGGGGGAGGCGTTTTCCGCACCGGACGCAGGAGCGTTCTCGGCAAGCGCCGGGGTTTGCCCACTCTCCACCGGTTGCGCCGAAGGCACTTGTTCGGAGGCTGCGCTCGCGGCCACGGACTCGGTCGCGGGGGCGACCTCGACCTGCCCGACTGGGGCGATACGCTCGGCGATCGCCTGTTTTTCTTCCTCGGTAGGCTCGTCGTCGCCGGTAGCATTAGAAAAGTACATAAGGACGACCGAGAATACGACCAACGCGCCGAGCACACCGATAAGAGTTTTTATGAAATTCGCGTCTTCATCGCTGGTCATTGATTGTCCCCTCCTGTGATGTTGCTAAGGAAATAATGGATAGTTTTGATCAAGCCATTATAAGACGAAACCCCATACGTAGACGCTAAGGAGTCTCTTCCAATGCTAGATGAGCCTGAAGGTGGGGCTTATTTCTAACACAAGATGAGCCTGAACTAGGAGCGGGTAGCTGTTCATGATGGGAGGAT
>MUGK01000173.1 GCA_002007425.1 Chromatiales bacterium USCg_Taylor | reverse complement strand
AGGACGGTCGCGGCAAAAGGAATCACTCGCCGCGAGACCGAGGGTGCGAGAGTGACTTGGATGTCCTGTCGCACATACCGAGGGCCGCGGCGCAAACGTGCTTTGTCGCGTACTCGCTCGTCGCTCGCCTATCTACCTGATATGTCTCGCGACTCGCTCCGTGGCTTCGCGCATCTGGGCTTGCTCGCGACACTTTTGCAGAGCTTCCTTAGAATAATACGCCATGACGAAAAGCAAGCTCAGTGAATACTCCGCCAAGCGGAGCTTCAAGGCAACGCCCGAACCAGCCCCAGCGCTGGCCGAGGGGGGCAGCGGGCCGCTGCTGTTCGTCGTCCAGCAGCATTCGGCCCGCCGGCTGCATTACGACTTCCGGCTCGAATGCGATGGCGTGCTCAAATCCTGGGCGGTTCCCAAGGGACCGTCGCTCGATCCCGGCGAAAAGCGCCTCGCCGTGCACGTGGAGGATCATCCCTACGACTACGGCTCGTTCGAGGGCGTGATCCCGCCCGGACAATACGGTGCGGGCGAAGTGATCGTCTGGGATTGCGGCGTCTACTCGCCCGACGAAGACGGCCAGACCTGGTTTCACGATCGCAAGCAGGCTGAGCGGCAGGTCCGGGCCGGAGTAGAGCAAGGCAAGCTCAGCATCCAGCTGCGCGGCGAGAAGCTCAAAGGCTCCTTCGCGCTGGTGCGCACGAAGGACAAGAAGAGCTGGCTCCTGATCAAGCACAAGGACCGGTTCACCTCCCAGGACGATGTCACGCACAAGAACCGCTCGGTACTCTCCGGCGTCGCGGTAGAAGATCTCAAGGTCGTTCCCGCGCATCGGATCCTCGCCGCGCTGCTCGTCCCGGCCGGCGAGGCCGAGGCGATGCCGGAAAAGCTCGCGCCGATGCTCGCGGAAGTCGCCGACGCGCCCTTCAACAAAGCTGACTGGATGTGGGAGCCCAAGCTCGACGGCTATCGGGTGCTCGCCTTTATTGACGAGCATGGCGTGAAGCTGCGTTCGCGGCGCGGGCTCGATTTGTCCGGCAGTTTTCCGGCCCTCGCCGCGGAGCTCGGAAAACAGGCCGTGAGCGGCATGATCCTGGATGGCGAGATCGTGGCGTTCGATGCGAGCGGCAGACCCTCGTTCAACGCGCTGCAGAACCGCGTGCAGTTTAAGACGGAACGGGAGATTGCAGCGGCGGACCGGAACCTGCCCGCGATGTTCTACTGTTTCGACCTGCTGTATTTCGCAGGCATTGACCTGCGCAAGGCGCCGTACCAGGACCGGCGTCGCTATATCGCGCAATGCCTGCTGCCAACGCCCCTCGTGCAGCTCGTGCACGCCTCGGAAGGCGGGATCGCAATGCACAAGGCGGCGCTCGCCAGCGGCTTCGAGGGCGTGATCGGCAAGCGTAAGGACAGCCGCTACGAGTCCGGCCGGCGATCGGCGTCGTGGCTGAAGATCAAGCCCACACGCAGCGCCGATTTTGTCGTCGGCGGCTACACGAAAGGCAAAGGCTCGCGTGAGCCGCTCGGCGCCCTGCTGCTCGGCTACTGGGACAAAGGCAAGCTGCGCTACGCCTCGCATGTCGGGTCCGGTTTCGACGAGGAGAAGCTCGCGCAGGTCAAGGCGCGGCTGGATGGCCTGCAGCGAAAGACCTGCCCATTCGCCGAAAAGCCGGAGCTGAATGGTCCGGCAACCTGGGCCGAGCCCGAGGCCGTCGCGGAAGTGAGCTTTCAGAGCTGGACCGAGGACGGCTCGCTGCGCGCACCGGTATTCCTGCGGCTGCGCGATGACGTCGATGCGAAATCGGTGCGGCGCGCCAAGCCCGCCCGAGCGTCGCAGGCGGGTCCGCGTGCCGACTCCCGCACTGGGGGCGAGGTCGAGGAGATCCTGGCGCAACTCGAAAACAGGAAAACCGCCTTCCCGCTCGCGGTGGGCCCCCATCGGATCCACCTCACGCACCTCGATCGTGTCTACTGGCCCGCCGATCCGGCGCTGCAGCAGCCGGCGCTCACCAAGCGCGACCTGCTGCGCTACTTCGCACAGGTGTCGTCCTACATCCTGCCGCATCTCGCCGCGCGGCCGCTCACCATGATCCGCATGCCGGATGGCATCAAGAAGCAGCGCTTCTTTCAGAAGCACTGGGAGCAGGAGCGGCCGGAGTTCGTCGCAACCATTACCGTGTTTTCGGGCCATAAGGATGAACGCCACGAATACCTGCTGTGTAGCAACCTGCCGACGCTGCTGTGGCTCGCGCAGTCCGGAACGCTCGAATTCCATGTCTGGCATTCGCGCGCAAAGCCCGGGCCCGACGCGGCATCAAAAAGCACCGACTACGCCTCCTCGCTCGAGACGCTGGAGGCCTCGGTGCTCAACTATCCGGACTACGTGGTGTTCGACATCGACCCCTACATCTATTCCGGCAAGGAAGCGCCGGGCGCGGAACCCGAGCTGAACACGGTCGCTTTCGAGAAGGGCAAAGAGGTGGCGTTCCGGCTGCGCGAGCTCCTGCATTTGCCGGCGACGTCGGGTGGGATCCACAGTGCCGATCCGGCGCACGCTCGATTTCGACGCCGCGCGCCATGTGTCGGAGCTGGTCGGCCGCCACCTGATGCGCCTGCACCCCAAGGACATCACCCTGGAGTGGAGCGTGCCCAAGCGGACGGGAAAGATTTTTATGGATTATAATATGAACGTCCGCGGCAAGACCCTGAAGGTCGCCTACTCGCCGAGAGGCGAGCCTGGAGCGCCGGTGTCGATGCCGCTGAGCTGGGAGGAACTTGCAGGCGCACATCCGCTCGATTTCAGGATCACGAACGCGGCGCGGCGCCTGATGGAGACGGGCGATCGCTGGCGCGACGCCCTGGCACGCAAACAAAGCCTTGAACGGGCGCTGAAGCGCGCGAAGGCCTGACGAAATCGGAGGTAAGCATGGCTGCACGATCGATTGGCTCGTTAACCATTTCGTTCGGACTCGTGTCCATTCCGGTGAAGCTTTATACCGCCACCGAGGCGAGCCGCCAGATTTCCTTCAACCTGCTGCACAAGGGCTGCGGCTCGCGCCTCAAGCAGCAGTATGTCTGCTTGAAAGAGGAAGTGCCGGTGCCGCGCGAGGACATCGTGAAGGGCTATGAATTCGCCAAGGAACAGTACGTGATGTTCACGCCCGAGGAGCTGAAGGCGCTCGAGGAGGCGGGTACGCACAGCGCTGAGATCACCGAATTCGTGCCGATCGAGGCGATCGATCCGGTGTACTTCGACAAAGCCTATTACCTCGCCCCGGACAAGGGCGGCGCCAAGCCCTACGCGCTCTTCACCCAGGCGCTGCGTGAGTCGAAGCGCTGCGCGCTCGGCCGCTGGGCGGCACGCGGCAAGCAGTACATCGTGATGATCCGCCCGGTCGAAGATGGTCTCATCATGCAGCAACTGCTTTACGCCGCCGAGGTCAGGTCGATCAAGGACATCGAGATCCCGAAGACCGAGGTTAAGGACGCCGAGCTCAAGCTCGCGGAGCAGTTGATCGAGCAGCAGGCCTCCGACAAGTTCGAGCCCGGTGCGTACACCGACGAGGTGCGCGGCCGCATCGAGGCGGTGGTGCAGAAGAAGGTCGAGGGCCAGGAGATCACCCTGGCCGAGGCGCCGGAGGGCGGCGCGCAGGTCATCGATCTCATGGAAGCGCTGCGCGCCAGCCTCGAGAAAAAGGCGCCCGCCAGGGCGCGAGCGCCGCAGGCAGAAACACCAACTGCCACGCGTAAGCCGCCCAAGCGCGCGCAGGCTGCCGAGCCGGCTGCGCGCAGGGGCGCCAAGAAATAGCCCAAGCCAGGCAAGAGTCTGTCATGCATCAGTACGGCGTGCGCGACGTCGAAAAACTGCTGCGCCTGCCGCGCAGCGCGATTCGGTCGCTGATCGCGGCCGGCTTCGTATCCCCGGCGCGCGGGCCGCGCAGGACCTGGCTGTTTTCCTTCCAAGATCTGATCGTCCTGCGCACCGCCCAGACGCTGGTCGCCGCCAATGTGCCGCGTCGGCGGATCACCCGGTCGGTCGAACAGCTGCGCCGCCATCTCCCCGATACCATACCGTTGTCCGGCCTGAGCATCTGCGCGGTGGGCGACCGCGTCGTGGTCAGGGAAGGCGGTAGCCGCTGGCAGGTGGAATCCGGACAGTATCTCCTGGCGTTCGACACCGACCCCGCCGACGGTTCCCTGAGCGTGATCGAACGCAAGCCGGCATCGCCGGCGGCGAACGTGGAGGACTGGTTCGCCAGGGGCGTCGCGCTGGAGCACGAGGACGCCGAAGCCGCGATCAAAGCATACGAGAAGGCCGTGAGCGCTGACCGGTCGCGCCTGGATGCGCGCATCAATCTCGGCCGGCTCCTGCATGAAACCGGGCGTCTTGCCAGGGCCGAGCAGGTCTATCGCGAGGCGATGAAAGCCTGCGGCAGTGATCCGCTGCTGCTCTACAACCTAGGCGTGCTTCTGGACGACATGGATCGCAACCTAGATGCGATAGAGACATATCGGGCCGCGCTGCGCGGCGATCCCACTCTCGCCGACTGTCACTACAACCTGGCGCTCTTGTGCGAAAAGCTACAGAAGCCGCGGGAAGCCATCCAGCACATGTCGCAATATCGCCGGCTGATTGCGAGCCAATTGGAATAGTTGACTACGCCTCAGCATCAGGGATTCCGTCAGCTTTGCTGGAGCAGAAGGTCGTGCGCGATGAACACTTCCAGCAGGACTATGTCACGAGCTGGTACCTCTCGAACCACCCTGGATCACAGTTCTTCACCGGACTGATCGCCGCACGTGCGGCTGCCGATCGCCGCAACATCGATCTCGCCGTGCATTACCTCGATGGACGCACTGGCCTGAGACACAGCCAGTGACCCACGCCATAGAGATCGAGGATCTGCGCAAGACCTACCGGTCCAAAAGCGGCACTCCGGTGCTGGCCCTAGATGGTGTGTCGTTCCAGGTGCCGCAGGGCCGCATCTACGGCCTGTTGGGGCCGAATGGCGCGGGCAAGTCCACGCTGGTTAAGATCATCAGCACGATTACCCCCGCAAGCTCGGGACGCGCCGCCGTGCGCGGATTCGACGTGGCGCGCCAGCCGCTGGAAGCGCGCCGGCAGATGGCGGTGGTGCTGCAACAGGCGGCGGCGGAGAACCTGCTCACGGTCCGTGACAACCTGTTGATTTATGCGTATCTGCACGGCATGGCGCGGAGCATTGCGGAGAAGCGCATGAAGGCAGTGGCCGAAGAGTTCGAGCTGGGCGGGCGGCTGCGCGACACGGTGCAGGAACTGAGCATCGGCACCAAGCGCCGCATCCAGGTGGCGAAGATCTTCATGCTCGACGCGCCTATCATCATCCTCGACGAAGCCACCACCGGTATGGACCCGCTCATGAAGCGGCGCGTGATGGACCGGCTGCGCGCCGAGGCACGCAAGGGGCGAACCATCCTGCTGACCACGCAGGTGCTCAGCGAGGCCGAGGAGCTGTGCGAGACCATCATGCTCATCAACCGGGGACGCACGATGGCATCGGGCACACTGCTGGAGTTGCGCAAGCGCACCGCGCACACCTTCCGCGTGAGCCTATCGTTTGCGCAGACCAACGGTGAGCTGATCGGCAGGCTCGAAGCGCTCAAGCCGCTCGAACTACAGGTGAACGGCAGTGCGGCCGAGCTGCTGTTTCACGGCGAGGAGGCCTCTCTGCTCGGGAAGCTGGCCGACATCTCGCGCGACACACCGATCCTGCAATTCGAGGTTCGCGGTCCGACCTTGGAGGAAATTTTCGTGAGCCTCATGAGGGATTCGCCATGAGGCCGATCACGGCGGTCTTCTACCGGGACTACCGTCAGCGGATGACAAACATCGGGTTCGTGTTCTGGGACCTGTTCGTGCCGCTGGCCTACCTGATGTTGTTCGGCCTGGGCTTCGAGCGGATGATGGCCGGCTCGTCTGTCATCGGCGACCAGATCCCCGGTTACACGGCATTCCTGCTGCCCGGTGTTCTCGCGATGGTGACCTTCACCGTCGCGATGAACACGTCCTGGGGGTTCTTCATGGACAAGGATTCCGGGATTTTTTACGAACTGCTGACCTATCCGATCACCCGGCCGCAATTCCTGATAGGCAAGATCGGTTTCAGCGTCCTGCTGAGCGTGATCGGCTCGCTGCTCGCGATAGTTCTTGGCGTCGTGGCGCTGGATATCGGCATCCGCTGGGACCTGCTGCCGCTCACGGTCGTGATCGTGGTGGCTGGTACCGCGAGCTGGTTTTTTCTCTTCAGCATGGTCGCGATCCGCCTGCAGAGGATGGACGCCTTCAATACGGTGACGAGCGCGGCCTATATCCTGCTCATGTTCATGAGCCCGATGTTCTACCCGGTTGTCGATCTGCGAGCCTGGTTTCGCACCGTGGCCTGGCTCAATCCGATGACCTGGCAAGTGGACCTGTTGCGGGTCAGCATGCTCGGCACAGGATCCGCAGCAACGCTATGGCTCGAAGCCGCGGGGCTGGTCGGCTTTGCACTGGCTTGCCTGGCCTTGGCGTCGCGCGCCTTGAACCGGGCTCACTAGATGGCTGGCTGGTTTCGGACCCTTAACAGACCTTCGACGCAGGAGCTTCAATTGTCAGCTTTCAGGTTAGAAACCGGTCATTGGTAAACAAGGATGGGTAAGACGGCCTGTCAGTGCCGTTCTGAAACTCGCATAAAGCTAGCGTTTTGAACAGTGTAGGCAAGCTGTTCTTGACCGCAAAGGAACTCCCGTCTTAGATCACAATGCGCCGAAATTCCGAAAAAGCGTGACCTTCTTTGACCTTCAAGACATTGAGAAGGAGCCTCTCCACCAAGCACTCCACGCACGCCCGCATGAACTCCACCTTTCTACTCGATAGCGTCGAGAGCATCGCCATCACCAGCCGAACGGCGGCGTCACATTCGTTCACGCTGACAATATCTCACCTCTTTGCCCAATCGGTTTTAACTCTTGCTTCGAAAATACTCTCTTGAACCGTCCTACCGCCGTGTTACCGTTTGTACGTTTCACTCGGCCTCTCCTTTCTGGAGCCAATCTTGGTCGATTGCTCAATGGGATCGAGTGAAGCATCGAACGTTCCCCTTATAATTCAATAGGTTTAAAGATCCTACTTATGAATGGCGACAAGCCCTCCCGTGGCGCGGTTATGTCGCGATGCTTACCGGTGGAAGTTCCGAAGCTTTTATATTGAGTGGTGCCCTGGGCCGGACTCGAACCGGCGACCTCCCGCTTAGGAGGCGGACGCTCTATCCACCTGAGCTACCAGGGCGGGGCAAACCCATCTTACTACAAAGCCCGGGCGGCGAGATCTTCCAGTGAGGCGGCAGGGAACGCACGCAACGCCGTGGCTGTATTAGCGCGGAAACTTGCTTACACTCGCTTTTGCTCTTGACAGCATACCGGTTTACCGGTGTACTTATAAGGACTAGTCTCTTCCAATGCTAGATGAGCCTGAAGGTGGGGCTTATTTCTAACACAAGATGAGCCTGAACTAGGAGCGGGTAGCTGTTCATGATGGGAGGATG
>MUGK01000172.1 GCA_002007425.1 Chromatiales bacterium USCg_Taylor | reverse complement strand
CGGGGCGAGCAGCACCTTAAGTTTCTCGCGCCCGAGGTTCGGGTGGAGGGTCCGTAGCCTACGGATCTCGGTGACCAGCAAACCCGGCCACTTGGGTCTTCGCAACCGTTTGGGACGCGTGGAACCGGGGGCCAAACCCCGAGCGCCTTCCGCCTTGAACCGGTGCTTCCACTCAAACAGCGTGCGCCGACTGACCTCGAAGGCCGCCATCGTGGCCCTCAGGCCGTGTTCTTCCCAGAAGCGCAGAATCTTCAGTCTCTTCTCAGTGTCCGGGGCTATCATGCCCCATTTCATCCCGAGACGCCCGACTCGATAAAGCCCCTTTACCCGGTATCCAATTCGCTGTACCTGCATTCCCACTCCTCAAGCCAGGAGTGCAGAATGTGTTTGGCCTTATGCAGACTACCGAACAAAGAGTCGAGGCCACGGCGGACGCAATCGAACCAAGCCAGCCGGTGCGTCATGGGCGGATAGAACCAGAGTGGGGGGCTACGGTGAGTTGCATTACAATAATCTCGACAACGATTTCACCGGGACGGAGAAAGACGAAGTCGATTTTCATCGGTTCGTGCTCTACTTCGGCCATGATTTCACGGACCGCTTCCGATTTTTCTCCGAACTGGAACTGGAGCACGCGCTCAGCGGCGAGGGCGAGGACGGCGAAGTCGAGTTAGAACAAGCGTGGGTTGAATTCGATGTGTTTGACTCCCATCGCGTGCGTGCGGGGTTGGACCTTATTCCAGTGGGAATAATAAACCTCACCCATGAGCCTCCGACGTTTTTCGGTGTCGAGCGCAATCCCGTCGAAACCAACATCATTCCAACGACCTGGTGGGAGGCGGGTCTGGGGGCGATAGGTGAGATCGCGCCCGGATGGAATTACGATCTCGTGCTGCATTCTGGGCTTGAAACAGACACGGCCGGACCTGACGCATTTCTCATCCGTCCGGGCCGCAACAAGGTCTCTGAGGCCAGTGCGGAGGACGGGGCAATGACCGGCCGCATTCGTTATACCGGTTATCCTGGCCTTGAGCTTGGGTTTTCGGGACAATACCAATCCGATCTCACGCAAGGCGCGGCGGGTATCGATGCCACGCTCTTCGAGGGACACGTCGATTTTCGCAAAGGCGGTTGGGGCATGCGCGCGCTTGCGGCGCGCTGGGACCTCGACGAGGGCACCACGGGCCTGGGACCGGAAAGCGGGCCTTCCCCCGGGCGCGACGAACAATGGGGTTGGTACATCGAGCCCTCGTATCGATTTGATCTGGCAGGGCTGATACCGGGCGAGCTTGGCCTGTTCGTGCGCTATAACCAATACGATAATAACGCGGGCGCGGATCTTGACACGGAACGCGAGCAGGTCGATGCCGGATTCAACTACTGGCCGCACCCCGACGTCGTGTTCAAGTTCGATGTTCAAGAGCAATTTGGTGACAACGATGCGAACGATGACGATGGCTTTAACTTAGGTGTGGGTTATCAATTTTAACGGCAAGCTATACGCCGGATGATGTCCGCGTGGATCATCGCATCGGTTTTGTAACAGGACATGCCGTTCCCACGCGCGTTAGCCTTTCTAGCGCTCGCCACGATCGCACTCTCGGCGCACTCTGCCGCGCAGGGTACCTATCAAACGCCGGAGGATTTCCTGCGGGAGGTTTTTGCGGGCGACCCACCCGAGCCCTCCAAGCTTTGGATCGATGAGAAACTCAAGCCCGATATCCGCGCGATTTTGGAACACGATCTCGACGTGTTGCGTCTTCGGTATTGGGGAAAGGATGGGAGGACCGCCTGGATCCTCGAAGAAATCGGCAAGGAACGGCCGATCACCACAGGCATCGTAGTCGATGGCGGCACGATCGAGCGGATCAAGGTCTTAGTGTTTCGGGAAAGCCGGGGCTGGGAAGTGCGCTATCCGTTCTTCACCGATCAATTCACCGGCGCGACGCTGGGAACAGGACAGCAACTGGACCGCGATATCGACGGGATCTCGGGCGCCACGCTTTCGGTGCGCGCGTTGACCAAGCTCGCGCGCCTCGCCTTGTTGCTGCACGCCCACAGCGATTTCGCCGATGGCAAACAATAACTCCCCGCGAGCGCCTTTGCAGCAATGGCATCGGCGTGTGGGGATGACCGGGGCCGTCTTTTTTATCTTCCTCATCACGACCGGCCTTTTGCTAAACCACACCGGTGCGCTAGGACTCGGCAAGCGATTTGTCGAGACGCAATGGCTGCTGGATCTCTACCACATTTCCGCACCGGAACCGCCAGTCGCGTTTTCCGCCGGCGAGCATTTTGTTAGTCGCCTAGGTGATCGCCTCTACCTCGATATGAAAGAATTGCCCGAACGCGCGGACCGGCTGATTGGGGGACTGAAGCTAGGCGATACCTTGCTCGTCGCCATCCCCGGAAAGCTATTGGTCGTCAGCCCAACGGGGGAATTGATCGAGCGCATCGAAAGTGCTGAGGGCGTCCCCGCGGGGATGACACGGATCGGCCTCACAGCCTCGGGACAATTAGTCATCCATGCGGCACACGGCGATTACCTGGCCGACTTGGAAAAGCTTGATTGGCGGAAATCCACGACAGCAGCCGTGGGTTGGGCAACGCCGCTCGCACTGCCGCCCGAGCTAGAGGAAAAGCTAATGCAGGCCTATCGCGGTAGCGGCCTGTCGCTGGAACGCGTGATCCTCGACCTGCATAGCGGTCGTATCGTGGGCCAATGGGGAGTGTATGTGGTTGACGGCGCGGCGCTGCTGTTCTTGGCGCTGGTGATCACGGGGTTGTGGATGTGGATGAAACAAAGAAATAAAAACCTACGGTAGACGACCCGCTGCGATCATGCGATTCTTCAGGATATGGGGTGAAATCCATGCGACCAGGTCGTCAAATTCGCTGCCCGGATTTTGGCTGTAACCTTTTGAAACGAAAATTGTAGGATTAGGCCCGGACGGCCGGTTTTCAGTCTCATGCAAAGACGTTGGAGCCACGCCTCCATTGGCTCCATAAGAAACAATGACAGCGGGAATTTTGCTTGCGCCAGGGTTGCCGCCCGCACCATCCACAATATTGATGTTACCGTCTGAGCAAAGGGCGAAAGACGCCTGGGAAGGTGGGGCTGCTGGTGGCGTAGGCGGGGGGCCCAGCAGCGGGTTGGAATCCTCCAGCAACGCTGTAGAACACGATTTCCTTCCAGTTTAGCCACCAGGTATTGGGCGACGCGTTGCTGGTGAGCTTGCAGTTGCTACTTGAAAGGATGTCCTTGTTAGGCCAATAATCCCACGCACTAGCACCGATCGCGGTTTTCGTGTCGTCTAATACCTCAGGCAAACGCCCGAAGCGCCCGCCGTTGCCGTCGTCATAATTTGGTGCCGCAGCCGGGTCCAGCTTCGCGGCCCAGGGATAGCGCCCATTGTTTGGAGCCGTTGGCGCCGCGTATTCCTTCAAGCAAGTCAATACCTCACCAACAACGCGTTTTTCCATCAACGGTATGAGATCTTGATAGGAAATCGCAAGCAACGTATCGTTCACGATTACTTGCCCATTCGTATCGACGATATCGCCTTGAATGAAACCGTCTAGCGTGTTGTCACCGAATGTGGCGTTGTCTTCCCCCCCTCCGACATCCAGGTAATTTTGTGGATTGCATTTCGGCGTGCTTGTCGGCGGAGAGGTAATACATTTACCGTTAGGATCGCAACTGCCACCCGCACAGGTCCTGTTCTGGTCAGAACGCGCACCTTGCCTTTGCAATACTCTCCCTGGCGCCAACAACATCGCAACAGCACCGCTCGGAGTCCATTCATCTGGGTTTGTTCCATTATGGATAACAGCACCGTTAGCGGCACTCACCGTGACAGTCCCACGGCTGTCGCTATTCAAACATCCTTCGGCACCACTAAACCCGCAACTCGTTCGCGTATTTCTCTTGAAATTGTTCGATACGGCATACCAGAGTCGTTCCCCATTCCCATCGCGTAAGTCCGGCAATCCCAAGGTTTTCCACGGTAAACGCCCTAGGCGCCAACAGTTTCCGGGTAACCCAAGACATCCCCCGGTACTTCCGCTCGCGTCTCCGCACAACGGTGGGGGTAAAGGCACGCTAGTGCCCGACCCGGCAAGCCCATCGTCATCGCGGTCTGGACAAGGTAAGTCTCCGGGACGCCTGCAGTTACTCCCGCATAAACCGGTAGGAATGATATTCGCGCCCGCCGCGTAGCCGATGAGCGCGGCCTTTGCCTCAGCGAGCGCCCTAACGGTCTGCACATCCCTATGCTGCTTGGTCGCGACTTCGTTTAACCCCTTTAAAAGCGCGAAGGATGCGGCGGTTACGAAGACCAATAAAAACGCAATGAGCGCGGCGCCGGACTGCTTGCTACTTTCTACAGTACGGGAAACGCACATCGACCGATACTGCTAAATTGTTGTAGCCCAAGGTAGGGTTTAAGCCCGTGCTTTCCCTAATCGCGCGATGGCGCGCCCAGTGCTGTTTCGCCCGATGGCGCCTCGGCATCGCTCTGATAAATATCAACCACGCGCGAATCGGTCGGGTCGAACGTCTGCCCGGGTTTTAAACCAATGCCCACGGGGGAGTTCTGCACGCGAACCGGCACGGTTTGGCCGCGGATGCCTCGGACATTAACATCGACCTGGTGCGAACTAAGGTCGCCCGTTAACGAATTGGTGCCGTTGATCCAAACGGTATTGTTCCCGCGCGACCGAGATACGAAGCCGTCTACTCTGACACTTTGAACTGGGGGCAGCTCCGGTGCGAGGGCTTCAGGCTCCAGTGGCTCGGGCGGCGCCTCAGCGCGCGGAGGCTGATTGCGCAAGGCTTCGAGCATCTGCCGCTCTTCCGGGGTCGTGAACAGTCGGCCGAGATCATCCGCGCGAATGCCGGGGCTCAGAAGCCCGAGTCCGACTAATGCAATGATTGTCTTCATGGTGCTACACGCCTCTTTTGCCTACCCACACTCTACAAAAATTATCGCATTCAATGTAGGGTAGGTTAGCGGAGCGCAACCCACCATCCTGTCGGCAGGGACGCCGACTCATTACACCGCAAAGTTCATGGCGATACGCATTTTACTAACCAGGGGATGAGCCTAGAGATTTATCTTCTCGCCGCTCGCGAGGCTCACGGTAAACCAAAGCAAGTCACATTCCGCCTTGACGTTTTCGTCATCGGGTTTCTCGGCGACTACGTTCTGCGCTCGCGTGAGCTTGCATTCCTTGACGGTATAGATCCCCGGCGCTTTCTCGTCGAGATCTTGCAGCAAGGATGCGAGATCGTTCTCGTGTAACAACCCTAGCTCCAGCTTCATCGTGCTCGTACTGACTTGATAAGGCCCTGTAACAAGCGGAAACGCCGGGCTATAAGCTTCGCGTGAGGTGATTTCATAACGCAGGCCGGGAAGCTTAAGTGTCGCCGCGGCGTTTTTTAGGATCTCGACCCAATCCAAGCGCTTTTCTTCCCCGACAATCCCGCGTCGGTAAAGATTGACGAACCTAGGATATTGCTCTTTGATGATAAGCTCGTCCTGATCCACGGACAGGTACTTGCGGCCTACCTCCAGAAACTTCTGGTTGTTGAGCCGATAGGCCCCGGCCATCTGGTCGCGAAAATAACCGCTGGCAATGACAAGCAAGGCGCTGATGATGAGCGCTACCACCAGCGCCGCGAGCGGCGCGCTCAACAGCGGCCATTCGATGTCAACCGTTCGCATGTTCCGCTCCGAAAACGACCCGCACCGAGAACGCTGCTTTCTCGGGTATGCTCACGTCCTTCGTATCACCGCGAATCTGGGCGCTCGAGCGGGTATCGAGCGGAAGGTTCACAGCCGTGACCGAATGGGCTTGGTACTTCGACCGCAACACCTCGCCGAAACGATTGATCTGATCTAAAGCGGCCCGGTAATTCCCGTCGAAGGGATAGACATTGGCGGTGATCTCTGCGATTTCATAGTAACTGGTCGCTTGACCGGTGTCTGGAACGGGTGGCACCTGCGGGGTAGCGGCGCCCGTGCCCGCTTGCGGGTCGGTGCTCACAGTCCATTGGATTTCTTCCAGCCGGAGGATGGGGAAACCAGCGAGCGCCTGCCCGAGGACCTCCATCCGGCCGAGCGGCGCCGCTTTGTGTTGAGTCAGCGTATCGACGATGTCCACGGCGGTCTTGATATCGGCGGGGCTGACCGCGGTGGGGGGCAGCCGTCCCTTTTCCCTATCGTAGCGGGCTTGATAGAACACGGCTTTTTTTTCCGCATCCCGAGCCAGTTGCCTGTCCGACACGCCATCTATCAGGTTGAACCAGCTCCACAGAGCACTGCCGAGCAAGGCGATGACGCTCGCCGCATACAGACCGGCGCGGGTTTGGTACAGCGTATAGTAACGGCGTTCTTCATTCGAGGCGAAATGGTTTTTCGGTTGGGTGCGCAGCAATAGGTGCGCGAAGATATGATCGCTAAACGGAGTGGTGAGCACTCCGTGGATCCCCAAACGCCTTGCGACATCGGCCACGTCCAGCAAGTGATAACGTACCGTTTCTGTGTTGCGGCACGCTTGCTCCAACTGGTCCAATGTTTCGCCGTGGGCAAGGATATAGGTATCGAGCGGCGCGCCTTTTAGGAGCTGCACGCTGGTGAGGTAGCGCTCGAACTTCCCCAGCTCCCGGAGGATATAGGGAGCGAAGGGCACCGTGCCGAGCCTGGGCAGCTTGGCGAGCCGGCTCATCTTCAGTATCCGGTCGTTGAAAAAGGACTGCCGCAGCCCGCTCGACCCCTGCATGGTTACGAGCAGTACATCGTTGGACGTGACCTTCATTTTGGCGAGAAGGGACGCGCTTAAAATAGGCAAGGAGTAGATGCCCGCCAACGCAACCTTGTTTTGGGTGCAAAGCCGGACCCAGGGGATCACGATGTCTGGGTTGATGATGGCGGTGAACATCAGCTTGTCGTCGCGGCGGCCCTCCGCTTCGCGCCCTTGCATCATGACGTGGCAATAAGGCGTGCCGCGAAAGAACCAGGCCTGCTTGCGCTCAATGACGGCTTGGCGGTCGGACCCGTAGAGATGAGGTATGTTTTCGTGACGGTATTCTTCTTCGACGACGTCGACCATCAGATAGATGGGGACCTTCGGCGTTTCCCCCAGATAGCGTTCAAAATTGGCCAGGCCGACATCATCGACGTCGAACACGAAGGCGTCGGTAATACTGCCCTTATCCCACTGATACAACGACACGCCATCGGAGGCGATGCAAAGGGCGCGGCGGCGCGCGGAGCTAAAATTTGATCTTAGTGATGAGATCATAGATCGGGCCTATCACCGATAAGGCCACCCAGCCTAAAAGCGCCCCGAGCACCAGGGTCATCGCTGGTTGTATAATGGTCTGCAGGCGTTGGATCGATTCCCGTACATCACGCGTATAAAAATAGCTTACGTTTTGCAACGCGGTCTCGAGCCCCCCGGTATTCTCGCCCACCCGGAGCATCCGCCGACGAGCCATGGAAGGCGGAACGCCGAGGCGAGGAGCCCGCGATAGCCGTCCTCTAGATGGACGGCGTAGAGTCATTGAGCGAAGGCACGCGCG
>MUGK01000171.1 GCA_002007425.1 Chromatiales bacterium USCg_Taylor | reverse complement strand
GAAGCCCGTACCCAGTGTCATCTGTCTGCTCATTATCGTCCTCGGCTGTATTCGGTGCGCCTACCGATCAGATCGCGGACTTTTGCAGAGGTTCCTTAATGTGTTTTGCATATGCGTTGCTCTCTATGGCCCGTCGTATCGTTCAGCCGACCTTCGTTCTTGAGCGGAAAGGAGACCAGCGCGAAGATTTATCCGACGAGCGGTTATATTTGGCCGAGCGGAACCCTGATCTTCGAGTTCGGGATGCTAGGGCCGATACCTCCGGCGATGATGCAGCGGGGCCACAAGAGAACAGCGAGGTCCAGGCTTGGGAAATTTAAAACGCGCGGTAGGGTCATGATATTGCCTGTCGCGCGCGCCACTGATCGCCTGTTCATACCCAACGTCTGCACCGCCCGGCCGGTATTGGTGCTGGTCTTGATGGCCGAGCTATTGGCCATCGTGCTGACCCTATCGACGGCCACGGATGTAAACGCAAGCTTCGACGATCTGGCCCTCAAGTCGCTTTTCATTCAGTGGGTTACTCTTTGCTGCGCCGCAGTTCTGTGCGCGAGCCGAACGCTTTACTCCCGCCTCAGCGAGGCCAGGGTAGCAATTCTCGCTTATCTATCGATGCTCGCGATCGCCTGGGTATTGAGCGAGCTGGCGTGGTGGACCCTGGATTACTTAAGCAACCCGATGCCCCTCGGTGCGGATTCCAGGGGAGGGTTTTTAGCACGCAATCTGGCGATTGCGGCGATCGTGATCGCCATCGCACTGCGTTATATGTATGTCCACCATCACTGGGAACGGCGCATCGAGTCGGAGGCCGAGGCCCGCCTCCAGGCACTGCAGGCGCGCATTCGGCCGCATTTTTTTTCAACTGCATGAACACCATCGCCAGCCTGACCCGCAGTCATCCAATGCTGGCCGAGGAAGCTGTCGAGGACTTAGCTGATCTGTTTCGAGCGAGCCTCCTGCCCGCCCGTGATCGGGTCACGCTCGGTGAGGAGCTTGAGCTGTGCCGACAGTATTTGCGGATAGAAGCCTTACGCTTGCAGGATCGCTTGGCGATCGATTGGCAAATCGATGAGTTACCGGCGGACGCCCTGGTACCTGTGTTATCGATTCAGCCGCTCATCGAGAACGCGATCTACCACGGGATCGAGCCCTTGCCCCAAGGCGGGGTGACTCGGATCAGGGGGCAGCGCGAGGGGTACCGGCTCACGGTCGTGATCGAAAATCCCAAACGGGAGGATGGCAGGCGATCCTCGCGCGCAAGCCATGGCTTCGCCCAGGATAACGTGGGGCAACGACTGCAGGCTTTTTATGGGGGGTCGGGTGGGCTAACAGTGGAGGACTTGGGCGATCACTACCGGGCGACATTATCCTTCCCTTATGAACGCGCCGAAGATGCGGATCCTCATCGTAGATGATGAGCCGCTCGCGCGCGAGCGGCTCGCCTCGCTGATCCGCGAGCTTGGGGTCGGTGAGGTCGTGGGAGAAGCGGGAAACGGGATCGAGGCCCTGACCGCCATTGCGGCGCATGCGCCGCAACTCGTGTTGCTCGATATCCGTATGCCTGGCATGGACGGGTTGGAGGCAGCGCAACATATGGCCTACTATGAGCCTCCCCCGGCGGTGATCTTTACGACGGCGTTTGGCGATTACGCGCTTGAGGCTTTCGAGGCCAGTGCCGTCGATTATCTGTTGAAACCGATCCGTAAGGAGCGGCTTTTACAGGGACTGCAGCGAGCCAGAGTACTAAGCCGGGGTGCGCTCGATATCCTCAAGGAGCGGACCGCTCCGACTCGAGCCCGAACCCATCTGAGCGCGCCGGTAGGCGGCAGCCTGAGGCTTGTGCCCGTGGATGAGGTGCTTTATTTCCAGGCGGATCAGAAGTACGTCACGGTAGTTTGGACGGGAGGAGAGCTCGTCATCGAGGAGCCGCTGAAAACCCTAGAGGCCGAATTCGGCGAGCGGTTCCTCCGCATCCACCGCAATGCTTTGGTAGCGCTCTCCCGAGTCGAAGCCCTGGCGCGCGATGGTGCGGGTGGCCTAGCGGTTAAATTGCGCGGGACAGAAAAGCGGTTGCCGGTCAGCCGCCGGCTCAGCGGTCAGGTGCGCAGATGTCTTAAATCGATGAGAAGGGCTGAGGAAGGCCTGCCGGCCGATGCGTATGGTCAGGACTAGTTCGAGTTGCTACAAAAGCCGCCGATTGTAGGGAGATTTAAAGCGCCAAAAAACTGGGTACGCAGAGACCTTTGGGACAGACCCCGGCTACCCGATTCGGGCGGCTAGGCCTAGAGCAACTTACGGAATTGCTCGACAGAGAGTCCAGCATCGCGCACAAGACCGCCCATGGTGATGGCATTGATCGGATCGTGACGAGGAACGGTGAGAATGCGCTGGCCATTCGTCATCACAATATGCTTGCCCTGGCGTGCAATCCAGAATCCCGCCTTCTCAAAGGCACGCACTGCATCCAGGTGGTTGACGCCAGCAACTTTGGGCAATCGCTACACCGTGATCTCGACTTCGCGGACCTCTTCGCCACGGAACTGTTCCTCGACGACAGTTAGGTACTCGCGAATGGCTTCACGGATATTGTCCAAGGCTTCCTGCTCCGAGCGTCCTTGCGACCAGCAGCCGGGCAGTCCAGGCACAGAGACGCTGTAGCCTTCGTCAGATTCGTGAATTGCGATCTTGTACTTCATTTGAACCTCCGAAAGTAGTATAGCTCTCTCGCGTTTCAGATGCCCAGCTAACCTTTTCAAGGCTCGCGTTTTAGTCTGGCTCTAAGATCAGCGAAAGGCTTAAACGTGGCGGATCCCTCCGTTTCGGGGCCCAGAGTCATTCCCTCCCCGAGAACCGCGTCGGTGTATCTGGCGTGCTCGTTGTCGTGGCAGTAGCGGCACAAAAGCTCCCAATTGCTGCCGTCCGGCGGGTTGTTATCGTGGTTATGGTCTCTGTGATGGACGGTGAGGTCATGCACGGTTTCGGGGGTAAAGCCGCGCCCGCAGCGCGTGCAGACCCAGGGGTAAAGGCGCAACGCTTGTTCACGGTAACCCTGAAGCCGCTGATCGTGCTCGTCGCGGGCTTGGGTTACGATTTCGTTAAGCTTTTCTTGGTTAAGGGCCCCGCGCACGGGTCGCGGCGGCCGGAAAAGTGTCGTTGCCATACACCCTCGCTCGAATTGAATATTTCCATAACTATAGCCGATGGAAGTGGTTAGGATCGCTACGCACGTCGCACGGGCATGTTACCCTCGCGCCCGAATCTCCCATTATCCGTCCGCGAGCGGTTGCTTACATCGGTTGTTCAGCCAGTTGACAACGATGTAAGCCAAAGCGATACGCCGGCTCGAAAACACATGATCACTATCCAGCGTCTCTACCGTAAGATCTCCGTGGCCGGTTTCGCGTAGCGCCTCGACCAGGGGTTCATGATGTTGATCGAGGGGAAGGATGGTGTCGCCTTCGGCCCCGATGAGTAACAGGGATCTACCCGCTAGCCTCGGGACGAGCCTGCGCAGATCGTAATTAGGCGCGTGCGCCATCCAGCGCGCGACCGCGGCTTGGCCAGCGGCGCCGACGATGGCGTTCGCATCGTCGATGTAATAGGCGAGTTGCGAGGCGAACTCGGCGCTTTGTTGGGCCAGCTCGCCGAACTTGCCGAGATTGGCGCCGGCGAGCGAAGCCCCGCAGCGGAGCCGAAGATCGCCAGCCAAAACCTCGAACGAGACATACCCGCCCATGCTGTGACCGATGACGGCAAGGCGATCCGGGTCCGTGCGGTATTTCCGGATAGATTCCGCTGATCTTATAAAGCCAACTGCGGCGTGGGCGTCTGCAATGGCGTGCTCTATCGAAAACCGTCCTTCGCTGCCCCAGGAGCCGCGATAGTGAAAAAAGAGCACGTTCCAGCCGGCGCGGCGGATCACGTGGGCAAGATCCAGGTTTTTCTCGTTGCCTGGATAACCATGCAACAAGATGACGGCCGGGTGCGGCCCCGGGCCCTGCGCGACGTAAACGATGCCACTGAGCTTGGCGCCCTGGCTACGGATCACGACCGGCTCCATCGCCGGAGGATAGGCCCGATCGACGGCCGGGGGATCCATGAACACCGGATCGAGATCCGCGCGTGGCGCGGGTGTTTGGCACCCGGCCCCGGCGACAGTGCTTAGGGTGATCGCGATGAGCGCGTTCCGATAGCGATAGGCGTGGCGCATTGGCGTGATACAAGGTTTATTGTTCAAGGAAATATATCTTCTATAAAATTGAGCTGCAATGAGTCTATTAGGAATGGATGCTTTCCCGCATGTCAACACCCGCCGTTTGCAGCGCGGACTTTTCCGCGACCGAAGTTGAATCTGGTCGGAATGTGCTTCGGATCGCCTCTTTGGTTGCGGCCGCACTCCTCGCGGCGCTTTCGCTTGGCGCGTGCGGCGGGCCTGCACGGTTGCCGGTCCTGCCTCAAACCATGCGGCCGATGTTGGAGCCGATGCACGCGGTGATGCCGGATGGAGTCTTGCTGCCATCGCAGGCTTGGGTGCCGCCCGGGCCGGTGGTGGCCGTGGTGCTCGCTCTGCACGGGTTCAACGAATATAGCCATTCTTTCACGGCCGTGGGTCCTTACCTCGCCTTGCGCGGTATCCTCACCTATGCATACGACCAGCGCGGCTTCGGCGCCACCGCGCGTCCTGGGATCTGGGCGGGCAGTGAGCGCCTCGTCGCGGACGTTTATGAGCTTACGCGTTTGCTAAAACGGCGCCATCCCGGTGTTCCGCTTTTCATTTTAGGCGAAAGCATGGGCGGGGCGGTCGCGATGGTAGCCTTGACGCGGCCCGGCCCCCCAGAGGTCGAGGGTGTGGTGCTGGTGGCGCCGGCGGTGTGGGGCCGGCGTTTATGGAATCCGTTCATGCGGGCGACGCTGTGGGTAATGGCGAATACCTTTCCGGGTCTTACCGTCACCGGCCGTGGCCTCAAAGTTCGCCCCTCGGATAACGATGCCATGCGAGCGAACCTGTCCCGCGACCAACTGGTTATCAAAGCGACACGGTTCGACGCCGTTGCCGGGCTGAGCGATCTCATGGATGAGGCTTTAGCGGCGGTTTCCCGCCTCAGGCATCCGTCGTTGATTTTGTACGGCGCCCACGATGAAATCATTCCGAGGTCCTGCTTCGAGCGCTTTGTCGAGGGTCAAGCGGCGGCGGACGATTGGCGGCTTGCATGGTATCCCCAGGGTTACCATATGCTGACCCGCGATCTGCACGCCTCAGTGGTGCTTAAGGATATCGCGAGTTGGATCCTAAACCGGGCGGGCGCGCTGCCCTCGGGGCACGAGTGGTTCCCATCCAAAGCGAGTAGGCCACCTGTGAGAGGTGCGGCGCCCGCCGTGCGCTGAGAGCGCCGAGTGATCGATCTGAGGTACCATCAAAGGGTGTGTAAAAAGGTGAAGGCGATGTACCCTTTCTGTAGTAACCGACAAAGAACGGGCTGGCAGGCCCGAGAGAAAGGAGCACA
>MUGK01000018.1 GCA_002007425.1 Chromatiales bacterium USCg_Taylor | reverse complement strand
ACCTTACCAAGCCCTTCAGCCCGCGCGAGCTCCTCGCTCGCATCCGGGCCGTGTTGCGCCGGGCCCAGGCGCGCGAGCCATCGCCGCCTAAACGCAACAAGTGGACCCTCTATCGATTCGCCGGCTGGGAGCTCGACATGCGCACCCGCTGTCTGCGCTCGCCGCGGGGCGCGCCCGTCGCCTTGACCCGAGGAGAGCTGAGCCTGCTCGCGGCCTTCCTGAGCGCGCCCCAGCGCGTGCTGTCGCGCGATGAGCTACTGGATCTCAGCCGCGTGCACGACAACGAGGTCTTCGACCGCAGCCTCGATGTGCAGATCCTGCGCTTGCGCCGAAAGATAGAAGTCAACCCGGGCGAACCGGAGCTTATCAAGACGGAACGTGGCGTGGGGTACATGTTCGCCGCGAAGGTGGACGTGTTATGAGGCTCGGCTGGCCGCAGATCCTGAGCCTCATTCCGATCACCGTCTCGATCGCGTCCTGCGACGGCGAGGGCCTCATGGGGGCACCCGCGACGCTGCGATTCGGCTACGACGACTGGCCCGGCTACTACCCAGCCCTCATCGCTGCCGAAAGAGGCTATTTCGCCGAAGAGGGTCTCATCGTCAAAGCCACGAAACGTGACGACACCGACGCCTTGTTCGCCGACTTCGGCGCGGGGGACTACGATGCCATCGGGGCAGCGCTCGGCGACATCGTGGACTTGACCCTGGTGCACCCCGATTTCCACATCATCTTGGTCACCGATATCTCGGAGGGAGGCGATGCGGTGCTCGCGCGACCCGGCGTTGAAACGATCGAGGACCTCAGGGGCAAGGCATTCGGCGTGAACCTCGGGAGCTTCGCGGAGCTCTTCGTGCTCACCGTGCTCAAGTCCCACGGCCTCAGCATGGCCGATATCCGTCTGGTCCACACCGACGCCGCAGAGCTCCCCGCAAAGCTCAAGAGCGGCGAAGTCGATGCCGGCCACACCTGGGAGCCCTTCGTCACGCAAGCCCAGGACGAGGGCGCGCGCGTGTTGTTCACGAGCGCCGCGACTCCCGGCCTCATCCAGGCCGTGGTCGCGGTGCGCGGCGAGGTGTTACGCGAGCGTGCAAAGGCGCTCGGTGCCTTCGTCAAGGGGTGGTTCAAGGCCGTAGACTATTGGAAGGCCCATCCGGATCAGGGCAACACCCTCGCGGCAAGAGTGCTAAAGGTCGGCCCGAATACCATCTCCCTTGAAGGCATTCGCTTGACGAACCTGCAGGACAATATCCAGCTCTTTAAAGCCGGAGAGACGACGCGCTCGACCTACTATACCGCTCGATTGTACGTCGATTTTTTCCTTGGGAGTGGCGGACTGACTCGCAAGCCCGAAGTCGAGCAGATTCTTGAACCGCGATTTTTGAACTGAGAGCTTGTGAAAAGTTCTGCTGCGCTCGATCGCGCGACGATTTTTTCACAAGCTCTGATTCGATCCTGTGGAGTCCTCTGCTCCCGACGCCGTGTCACATTGCCGCGGCGGGACTCAAGAACGACGCGAACACCTCGGCGCAGCGCCGCCAGGAAAACACCCGCGCATAGTCGGTGCATGCCTTGCCGTCGAGCTTGAGCGCATCGAGCGCGGCTTGGCGCAAGTCTTCATTCAAGAAGCCGGTCTGGTTCGGCACCACGACATCGATGGGTCCTGTCACGGGATAGGCCGCCACCGGAACGCCGCAGGCCATCGCCTCTAGCAGCACCAGACCAAAGGTGTCGGTGCGGCTCGGAAACACGAAGACATCGGCGGCCGCAAGGTAGGAGGCCAGCTCCTCGCCGCGCTTCCATCCGACAAAGCGCACCGCGGGATAACGTTCCCTCAAGTCCCGCAGGTCGGGGCCATCACCGACGACAAACTTGCTGCCGGGAAGGTCCAATGCCAAGAACGCTTCGATGTTTTTCTCCACCGCTACCCGGCCGGTATACATCGCGATCGGCCGGGGCGCATCCAGGAAACCCTTCGGGCGCGGCCGGAACAAGTCGCTATCGACGCCCCGCGACCAAACGACCACGTTCTTAAAACCATGGGCAAGGAGGAGTTGTTGGACCGAGCGCGTGGGGACCAGCGTGTAGGTGGCCAGGCCGTGAAACCAGCGCAGGTAGGCGTAACTCCACGCGATGGGAATCGGCGCGCGCATGCGGACGTATTCGGCGAATTGCGTGTGGTAGGAACTGGTGAAGCCTAGCCGCCGGCGTTTACAGTAACGCCGTACCGCCTGCCCGATCGGGCCCTCGGTGGCAATATGGACCGCGTCGGGGCGGAACGCCCGGAGCGTCTTGGCGAGGCGGGCATAGGGAAACAACGCCACCCGGATACTGGGATAAGTCGGGCATGAAATCGTAGGGTATCCTTGCGGCGTTAGGTAGACTATTTCCAAGGTCGTGACCACACCATTGACCTGGGGGTACCAGGCATCGGTGGCAATCGCAATCCTGGCCATCCTTAGGCCGCGACGGCTTGAACCGGCTTCAAAGAGTGCTGTGCATCCGACCAATGCACCAGCTCCAAAGATCCGTCGTGCAGCTCGACCAGCGCGGTGCAGCTCTCTACCCAGTCACCGCTATTGCAATAAAGCACTCCGTTGATGCTGGTGATCTCGGCCCGATGGATGTGACCGCAGATCAATCCGTCCACCTTCCGTCGGGCAGCTTCATAGGACAGCGCCGCTTGGAAGTTGCTCATGTATTGAACGGCGGTTTTCACCTTGTGCTTCATGAAGCCGGCCAATGACCAATACGTAAATCCGAGCCGGCGGCGCACGTAGTTAACGACGTGGTTCACACGCAGCAAACCGTCATAAACTTTGGTGCCGATGAGGGCCAGGGATGGTGAGTATTTCACCACGGCATCGAATTGATCGCCGTGCAAGACCAAGAACCGGCGTCCGTCGGCCGTGACATGGATGACTTCATTCTTGACCAGCACATTGCCGAGCACCATCCCGTCATAGTCACGGAACATTTCATCGTGATTTCCCGGAACAAACACCACGCGGGTGCCATGCTTGGCCTTGCCGAGCAGGGTGCGTAAGACGTTATTGTGGGATTGGGGCCAGAACAGCCGCTTTTTCATATGCCACAGATCGATGATATCCCCGACCAGGTAGAGGTAATCGCAGCGCGTGGAACGTAAAAAGTCGAGCAGAAACTCGGCGCGGCATCCTGGAAAACCAAGATGAACATCAGAAATCCAGACTGACCGATAATGCCCTCCCGGACCCAGCGTATGAATCGTCTTCATCGGCGCATCCCGAGGATAGAAACGCGACGACTATGACGCACGATTATTGCGCTTGAATGAAGAACTCATGTCGGATGTGTGAAGGTTGGCCAGCGACGATGCGGCGCTGATCTCATTCAATATAGAAATCCTGAGCTAATGATGATACAAGAACGATATCGTTCTGGGGCTTCGATGGCCCGGCGACCGTTCACCGCGGATTCGCTTACCGGCCTCGCGGTCTTGTGGGTATCACGCGACGATGAGCAAAGGTTTTTTAATCCAGAAGATTGAGATCCACCCGCTAGAGGTCCCCTTGATCGCACCCTTCACCACCTCCGCATCGACGCTCGAGGTGGTCAACAACCTTGCCGTTAGTATCGAACTGACCGACGGCGCGCGCGGCTGGGGTGAGGTGCCGATCTTGCCCCCAATCACCGTCGAGGATCAGGCGAGCGCACGCGCCGCGCTTGCCGATGAAGCCGGACTGCTCGCCGGCAGGAACGCGGGTGAATGGCGCCGCATCGCGGCGGAGATCCGCGAGCGCATCCCGCACCTCGCGGCGGTGCGCGCCGGGATCGAAATGGCTCTAATCGACGCGCTGACGCGCAGTTGGGGCGCGCCTTTGTTTCGGTTTTTCGGCGGCTGCGAAGACCAGGTGGTCACCGATATCACCATACCGATCTGTCCCGCCGCCGCCGCGCAAGATCTGGCCGCGCGTTATCGGCAGGCCGGGTTCACGACCATCAAAGTGAAAATCGGAGGTGATATCGGCTTGGACAGCGAACGGGTACGCGCCATCCGGCGCGGCCATCCTGAATGCCGATTGATCCTCGATGCAAACGCCGGCTACACGGCGGAGCAGACCTTGGCGTTATTGCGGGAACTGCGTCTTGCTACGATCGAGGTGGCGCTGCTGGAACAACCGGTCGCCCGTGAAGACTGGGAAGGACTCGGGAAGCTGGCGCGCGAGGCCGGGATGCCGGTGGCGGCCGATGAATCCTGCCGCAGCCCCGCGGATGCGATCCGGATCGGTGCGCAAAAGCTCGCCCAGGTCATCAATATCAAGCTTGTCAAAAGCGGCGTCGTACAGGCGCTCGAGATCGCCGCGATCGCACGCGCTTCTGGCCTTGGGCTCATGATCGGCGGGATGGTGGAAACGCGCCTCGCCATGGGCTTTAGCGCGCACTTCGCGGCGGGGCTCGGCGGCTTCGATTGGATCGATCTCGACACGCCGCTCTTGCTCGCCGCGGACCCGATTGCCGGAGGATATTGCGCAGAGGGCGCGAGGTACCGGCTGGATACCAATTCCGCCGGACACGGCGGGTACTTGCGGGTCCGCGGTTAAGCATGAGACATTGGCGCGCATGGTCTTGAAATCCTCATTGCTTTCTTTGGCGCTTAGCCTCTTCTGCTACGGCTGCGCGGACGGAGCTCTGCATCTCAAAATGGAGCTTGAAAAAACCTACGGCCTCTCGGCGGGCGATCCCGTGGTGTTTGAAAATAACACCGTGGGCGCCGTCGCTTCCGTGGAGTCCCGCGATCCCAATGGGTTTGTCGCCAACCTCGAGATCGCCAAGCAGAAGCGCGAGTTAGCGACAACGGATGCGCGTTTCCGGATCGCCGATCGCCTATCCGTTGCGCAACGAAAGCAAGTCGAGATTATTCACGCCGGCGCCGCTGGAACGCCGTTAGAAGACGGCGCGACGGTTCAAGGCACCGTAGCATCGGCCCCGCTGTTCCCGTTTAGAGAGCTGTTTGGGGGGATGACGGAAGGCCTCCGGACTTTGAGAGAACAGACGGAGCGCTTTCGGCGCGAGCTCGAAAACGTTCCGGACTCCGACGAAGCCCGTCAGTTGCGCGAGGAATGGCACGGGCTGCTGGAGGAAATTCAAAAAGCGCAAAGCGAGGCGGAAGAATCCCTGCGCGAGGAAATACTGCCCAAGCTCGAAGAGGAGATGGAAAACCTGAGAAAGAGATTCGAGGAATTGAAACCCAAGGACCCGAAGCGCGGCCCACCGTTAGAAACCTAGCCAAACATATTCGAAATTCGAGGTAGCGCGCGGGGTCACGACCCGCGTTGATTAGTTATAATGAATCCCCCTCTCTTGACACGCCATCCTTAATGTAGAGACCGACCCATGCCGGATTTCGTAATAGGCCGCCAGCAGATCTTCGATCGTGATTTGCGAGTGTTCGGCTATGAGCTCCTGGTTCGCGATGTCACCGTCGATCCGGCCGACACGATGGTGGGCGCCCTCGTCAGCAATCAGGTGGTCGTCGATGCATTGCTTGAGCAGGGGCTCGATCGGTTGGTTGGGGCGCATCGCGCCTTTATCAACTTCGCACGGCGCAACTTGATCGATGGCGTGCCGTTGTTGTTACCGAAAGACCGGGTCGTCGTGGAGGTGCTGGAAACCGTCCGTATCGACACACCGGTGGTGATGGCCGTTCAGAATCTGGCGCGCCAGGGCTACCACATCGCCCTGGACGATTTCGTCTTTTCGGAGATGTGGCGGCCGCTCATGGAGGTGGCGGACATCATCAAGATTGATATTCTGCAGCAATCCCCTCAGGAGCTCGCGGATCTGGTCAAGGTGCTTCAGCCCTATCGGGCCAAATTGCTTGCCGAAAAAGTCGAGTCGGATGAACAGTACACCTTGTACCGTGATCTCGGCTTCGAGTACTTTCAAGGGTTTCACTTTGATCGGCCCAAGATCATGCGCGGCCGCCGCCTGGAAACCCATCATCGGGCCATCGTCCAGGTGCTCGACGCGCTCAAAGCGCCGGCCCTCGATATCGACGCGCTTTCCCAAGCCGTGTGCTTGGATGTGGCGCTGAGCTATAAGCTGTTACGCTACGCGAACTCGGGGTCGCATGACACGCGCCGCGACATCGACTCGATCCGGCAGGCGCTTACCCGCCTCGGCGCCCCGGACATCCGCCGTTGGGCCGACCTGCTTTCCTTGACCACGGCGCCGTATTCACCCGACGAATTGACCTTCATCGCCTTAATTCGTGCCAAGATGTGCGAGCTTCTGGCGCTGCAATGCGGTAAGCCCTCGGAACGGTATTTCCTGGTGGGCTTGCTGTCCCTGTTAGATGAGATGTTGGATGCTCCGCTTGAGCAAATCGTACACGATTTACCGATTTCCGAGGAGATTAGTAATGCCCTCGTCTACAGGACAGGCGATGCCGGGCAGGCGCTCGATTGCGCCGTTAATTACGAGAGCTGGAACCTGGATCAAGTAGCCTACCAGAACCTCAAGGTCTACCAAATCGGGCAGATCTATCTCGAAAGCGTTGCTTGGGCGAATGCGCTCAACCAAGCAGCGTAAACGCGATCGCGAGTGAGTTTTCAGGTCGGTCCATATACTCGCGCTGATTCCGAAGCGCGGTGCTATACTCAGACCGGCGAGTCATTAGATTGCAAAAGTACAGAGCGGCGACCAAGCGCCAGGTTTCGGTAACGAATGTCCTTGATGAGGCGATAGATTCATGGGAGATCACTATGAGCATGTTCGACAAAATGAAGGAATTTGCGGAGAAAGCCAAGGACCTGGTAAGTGACACGACTAAGCGCGCCAGTGACATGAGCGAAAAGACGACGGAAGCAACCACGGAGGGATTCGAAAAGGCGCAGGGGATGACGGGCGAAGCGGTGAAGAACGTCACTGAGTGGAGCGAAAAAGCGACCGCGACCGCTAAGGAAAACCTAGAAAAAACACAAGATCTTGCCGGCGATTCCGTCAAGCATGTCAGCGAATGGACGGACACGGTAGCCGCGGCGGCCAAGGAAAACCTGCACAAGACTCAGGAATCCACAGACGAGGCGGTCAAACACGCCTCCAAGTGGGGCGAAAAGGCTACCGCATCAGCCAAGGAAAACCTGGAAAAAACGCAAGAGCTCGCTGGCGAGACGGCCAAGCATGTCACCGAGTGGGGCGAAAAGGCGGCGGCCGCGGCCAAGCAGGGCATGAAGAAAGACTAAGAGTTTGTGAAAAAATCGTCGCGAGCAAAGGGAGGTCGTGTTGCATCCTCGGCGCGCCAAGCAGGGCCGCTCCCTGGCCCTGGCTTTCCGCCGGAGAATACATGAGGATTCCGAGCAGGCGCGGCCAAAGCCGTTCGGATCAACGTGATCAGAAGGCACAGTGTCATCGCCAGGGGAAGTCGAGGGAAAGCGCGTTGCATTAGGTTGCAAGCGTCCCTTACAACCGCGCCAGGTATGTGCTCCCGCCGAGGCGCGTCATCTGCCTTAAGATCCACGCCTGGCGCGCCTGAACATGCGGCGAGGGGCGCGGGGCAGCGCGGTAGCGCTCGGGATTCGGCAACACCGCCGCAAGGAGCGCGGCCTCACGCGCGGACAGCTTAGCAGGTGGTTTGCCGAAGTACGTCTCGCTCGCGGCCCGGATCCCGAAGACACCGTCCCCGAACTGAACAACGTTGAGATACACTTCCAGGATCCGGCGCTTGGGTAAGAGTGCTTCGATTAATATCGTGAGATAGGCCTCGAGGCCTTTGCGCAGATAACTTCTCCCGGGCCAGAGAAACAGATTCTTCGCGAGTTGCTGGGAGATGGTGCTCGCCCCGCGCAAGCGGCCACTGTCCCGGTTACCGCGCCAGACATGGGCGATGGCATCGAGATCGAAACCGAAGTGCCGAGGAAACTTCTGATCCTCGGAAGCCACCACGGCGAGCTTTGCATGCGGAGAAATCTTCTCCCAATCGGCCCAGCGGTAGCGAAAAGCATGATCCTCGCGCCCTTCAAGGAGGGCCAGCGTGAGATCGCGCAGCATGAAGCTCGTCACCCACGGATCGAACCAGCGCAAGCACAGCACGAGGAGCGCCGGGATTAGGCACAGGGCGAGCAGGGCGCGCCGCAGGACACGCATCGGCGTTCGCCATCCAGCATACTTTCGCCGCGCCATCTCGCGTTTGCGGCTAGCGTCCGGATCGGTATGGATGGCCCAAGGAATATCTACGGGGCCGGTCTTGTGGAGACGTAGTCGGAGCGCGCGCATGTAGCACCATCAGGTCTTTATCCCGGTCCCCTGGTTGAACAAACGCAAGCTCAGCAACCAGAGCGCCGCGATGAAAAGGAGGATCACTCCATAAGCGGCGGGCAAGGGAATGTCGGACACGCCCAGCACCCCATAGCGGAAGGCGTTGACCATATAGAGAATCGGATTCCCGAAGGAGACTATCTGCCACGTTTCGGGCAGGAGCTTGATGGAATAGAAGACCCCGCCGAGATAGGTGAGCGGCGTGAGCACGAAGGTGGGTATAATCGAGGTGTCGTCGAAGTTACGCGCGAACAGCCCGTTAATGAGCCCGCCCAACGAAAACAGCATGGCGGTGAGCAGGATCGTGGAGGCCATCACGGTGAGGGAATGAACTTGGAGATCGGTAAAGAAGAGTGCGACGGCCGTGACTACGACACCGACGCATAATCCGCGCGCGACGCCACCGGTGATGAATCCGGCTATGATGATCCAGTTCGGGATGGGTGCGACCAGCATCTCCTCGATATGCTTTTGAAACTTGGAGCCGAAGAACGACGATACGACGTTGGCGTAGGAATTCGTAATGACCGCCATCATGATGATTCCGGGCGCGATGTATTGCACATAGCGAAAGCCTTCCATCTCGCCGATGCGCGGACCGATGAGGTTCCCGAAAATAAGAAAATACAGGGTCATGGTGATGGCCGCGGGCAGTATCGTTTGCACCCAAATCCGCAGAAACCGCGCCACCTCTTTGATGACGATGGTCTGATAGGCGATGGCGTAGCGCCGCGCCGTGCCGCTAAGCATGGGCATTATTGGCGGACTTGTCGAGTAAGCGTATGAAGAGCTCTTCGAGCCGGTTGGCCTTGTTGCGCATGCTGACAACCTCGACCCCCTGTTCGGAGAGTCCGCGAAACAGCTCATTGATACCCAAGGCCTTGCTGACATCGACCTCGAGCGTGGTCTCATCGACCAAGCGCAGATGGTAGCCATCGACGAGGGGAGGCTCGGTGAGATGCTGGCGAATGTCCAGGATGAAGGTCTCCATGTCGAGCTGCGCCACCAGGCGCTTCATCGACGTATTTTCTATGATTTCCCCCTGGTCGATGATGGCGATTCTGCGGCACAGGCGCTCGGCTTCCTCCAGATAGTGAGTGGTCAAGATAATCGTCGTGCCGTCAAGATTGGTTGCGCGCAGAAATTCCCACATCGAACGCCGCAGCTCGATGTCCACGCCCGCCGTCGGTTCATCGAGGATAAGCAGCTTGGGTTCGTGCACCAGCGCCCGGGCGATCATCAGCCGCCGCTTCATGCCCCCCGACAGGGTACGCGAGCGATCATTGCGTTTCTCCCACAGCCCGAGCGCCTTCAAGTACTTTGCGGCGCGTTGTTTAGCCAGGGTGCGTTCCAGGCCATAGTAGCCGGCTTGGTTGACGACGATATCGATGACCGGTTCGAATTGGGAGAAATTGATCTCTTGGGGCACGAGTCCGATGTGCGTCTTGGCCGCCTCGATCTCATGCTCGATGTCGTGCCCGTAGATGCTCACCGATCCGCCGGACTTGGTGACCAGGCCGGTGATGATTCCGATGGTCGTCGACTTGCCCGCGCCGTTCGGGCCGAGCAAGGCAAAAAAATCACCGCTTTCTACCTCAAGATCTATCCCTTTTAAGGCTTGGAAGCCGTTTTTGTAGGTCTTGTGGAGGTTTTTGATCGACAGGGCTGGCATGGCGCTGCGGCGGGCCGGAATGCACCTGTGGCGAGGCGCGGGGCCGGATCAGTGGCCGAATAAGCGCGCCAACAGGGATCGCAGCCAGCCGCGTTTCGGTGCCGGCGGACCGAGGGGTGCGGGTGCGGGCAGTAGCGCTCGCACGGCTTGAACGGCGGCGCGCTCCGCCTCGCACTGGATGGCCTCGATCGATAGCTCAAAGTTGCGTTCGGCGCCTTTCATCACGCGGATTAATACCAGTTTGTTTTTCTCCTTGCAGGCATCGAACACGGTCTTCATCTCCTTGCGGATGAGACGGCTGATCGTGGACTTACCGAGCCTGCCGCCGCTTTTCTTATAGTAGATTTGTTCCTTGCCGTAGTAGGAATAAAACGAAACCACCTCAATCATCAGGTTTCTGGCCGCGAGCAACAGCAGCCCGTCGATCTTGCTTGCGAGGTAGGGGTTACCCACGCCCTTAAAAATATTATTGATGCACTCGATGAGATCGGTCGCCGGCACAAACATGATCTCGCTTTCGACCAGAAAGATGCCGTTGATCCCCTTCTCAACCGTCCGGATCTTCTCACAGATCGCGTTTAACATCTGCACCGCGCGCTCGATCTCTCGCATTAGATGCTGGCCCAGAATGGCGGATACTTTGCGCGCGCGATCGCGGGAGCGGGTCATGATCTCGTGCAGCTCGCCGATCTCGGCGCGGTCAAGATCCTGCGCGGCGTGTTTACGGAGATAATCGTGAGCGTGCGCGAGCGCGTCGCTCATGCGCGCGAAGTAGCTCTCCAGGGTCCGAACCGTGGCGGGGGTCAGGGCCGCATCCGCGCCGTTCTTGTCGTATTGGTCATAGAATTTGTAGCCCGGCGAGTAGGAGTCGATGAGATCGCTCAGCGTCGCATAACCGCCGACGGCCTCGGCGTAAAGGAAGCGTTTTCGCAGGTCTTGGTGTTCCGGTATGAAACGGTCCGGCTCCGCCGCCTCGGCGCTCCCAGGGCTCTCGGTCGGCGCCTGGTGTTGATCCAAAAGCCGCAAGGTTTTCTCGAACAGGTCTTGAGTCCCATCCGTGATCAGCCGGACGCGGATCTCCTCGCCGTGGTTGACGCGCGCGATCGCGGTCAGGCTGAGGGTCTTAAATGCGGCGCTCACCGCGATGGGTGCGGAGCGCGCGTTATCGTCCAGCGGGCTCTCGAGCATTGGGTTCTCCGTCATTCACGAGCGCTGATGGGCGCCAACGTGCCGCTTAACGGCGCATGCTGTGTTATCTTTTAGTCCGCCTTTCCAGCATGCGTAATATGAGCGTCCTACCACACAGGCCATCGGTTGCATGAGCTTCTCTATCCTTACCCCCGCCTTCGTCTATGACGAAGCGGCGCTGCGCCGAGCGTTGTCTTGGCTCGCGCCGCTGCGCGCGGAGAGGGGTTTCAAGCTCTTATTCTCCATCAAAGCCTTACCGTTCGTCGATATCCTCGAGTGTCTGCGGCCGCTGCTCGACGGGTTCTCCGTGAGCTCCTTGTTCGAGGCCAGGTTAGCGCGCGAGGTGCTCGGCGATAAGGGCGTGATTCACATCACGACCCCAGGATTGAGAGCAGACGAGTTCTCGGAGATTACCCGGCGCTGCGACCATGTAAGTTTTAATTCCCTCGCGCAATGGCAGCGCTGCCGCGATCGCGCGCGGCCCGCGGGCGGGCGCCGCGGATTGCGCATCAATCCCGGTGTCTCGCATCTCGGCGATCCGCGCTATGACCCCTGCCGGCCGCATTCCAAACTCGGCACCGCTCTCGGCGTCGTCAGGAGTGCTTTGGACGCGGGCGGCGCCGATCTCGCCGGGCTCAGCGGCGTCCACTTCCACACCATGCACGCGGCGCGTGATCTCAGTCCGCTCCACGCGACGCTGGCACGCGTCGAGGAAGTGCTCGGCGCCTGGCTTTGGAGGCTCGAGTGGATCAACCTCGGCGGCGGTTATTATGTCGACCGGCCGGAGGCGGTCGAGGAATTCGCGTGCATCGTCGGAAGTTTGCAACGGCGCTATGGGTTGGAAGTGTTGTTTGAGCCCGGCAAGGCCGTGGTCGGGGAAGCGGCCTGTCTCATCGCCAGCGTGGTCGATGTGTTCCCGAGCGAAGGCCGCCAAGTGGCTGTCTTGGATACCACGGTCGCGCATCTGCCACAAGTGTTCGAATACCAAACCAGCCCGGCCTTGCGGGAAGCGGTACGCGGCGGGCGGTATCGGTACCTCATCGCCGGCTCGAGCTGCCTCGCGGGCGACCTCTTCGGGGACTACGAATTCAGCGAGCCGCTCGGGGTGGGCGATCGGCTCACGTTCGACGGGATCGGCGCCTACAGTCTGGTCAAGGCTTCCCGCTTCAACGGGATCAACCTCCCAGCGATCTATGCCAAGGAAAGCACGGGCAGGATCGTGCTCAAGAAGCGCTACGATTACCTTGACTATCGGGACCAGTGGGTGAACAGCGCCGATGCTTGCGAGCGCGAAGAGGTGGGACCGTGGCGTGGCGAGGCGCGCGTGCGATGACGGCGGCGGGTGCGGCGCGGCGCTTGCTGGTGATGCGGCATGCGAAATCCGACTGGTACAGCGGTCCCGGATCGGACTTTGACCGCCCCTTAGCGAAGCGCGGGGAGCGCGACGCACCGCGCATGGGGCGCTGGCTGCGCGAGCAGGGGTTGATCCCGGATCGGGTCGTGAGCTCACCGGCCGTGCGCGCGCGCCAGACCTGCTGCCTCGTCTGCGAGTCGCTCGCTATCAAGAAGGGGCAGATTCATTGGGAGCCCGAGATCTACGCCGCAGAGGTCACGGCCTTACTGAACGTCCTTGCGCGTTGTCCGGAGAAAACACAGCGGGTGCTACTCATAGGCCACAACCCCGGTTTGGAAGATCTCGTCGCCTATCTCGCCGCAGACACGGGCGGGCTGGCGGGGCGGGGAAAGCTCATGCCGACAGGCGCCGTCGTCGGCATCCGCTTACCCGATTCGTGGGCCGGTTTACGGCCGGGTTGCGGCCACATCGAGTCGCATAGGGTCCCGAAGGAGTTATCCGCGGATTAGCCGCATCACGATCCGCTATTCCAGCGCGCAGTCAGGGCTTCGCGCTCGGTTTCGCCGGGTCCATCGGTACCGGCGCTGGCGTACCCTCGATGCGTTCCACCACGGGCGCATTCCACGAACCGGTGAGCTTATAACGCCGCTGCCACATCTTGTTGATGTTCTCGGGGATCTCGGTGAAGACCTGCTCGGCCAGGAAGACCGCCGCACCCGCGCCGAGTCCGACCGGGCCGAAGAAGGCGCCGGCCGCGGGAAGGCTGCCGGCCAAGGCCGGGGTCACCGTCACTATTTGATCGTAATCCTGGGTTGCGAGCCCCGTACGGCCGGCGACTTCGACACGCCCCGAAGGGCCTTGCATCACTAAACCGTTCGTATAGGCGTTCCCGCTCGCGATCATAAACTTACCTTGGATCTCGTCATAGGCGAATCCGGTCTTGAAGAGATCGAGTAAATTGAGCTGCAATAAGCGCCGGATCGCATGCATGCTCACGAGCCCAAAGATCCGGCCGACGCCTTGATCGACATCGAGTAACCTACCGTCGGTTATCTTTAGATCGAGTGTTCCGTCGAGCCGGCTCAACTGAAAATCCGCCGGATCGCCCGGCCAGCGCGCGTGGATATCGAACGCCGTGGCGCCTCCTTCGAGTGCGACGGCGTGATACCCGAAGGTCTTGAGCAGCTTGCTCAGGTCCTGCGCCCGGACTTTGATCTCGAAACGCGAACCGCGCCCGCTGTCTCCGGTCTGCCAACTACCCACCGCATCGATGTTGAAGTCGGGCCGCGTGAAGGATACCTTTGGGAGGTTCAAGCCCGCGGCGCCGGGGCCGGCCCGCACCCGCAGAGCGCCCAGTGCGCTCGTGCCATAAGAGAAGTCCTCGCAGGTGATTGAGATCGCGGGCAGGCGGCGCGGGTCAATCTCTCCGGGATCCCGCACGCGCGCGCCTGGAACGAGCTTGAGGCGAGTGAAGCTGGCCTCGAGCATTCCCCGCGGATGAGCGCCCGGTAAGCGGATCGATCCGCGCGCATCCGGTCCATCCGTGTCGATGCGCCAACCGCGGTTTTCCTGCTTTGCCCGCAGGCGCAAGTCTTTAAACACGAAGCCGAGTCCTTCCAGCTTCGCGACCGACACGTCGATACTCAGATCCTCCGGGATCCGAAAGAGTGCGGATCGGCCGGCACTCCATCGCCGCGAAAAGCCCTGCCATTCGGTCAGTGATAATTGCTCTAATTGCCCCCCGATCCGGTAGTCAATCCCGGCTATGGAGGCTTGCTCGCCTGGGCCAAAATAAATCCGCGCGCCGGCAATCGGCTGGGCGCCGGCTCGCAGCGCCAACCGCGCCCGCATTCGCTCACCATAGGCCACGGCGATTTCGCTCGTCCCGGCAGCACGCAGCGACGCGGTCAGCGTGAGCGGCACCGCCGTTGCCGCGGCTTTCCCGAAGGGCGCCGGAAGATTGATGCGCATGCCGGTCAACGGCGAGCGAACCTCCAATTCCGCCGGCCGCGCCGATTCCGGTAGTCTCAACCTGGCCTCCCAGCCGGTCTCCCCGGCGGCCACCCGCAACCGGCCGCGGCTGAAATAATCATGGTATTTAGACGGCAGTACGATACGCAGATGCTGCTCGATGTACGGCCAGTCCGCGCGCCCGCGGGCTTGCACCCAACCGCCTCGTTCTCGGGCGCCGCCCTTGGTCTCGAGCAGGATGGCGCGCTCGAATAGACGTGCTCGAAGTCCCTCGCTCGACCAAGCGCCGCCCGTGAAGCGCAGCGTGCCCCGGAGATCCGTGAGGGAGTATGAGCCGCTCTTGAGCGTGTTCCCGGGAAAGGTCAAGGCGCCGGCAACCGTGGCTTTTTGCGGATAGAGCGGAATGTCCAAATCGAGGTCCAGGCGCGCCTCGCCCCCGATCTCGAGGGGCGCAATCCGCTGACCGACACCGGACCGTAACGGGCTATTCGATACGAAGCGCTGCATATCGTGCGCCCTGCCGCTCGCTCGGCCGCGCACGATCACATGGCGTTGGCTGACGCCCAGGGCTGGAATGCTGGCGCTGAAATCGCCTAAGTGCACACCGTAGCTCGTGGCTGTGCGCGCGGCGACCCGCAGCTCCCGCCCATCCAAGGTGACTTGCGCGTCGATACCCTCGATGCGAGGCCACTGCTTGGAATATTCCACTACACCCCCGGTTAAATTGATTTCCGCCGCGAAGCGGCCCTCGTCCCGATCGAACGGGAACCGATCCAGCGGGCCCCTCAAGACGACGGCACCGGAACCGATCGCACCGGCCTGCAACGCCTGGCTTAGCCACTCCCGGCCCTGGGACGGAAGATCGCTAGGGAGATACTTCGCCAAACCACCGACGCGTCCCTTGTCGATCCCGGCCCACAGCCCGGCATCGGCCGCGCGCCCCTCCCGAATGATGAGATCTCCCATGATGCGTAATCGGAGATCGGGGTTCTCGACCTCGAGACCGGGAGTGAAAATGCGCCAACCGTCCGCGAGCGCATGCCACCCGACCTCACCGCTCGTGCTCTCCAGACGAAGCGCGGCATTGAGGTGAGGCACTGCGTCGATTTGCAACGGGCCGCCGGAGAGGCGAAACCGGCCCTGCTCGGCATCCGTTTCCAACACCCCCGAAAGGCGCTCGAAACCGGGGATGGCCGGGCTTCTTTGCACGGAGACGGAATCCAGGCCCGCCTTAAAATAGAAGCGCGCGGCGCCGGCGCGATCGGGATGACAAGCAAGCTCGACCTCGCGCAGCAGGCCGCGGGGCCGGAGTCGTCCGAGCAGCGTTTTGTTTTCCTCGGGCATGGACTCGGACAGGGCCAATACGCGCGAGAGATCCGCAAGCTCGATGTGGCTGGCGTAAGCGATCAATCGCCGTGCGCCGCGCGGGTCGGGGGGCGCCAAGGCCAGTCCGAAGCGCGCCTCCGGCCAGGACCCGTCCGGGGTAGTGATCGCAACGCGATCGGCGCCGATGCGCCAACCGCCATCGGGGCTGGCACGGGCGAGGAAGCGTCCGCTGGTCGCTAACATCTCAAAGTGGTTCTCACCCGCGCTCACGGCGAAGCCCCCGGTCTTGAGCTCACCCGCGACCTCGCTTATCTGGCCATTGCGCCAAACACCCCAAGTGCGTAGCTTTAGCGTTCCTCCGCTCTGCCGGATGCGGATCGATGGTTGATAATCGCGCAACAACGCGGGGCCGATATCCGCGGCCTCGGCATAGAAATCGGCGTTCCAATCACGATCAAACGGCTCACCCGTCCCGCTCATCGCGATGAGCAGCCGCTTGCCGACGTCGGGGGGCGGCCGCAGCGTCAATTTTAAGCCTTGCCGCTGCGGTGCGCCCGTACTATCTAGGCGCACGTAGGGCAAGGCCCAGGCGCCGTGCCGCGCTTGGTGATCGTGCCAGCGGATCTGCGTGCCCTCGATGGCGACTTGCGGCTGGCGCAGCAGCCAGCGCAGCATGCGCGTGTCCGTGCCGTCGATTCCTTCGATGCCGATCTCCCCGCCGCGCGTGCGCGCGACGGTAAACTCGGCGCCGGTGAGCGCGAGCCCCCCCAATTGCAGTTGCCGCCGCCCGAGGCTCGCCCACACATCGATGCCGATGACCGCCCGCCGAAACCCCATCGCGGGCTGTAAGGTGTCGCCATTGAGCACGCTGAGCCCGGTCAACACCAGGCGCGGATCCCACCCGTCCCATGCGGCCCGCACGGACTCGACCGTGACCGGCTGGCCCAGGAACCTACCAAGGTAATCCTCGATCTGGACGCGCTGCCCGGCTATCCGTGGTAAAACCATGCGGGCGCCGAGCGCCGCGAGCGAGAGAATAAGCGCGAGCACTGCCAGAACCGGCAGCGCACTTAGCGACGATTGAAGAACGATGCGGCGGAGCATTCTTAACCGCAAGAAAAATTCCCATCAACGCGAGCGTCCGCGAGCCTTAGGGCGAGATAGGATCGGGTCAAGCTATAGAAGGACGACATCATACTGCTCCGGTCCATAGATCGCTTCGGCACGGACCGTGATGGGCCTGCCGATGAAGCCCTCGAGCTCGGCCACGCCCGCCGATTCCTCATCCAATAGCCTATCGGCGACGCCCGGAGAGGCGATCACGAGCAGCTTTTTAGCATCGAATTGGCGCACCTCGCGCAGGATCTCGCGCAAGATCTCGTAACACACGGTCTCGGCGGTCTTGGTCGAGCCGCGCCCGCCGCACGTAGGGCAGGGCTCGCACAGCACGTGCTCGAGGCTCTCGCGCGTGCGTTGCCGCGTGATCTGCACCAGCCCGAGCGAGGTGATTTCGCTCACCGCGACGCGGGCATGATCGCGTTCCAGGCCCTTCTCCAGCGCCCGCAGCACTTGGCTCTGATGATCCGCATCCTCCATGTCGATGAAATCCACGATGACGATCCCGCCCAGGTTGCGCAAGCGCAACTGCCGCGCGATCGCCTGTGCGGCTTCAAGGTTGGTCTTGAAGATGGTCTCTTCGAGATTGCGATGCCCGACGAAGGCTCCGGTATTGACATCCGCCGTGGTCATGGCCTCGGTCTGATCAAACACCAGATGGCCGCCGGATTTCAGCTCCACACGCCGTTCCAAGGCCCGCTGGATCTCGCTTTCGACCGAGTAGAGATCCAGGATCGGCCGCTCGCCGCTATAGTGCTCGATGCGATTGACGAGATCGGGAATGTACTGGCGCGCAAACTCGCTGACCCGTTCATAGGTCTCGCGCGAATCGATACGGACCTTTTCAACCTCGCTGGCAACCAGACTGCGCATGGTTCGCAACACCAGCGGCAGATCCTCGTAAATGACGCTGGGCGCTTTGGCTTCGCCTAGCTGCAAAGACAGCGTGGACCAGAGCCGCTGCAAAAACTCCATGTCCATTCTTATGCTGTCTTCGGCCACGCCCTCGGCGGCGGTTCGGACGATGTACCCGGAAGGCCCCAGGCACGCCCGGAGATCGCGTCCCGGCACCGGCGATTGCGCCGCGGCGGGAGCCTCCGCGGCCGCCTTGAGGTTGGCGTCGTGATTGAGGATCATCTCGCGCAGCCTGGTCCGCTCAAGCTCATCGGCGATCTTCTGCGACACGCCGACAGTCGCGCTCCTCGGAAGCAACACCAGGTAGCGCGAGGGAATGCAAAGCCGCGTGGTGAGCCGCGCGCCCTTGCCGATGAGCGGGTCCTTCGTCACCTGGACCACGATCTCATCGCCCTCCCGCAGGAGCCGGTCGATGCCGGTATCGTTATTCCCCCGCGCGTCGTGCTCGGGCCCGGAATCGAGGATGTCATGGAGATGCAAGAATGCGGTGCGTTCGAGGCCAATGTCCACGAAGGCTGCTTGCATCCCCGGCAGCACCCGGGAGACGCGCCCCAGGTAGATGTTGCCGACCAAACCCTTTTTCTGGCGGCGCTCTATGATGATTTCTTGCAGCACGCCGTTCTCGACGGCGGCGACGCGCGTCTCTTGGGGCGTCACGTTGACTAGATATTCCTCGGCCATCGCCGGTTCAGATCGCTCGCTGGAGGTGAATAGCATTAATCTAAACGAATTCGCCGCGTCTGCCGAGCCTTGTCGAGCGCCCTTGAGTCGCCCGAAAATGCGCTAAGGAAACTCTGAATAAGTTTATGAGCACGCCCAGCTGCGCGAAGCCGCGCAGCGAGACGCGAGACATATCATGTAGATAGGCGAGCGGCGAGCGAGCACGCGACAAAGCAGATGGGCGGCGCAGTAGTTTATTCAGAGTTTCCCTAACATGCTATAAACTGCAGCCATACCCTCATACGATTAACCCTGGGGCCAAAAATCCGCGAACTATGTCAGCGACAGAATCCACCCTCACCCTCGTCCTGGCGCTCGGCGCCGACACCTGCCTGGCGCCATTAACGACCGACCGCGCGAAGTCGGCGATCCCGTTCGGCGGCAACTACCGCGTCATCGACTTCACCTTGGCCAATTGCCTGCGTTCCGGGCTGCGGCGCGCGCTGGTATTCACGCAATACCGGTCGCATTCATTGCAGCAGCACCTGCGCGACGGCTGGTCTATCTTCAACCCCGAGCTCGGTGAATTCATCACCTCCATACCGCCGCAGATGATGAGCGACAGCGCCGGCTACACGGGGGCCATCGATGCGTTGTACCAAAACCTCCACATGCTGGAACGCAGCGCTTCGAACTATGTCTGCGTGCTCTCGGGCGAACATGTCTATCGCATGGACTACGCCGCGCTCATCGACTTTCACGTCGCGCGCAAGGCGGCGGCCACGATCGCGTGTATCCGCCCCGATGACCTGATCTACAAGGATTTTGAATGCCGCGTCGAGGTCGAAGGCGAGGCCGTCACGGCCTTCGCCGCCCCGGCGGCGCCGGCGCGAGAAAATTCCGTAGCATCGATGGAGGTCTACGTGTTCTCGAAGACGGCGTTCATGCAAGCGGTCACGGAGGTCCGGCGCGCGGCGCCTCCCGGCCCGGTCGATCCCGGATCCGTGCTGATCCCGCATTTCATCCGCCAAGGCGCGCGCGTTGTCCCCTATCTCTTTGGCGGGAAGCGCGGACGTGTCACCCAGGACCGTTATTGGCGCCGCATCGAGACCTTGGACGACTACTATGAAGCGAACATGGATCTCCTGCGCCCCGAGCCGCCCATCGACCTTTATCAACGCGACTGGTCGATCCGGACCTACCACGCTCAAAATCCGCCCGCCCGCACTGTGCCCGGCCGTTCCTCCGCCGAGGGCGTGTGCATTAACTCCATCGTCGCGAGCGGCACGGTGATCGCCGGTGGCGGCGTCAACCACAGCATTCTGTTCCCTCGCGTCTCGGTTGAAGACGGCGCGACGGTCGAAGACTGTATCCTCTTGGCCGGGGTCGAGGTGGGATACGGAGCGCGCCTGCATCGCTGCATCGTGGACAAGCACGTCCAGGTCCCGGCCGGCGAGGCCATCGGCGACGATCGCGCGCGGGACGCGGAGCGGTTTACCGTGACGCCGAAAGGTATCGTCGTGGTGCCCAAGGGCTTTCGATTCGCCCAGCCCGCCGATGGACCTCAGCACTGAGTTACGCCGCCTGCTGCCGCGGGAGGCGGTCATCGCCGATCCCGCCTCGCTCTCGGTCTACGAGTGCGATGCCTTGTCCGCGTATCGCCAACCCCCGAAAGTCGTGGTCTTACCGCGCACGGCCGAAGAAGTGCGGGCGATCCTGCGCCTTTGCCACCGCTTGCGCGTACCGGTCGTGGCCCGCGGTGCCGGCACCGGACTCTCGGGCGGCGCGCTGCCCCATGCCGAAGGGGTATTACTGAGCCTCACGCGGCTAAACCGCATTTTGAGCATCGACCCTGCGAACCGGACAGCCACGGTGGAACCGGGCGTTCGCAATATCCAGATCGCCTGCACCATCGGCGGCAACGTGGCCGAGAACTCCGGCGGGGTTCATTGCCTGAAATACGGGCTCACCCTCAATAATCTCTTGGCCTTAACCGTAATGACCATCGAGGGCGAACGCCTGGAGCTCGGCAGCCAAACTTTGGACGCGCCGGGCTATGACCTGCTCGCGCTCATGACCGGCTCCGAGGGGCTGCTCGGGATCGTTACTTCGGTCACGGTGGAACTTTTGCCTAGACCGCAAGCCGCACAGGTCTTGCTGGCGGCGTTCAAGCGCGTCGAAGACGCGGGTAACGGGGTGGCCGCGGTGATCGCGGCCGGGATCATTCCCGCGGGTCTCGAGATGATGGACCGGTTAGCGATCGAAGCCGCCGAGGATTTCGTGCACGCCGGTTATCCGCTTGATGCGGAGGCGATCCTGTTGTGCGAGATCGACGGCCACCCGGCCGAAATCGAGGCGGAGTTGCCGCGCGTCGCGGAAGTCCTCAAAGCCCAAGGGGCGACGGAAGTACGCGTGGCCAGAGACGAGAGCGAACGGCAACGCTTCTGGACTGGGCGCAAGGCCGCCTTCCCGGCCCTCGGGCGGATTGCCCCCGATTACTACTGCATGGACGGCACCATCCCGCGCCGGCACCTGGGCGCGGTGCTCGCTCGCATCGGCGCGCTGTCGCAAGAGTTCGGACTTGCGGTGGCCAACGTCTTCCATGCGGGCGATGGCAACCTGCATCCGCTCATCCTCTATGACGCCAATGCCCCCGGTCAATTGGAACGGGCGGAAGCGTTCGGCGGGAAGATTCTCGAGGTTTGCGTCGAGGCCGGCGGCACCATCACCGGGGAACATGGCGTGGGGGTCGAGAAGCTGAACCAGATGTGTGTCCAGTTCACGGCCGAGGAGCTTGAGCAATTCCATGCCGTCAAACGCGCCTTCGACCCCGACGGTCTTCTCAACCCCGGCAAAGCGATCCCGACGCTCAGGCGTTGCGCCGAATTCGGGGCGCTACACGTGCACGCCGGCAAGCTGCCGTTTCCGGAGCTTGAGCGGTTTTAAGGGAAAGAGGGTCGTAGTGATTTAAGTTGGTGCACGGTTTTCGTATCGCCCCTGGCATGACAAGCTCCAGCATACGACCCGCTTGGTTCACCCCCGACAAGTGTCTGCACTATTACTTCTATTTCATCGTCACACCCTCGCGCGCAGCGCTTGACCCAGGCACTCGCTGTAGGGTTTACAAGGGGAACGGTAATCTTTACCTGACCTCCCTCGCAAAAATGTATTTTATTCTCTTCGCACTAGCCGCAGGTGCTTAATCGCTAAGGCAATAGCAGATAACAGAAGCCTATGGCATATCCGTTGCTCACCACCCATGAACCGAGCGGGTGACACGCCGCGCTATCGATCAATCAACGCAGATACGCTCTGCGTCACTGATAGAGGAGGAATCTATGACGACACTGATATTCGTGGGCATCGGCGCTGCGCTGATGTATTTCTTTGATCCGGATTCGGGCCGGTCGCGCCGCGTACGTTTGTGCGACCGATGCAAGAGCGCCACTAAAAAATTCCAGGGCTCGGCCCGCACCTCTGCGCCAGATCTCAGTAATCGTACACGCGGCGTGATCCCGGAAACACCAGCCGAGGCTTGGGACGACCAACCACCGAAGAAATTCTAGTGAATCGGGCGCAGACGGCGCCTCGACTAACATTTATTTAATTTTAGGAGAACCGCAATGGGCAAATATTTTATTGGATGGCTTCTGGGTGTACCTGCCGTCGTGCTGGTCATTATTTATCTTCTGTTGAATTGACCAGGGTTGGATACTCCGCAATGCCGAGGGTTTGCAATGTCTTTTGCCCAGGCTATCGCACAACATCGTTTTGCCGAGCGCACTGATCTGCAGGATCATTCACAACGGCGAACGCCCAAAAAAGATATTGAATAAAGGAGCCAATATGAATACTCGATTAATGCTACTACTAGCGATTGTTGTAATGACCAGTAACGGTGTTGTCTGGGGAGCTAACAACGAAACCTCCCCCACGGGGTACAGCTCCTCACCCGAGTCGAATACTTCGGATGTGGAGAATACCGACCGGAATGTGCGCGATAAGAGTGACGCTACTCTGACTCCAGAAAATCAGGTCGAGGGCGACGACGGTGACCGCAAGATAACAGCGGAAATACGCCGTGCTGTAGTGGGGGATGACTCACTTTCTCTGGATGCCCACAATGTAAAGATCATCACGCTTAATAGAGTAGTGACTCTAAGGGGGCCTGTTGAAAGCGAAGGAGAGAAGACCACGATTGAAAAACTGGCGCGACAAGCTGCCGGTGTAAAGCAGGTTCAGAACGAACTCGAGATAGAACGTCAAACTGATTAACAGCAAAACTTGTAGGTGAACTTCGGAGGACATCATGAAAAAAGCCGTTTTCTGCATTGCACAGAGCACAGCCCAAGCGGAATCTATAGTGGATCAACTTAAAATTGCGGGCTTTGCGAACGACGATATATCGGCCTTATTCCCTGATAAGGCCACCAGTAAAGATTTTGCTCACGAGCAGCACACCAAAGCCCCTGAAGGTGCTGCCACCGGTGGTGCGGTAGGGCTAGGCGTGGGCGGCGTTTTGGGATTGCTGGCGGGAATCGGAAGTCTGGCTATTCCCGGAGTTGGCCCATTCATTGCCGCCGGCCCTATCATGGGCGCGCTGAGCGGAGCAGCGGTGGGCGGCGCAACTGGAGGAATAATAGGAGCGCTGGTTGGACTGGGAATTCCAGAATATGAAGCGAAGCGGTACGAAGGGAAAGTCCGTGGCGGAAATATACTGATTTCAGTTCATACCGATGATGCCACTCAGCGGAAACGGGCGAAAGACATTTTTGAGAGGGCAAAGGCGGACGATATTTCAACGACCGGCGAAGCGGACGTAAGCTAGAAAACGGGACTCTCGTCGATGCGCCGATAGCGGCGCGGAACACGGGTCGAAGAAGCGGGCGACATCGCCGCGGCGGCGATGTCGCTGACGTCAGCATCGTCTCCCCCTCCGATGGCATTGAGATCACTCGACGAGCCATGGAAGGCGGAACGCCGAGGCGAGGAGCCCGCGATAGCCGTCCTCTAGATGGACGGCGTAGAGTCATTGAGCGAAGGCACGCGCGAG
>MUGK01000170.1 GCA_002007425.1 Chromatiales bacterium USCg_Taylor | reverse complement strand
TTTGCTCATGGTGCTAAGATCGCATATTCATGATCAATTGGCGATCCCCCTGCAAACAATTTTTTCACAGCCTCTGAGGCCAAGTTCAAGACGTTTACTCCCAAGGAAATTTGTGATGCAACGAAAAGTACGGAGGTGCTTGTTTGTCTATCTCTGGAGAGCCGAGAAGAAGTCGATGAAATGGTTCACGAGGCAGTCGCGTCGCCTGACATGCTTGCATCCGAACCCCCGCAAGCCCAGCTCCCAATCCTAACCACAAGGAGTTACTACTATGCGATTCATGATCTTGGTCAAAGCCGACAAGAACACAGAGGCGGGCGTTCTCCCGGACGAGAAGCTCCTTACCGAGATGGGGAAGTACAACGAAGAGCTGGTGAAAGCCGGCGTACTCCTCGCGGGCGAGGGGCTCCAGCCGAGCTCGAAAGGCGCGCGCGTCCAGTTCTCTGGAGAGAAGCGGACCGTGACCGACGGACCCTTCACCGAGGCGAAGGAGTTGATCGCCGGCTTTTGGCTGTGGCAGGTGAAGTCGAAGGAAGAGGCGATCGAATGGGTCAAGCGCTGCCCCAATCCCACCGGCACGGAGGCCGAGATCGAGATCCGCCAGGTGTTCGAGGCGGAGGATTTTGGTGCCGAGTTCACGCCCGAGCTCAGGGAGGCGGAGGAGCGCATGCGCGAACACCTCCAGAAATCCGGCAAGCCGTAGGGCGCGAAGCTGTAGTCGTGGCGCGCCTCAGCTCACCGCCACCCCGCACTCAACACTGCTCAACACTGCACCGGAGGGATCGATGCTCAAGACAATTACCATCATAGTCGTCGTTCTGATCGCCGCTCTTCTTGTCTACGCCGCGACCCGGCCCGACACTTTCCGTGTTAAGCGCGCGACGAACATCAAGGCTCCGCCCGAGAAGATCTTCGCGCTCATCAACGACTTCCACAGTTGGGGCTCCTGGTCAGCCTACGAACAGAAGGACCCTGCGATGAAGAGAACATACAGCGGCGCGGCAAACGGCGAGGGCGCCGTGTATGAGTGGGAAGGTGACAAGAACGTCGGCAAGGGGCGCATGGAGATCGCGGAGACATCTCCACCTTCCAAGGTCATGATCAAACTGGATTTCATCAAGCCGTTCGAAACCCACAACATCGCTGAGTTTACAATGGAACCCAAAGGTGATTCCACGAACGTCACCTGGGACATGCACGGACCGGCGCCATTCATTTCGAAGGTCATCGGTATCTTTATCAATATGGACAGCATGGTTGGCAAGGACTTCGAGACCGGTCTTGCCAACCTGAAGACTGTCGCTGAAAAGTAAGCGCTGAAGGTAGCCTTGGCGGACGCAGATGCCGCCGAGGTTTAAGGTTGGGTGGCGCCGAATGCCTGCGGAGCTAAAACCGGCTCGGTGGCAAACTTTTTCGGTAGTGGGCCCGTCAGGCTCTGCAGGAAGGCCACCAGGTCGTTGACTTCGCCCTCGGTCAACGTCTCGCCCAGCTGCACCTTGGCCATGATGCGTACGGCTTGCGGCAGGGTCGCGACCGAACCGTCATGGAAATAGGGCGGGGTCATGCTCACGTTGCGCAGGCTCGGGACCTTGAAGACATACTTGTCCGCCGGGTCCTGGGTTTCCTTGTACCGCCCCTCGTCGATCGGCTGACTCGCCGTCTCCTTCCAGTAATCGCCCACAACCCCGAACTTCCGAAACGCGGCACCGCCGACGGCCACGCCGTTGTGGCAGGAGACGCAACCCACATCGATGAACAGCTTTAGGCCTGCCTGGGCCTGAGATGTAAGGGCTTTGGCATCGCCCTTGAGGTAGGCATCGAAGGGCGATGAGGTTACGAGTGTCCGCTCGTAGGCGCCGATGGCCCTGCCCCAGTTCTCGGGTTGCACCGGCTCCTTCTCGTTCGGAAAGGCCTGTGCGAACTCGTCCGCGTAGCCAGGCAGCGCCTTGATCTTGCGGATGACGGCCGCATTATCAGGGTTCCCGAAGCTCGCCTGCCCCAACAGCGACTTCATCGCCTGCTCTTCGACGTTCGCCCGCTCGCCGATCCAGTGGGCCTTGAATTGGAGTGCGGCATTGAGCACGGTTGGCGCATTGCGAGCACTCATGCGATGTTCGACGCCGATTGATTTCGGCAAGGCATCGGTCCCGCATAGCGCGGGACGATGGCAGGTCGCACAGGACACCGTGCCGTCGGCGGAAAGCCTCGGATCGAAGAAGAGCTTCTTGCCCAGCTCGACACGCGGCGCCAGGGTGGCGAACTCCGCGGTCGCCATATCCTGCGGGAGCGGTTTAAAAAACTGCTTCGCCTTGTCCACCAAGGTTGCTTCAGCCCCGGAGTCCTGAACCATCAGCGCGAGAAGCGCCGCTGCCCAGGTGATGCCCGCTGCCCGGCGGGTAGACAGGCATTGCGCTGCCAACAGATGACTCTTCATAGTGGTCTCCTTCAGTCGAGCCGCGGGGTAACGCGGGCGAGATCGCTGATGCCGATTTTACGCTTTCTCCCATTACTGTTAGATAGACTTCCGTCACCGCGTAGGAATAGGGATTGTCGAAGCCGTTGTCGACTACCACGTCCTTCTGCCTCTCTTCGAAGGCACAAGCTCCCGTCTCGTCGATGAAGTGCCAGCGGGTGATAAGGAACTGATGTTCGCTGACCTTCGCACAAACGGTGTCGCCGTAGCGGATCTCGTGGGACGCACGGTCATAGACCAGGCCCTTCACTAGCCTTATGTAATCGCTGTAATATGAGTCGTAGTCGCCAGGAAAGTCATTAACCGAAACCTGTATAGCTACTCTTCCACGGTCCGGGTTTATCCTGAACGCCGGGTGGATATAATTCGGATGAGTCGGTTCTTCATGGATCAAGACGGATCCTGCGGAAGCCGGATCTACGAACAGGGCTGAGAGCAGGGCCGATGTCAATTGCAATTTCGCGGTTACTCTGCTTTTCATGAGAGTCCTCCTCAGTTTAGGCTAATCGATACTAGTGCGGAGTGGTCGCAGACCCCGCCTGCCGTTGACGCTCGGATTGGGAGCGTTGCGCATTGAGACGGGATTGAGCGGGCGTTTTATTCCGAGGCAGAGTTGAGCCGTCAGGCCCGGGAAATGTCGGGAATAAAAATCCTTATGATGACGTCTTGCTAAGCAAACCGAACGATGGGAGTGATTCGGTGCAGGCGTCAAAAAGAGCTCAGAGAAGGCGACAAGAGCGGTTCAAAGCCCTCACGCTACCGCATCTCGATGTGCTGCTCGGGATCGCGCGCAGGCGCCTGAACGATACGCCGCTCGCAGAGGACTTGGTGCAGGATACGTACATGCGGGCGTGGGAGGCATTTGACAGCCTGGTTGACGAGGCGCAGGTGCGCGGCTGGTTGGTGCGAATATTACAACGCGTGACCAGCGACCACTACCGCACTCATCTACGCCGCCAGACGCTCTTGCCGGTGACGCGCTTAGAGGACGAGCACAGCGAAATTCTTGCATCTCACCAAGAAGATCCCCTGGAGGTACTGATTGGCCGGTATTCCGATGAACGCGTCGAGGACGCTTTAATGCAACTTCCCCGGGACTTCGCGGAGGCCCTGGAGCTACACGACATCGAGGGCTTCAAATACCGCGAGGTGGCCGAGATCATGGAGGTCCCCCTCGGCACGGTTATGAGTCGCATCGCCCGAGGCCGGCGCCTGCTTGCGGCCTTGATACTCAAGGATCGGCGCGCCTGGGATCTGAATCCGACGCAAACGGCAGACGCTAATTCCCATTCAAGTAGGATTCAAAACCATGACCCAGGGCGTTGACCACACCGAAGAGCGCCATCAAGCCCTCATCGAACAACTGGCGGCCTATGTCGATGAAGAGCTGTCAGCCGAAGAGCATGCCCAGATGCAGGCACACCTGGTCCGCTGCACGCGCTGCAGTCGCGACATCGCCTTGCAGCGCGCGTTGCGCGCACGATTGGCCGGACAGCCCAGCACGCGCGCAAGCGCCGCCCTGCGCGAGCGCATCGGCGCGGCTCTGGATACGGCGACTGACCGCCCGAGCGATAGCGTATCGCAGAGCTGGGCGGCAAACATCGTCCAGGGGCTGCGGGGCGTGTTCGAACGGTTGACCCCACGCCCGGCACGATCCGTCCTTACCTGGCTCGGCTGGGCCTTTGCGGTGCCGCTTGCCGTGGCGCTGGTCCTCGTCACCCGCCCCGAAAGTGAGGGAGACCACGTTCCGACAGACGGCGTCTCGGCGGAGGTTCCAGTCATCGTCGCGGCTTCCGATCTCAAGTTTGCGCTGGAGGAGGTGGCAGCAAAATTTGCGGCAGACACCAAGCGCGAGCTTAAGCTTGTATTCGGTTCCTCGGGGAATTTCGCCCGCGAGATCGAACAGGGCGCGCCGTTTCAGATGTTCCTGTCCGCGGACGAGGTTCTTGTGTTCAAGCTCGCAGAGGCGGGGAAGACGGTGGATCGGGGCGTGCTCTACGCCCTCGGGCGGATCGTGATCATGGTGCCGCACGGATCGCCTCTCAAGGCCGATCCCGAATTGAAGGATCTGGCCGCCGCGCTTTCGGAGGGACGGATCACGAGATTTGCCATCGCGGATCCCGAGCACGCGCCGCACGGCAAACGCGCCGAAGAGGCGCTGCGTCATGCGGGCCTCTGGGATCGCATCAAGGACCATTTGGTCTTGGGCGAGAACGTCTCCCAGGCCGCTCAGCTCGTCACCGCCGGAGACGCTCAGGGTGGCATCATCGCCTACTCCCTGGCGCTCTCGCCCTCGGTCTCGAAGCTCGGTCGCTACGCGCTCATCCCGGACACCTGGCACGAGCCGCTGAAGCAACGCATGGTGCTGATCAAGGGCGCGAACGAAACCACACAAGCGTTCTACCGGTACCTGCAGCAACCGGCCGCGCGGGATATCCTGCGCCGCTACGGCCTCGCCCGGCCGGGCGAGCAGTAAGACCGGGGTTTGACGGCCCTGCATTGCCCTCTGGTTTGACCGTATTCGTTTGCTAGCCTATTCACGATCCGATAACCTAGTCTTCGGGGATCAAATCATCATAAAAAAATGTGAGCCCTTCAACCGCCCTCCCGGCTCCATTCTTTCAAGTCTTAAGCGTGTTCTCGAAACAGACCAGGCCCTGAGGTATCCCCACAAATATGACTGTATTATCAGCCAGTTAGATAAAAACACGGTAAGGGAACCTGCATGATGTCGGATGATCTCACTGATTGA
>MUGK01000169.1 GCA_002007425.1 Chromatiales bacterium USCg_Taylor | reverse complement strand
TCAGCCAATCAAGCGGTCCAGGAGGAACTGTTGCATTACCTGGCGGCTTTGAAAGCTGCGTGAGATCGCCATCAACCGAGATTTATGCAACGCTAGGGGAAACACTTCCATGCATGCCACGTTGCAATTGCTTGAAACCACGGACTTTCCCCCCATTCGCCGCAAGCGGCCGGATACCCTGCAGGTAAACCTGGGCTATCGATGCAACCAGACCTGTGTCCATTGTCATGTCAACGCCGGTCCGAATCGTATCGAGGAAATGAGCCGGAAGACCATCGATGAGGTGATCGCTTTCTTAGAGGTGTCAAATATCAAAATCCTGGATGTGACCGGTGGTGCGCCGGAGTTAAACCCGCATTTCCGTGACCTGGTATGCACTGTGCGCCGGCTAGGTGTACAGGTCATTGATCGTTGTAACCTGACTATTCTGGAGCAACCCGCACAGGAAGATCTGGCCGACTTTCTCGCTGCCCAGGGCGTCGAGATCACCGCCTCCCTGCCTTGTTACCTTGCGGATAATGTGGATCGGCAGCGCGGCGCCGGGGTATTCGACGCCAGCATACGCGCTTTGCTAAAGCTCAACGCCCTCGGCTATGCCGCGCCCGGCACCAATCTCGTACTGAATCTCGTCTATAACCCGCAGGGTCCCAGCCTGCCGCCCCCACAAGCGACGCTGAAGGAGTCTTACCGCAAGCATCTTGGCGAGAGATTCGGCATCGTCTTCAATCGGCTCTATGCTCTCACCAATATGCCTATCCAGCGTTTTGGCAGCCTGCTCATCTCCAAGGGTCAGTTCACGCCTTATATGCAGTTGCTGCGTCACGCGCACCAGGAGGCAAATCTGGAGGCGGTAATGTGCCGCTCGCTCATCAGCGTTGACTGGCAGGGCTATGTCTACGATTGCGACTTCAATCAGATGCTGGACCTGCCGTTGCGCGTGGCGGACAAACGGCGCCTCCGTCTGGTTGAGCTAATGGAGATGGATCTCGAAGGCAATCCCATCCGGGTAGCCAACCACTGTTATGGATGTACCGCGGGGGCGGGCAGTAGTTGCGGCGGAGCCTTGAGTTAAGAAAAGACCTGGAGGGTCCTGGTGACGCATTTGCAACAGATCCTTGGCTCTGTTGCAATAAAGAAACGAACCCGATTGGTGCGATTTCGAGTGGATGCGCACACTTTTGAAGCATTACCTAAATATTCCTACTCCCGGCGGCCGTGGGTGAAGCCTATAAATACTTACGGAAGTTTTATTAACTCATTGTCTTAAATAAACTAATTTATTCTTACGATTTGAATATGCTATGACTGTGTTGCATGGCATCAATTGTGCCTTTGTAGCTCAGCACAAGTCTGTCTGATTGTGCCTCCACCTTCTTGGGGCGCCTATGGCGCCCTCTTTTTAAGTTCTCTTCGGCGGGGTAATGCAGCGAGACTTCGGAGCAGGCGTTGCATTTAGCATACAGTAAGACTAGAGTAGTATGCGTTTGTACAACACCAACGCGCCTACGAACTAGGGGACAAAGTCACCAATGAACCTAAAGACATTGCGAGTCCTTCAAAGCCATCAGCGGCTTGCCGGTGCCATGCTCGTCGCCAGTTTATGTACCAGTCCACTGGCGCATGCCGGCGCTACCTTCAAGATCGACGAGACGAAGTGGATAAGTATCGGCGCTGGGCTTAGAACAAGCTTTGCGGCCATCGAAGACATCGCGGGGCGCGACGGCGGGAAGTGGTCCAAAGACTTCGACCTCAACAACATCCGCTTGTACGTGAACGGACAGCTCTTCGAGTATCTCAAGCTCGAGTTCAACACCGAGTGCGAGAACTGCAGCGATGGTGGAGATCTGCGGGTGCTTGACGCCATCGGCAAATTTGAATTCAACCAATACCTCAACGTCTGGTTCGGCCGCATGCTGGTGGCCGCCGACCGCGCGGAATTGAACGGCCCTTTCTACCAAAACGTTTTCGAGTTCAACAAGACGCCTTTCTACCCCTCGGACTTCTCGGGCGAGAGCAATGAGGCGGGGCGTTTTGGCCGAGATGATGGCGTACAATTTTGGGGCACACTCATTCCGAGTGGCAGGTTGACGTATGTGGCCGGGGTGTTCGACGGGCTCGACGACTCGCGCGCGAACCAGGACGACAACCTGCTCTATGCCGCGCGGCTGAGCTTCAATTTCCTGAACATCGAAGAGAATCCGGGCTACTACACGAGCAGCACCTACTACGGGAAGGCCGGGGACATCCTCACGCTCGCCGCGGCCTTCCAGTATCAGGATGACGGGGCCGGAACGATAGTCGATCCCGCCGATTTCTTCGGGACGAGCGTCGATTTGCTGTTCGAGAAGGTCCTGCCGAACGAGGGCGTGTTCACCTTCGAGGGCGAGTACAAGTACTTCAACCTCGAGGATATCAGCTTCGCGACCCTCTCCGACCCCACGTGCTTCTGCATGTTCGAGGGTGATTCCTACACGGCGACGGCGCTTTATCTGTTTCCGCAGAAGGTCTGGATCGGCCAATTCCAGCCTTACGTGCGCTACACCAATGTCGACCCCCAGAATAGCTCGGAGCGCGACGAGATCGAGGCCGGGGTCAACTATGTCATTGACGGCCACAATGCCCGCGTCTCTTTGTTCTACGAGCACGGGGACATCGCGACCGAGGGGCTCGACTATCGCCCCGGCGTGCGCGAAGATGAGGTCAGCGCCGTCAAGCTTGGGCTCCAAATTCAATTATAATCGGCGAGGGGATAAGGTATGTTAACAAGGTTCAATAACAAGGTAATTTATGCGGCAGTGGCCGTCCTCGTTGCCTGCACGTGGCTGACATCCGTTCAGCACGCTTCGGCAGGGGCGATGGACGAGACCAAGAAAGCCCTGGAAGCGGCGGCCGGCGAAGCGAAGAAGGCCGTGGCAGGTGCGGTGGAGATGGAGGGCACCATCAAGGTCGGTGTGCTGCACTCGCTTTCGGGGACCATGGCGATCAGTGAGACCACACTCAAAGACACCGTGCTCATGATGATCGACGAGCAGAACAAGAAAGGCGGCCTGTTGGGCAAGAAGCTCGAGGCGGTGGTGGTGGACCCGGCGTCGAACTGGCCCTTATTCGCCGAGAAGGCCCGTGAGCTCATTCAAAAGGAGAAGGTGGCGGTCGTATTCGGCTGTTGGACCTCGGTGTCCCGCAAGTCCGTACTGCCGGTTTTCGAGGAGCTGAACGGCCTGCTTTTCTACCCGGTGCAGTACGAAGGCGAGGAGTCCTCGAAGAACGTGTTCTACACCGGCGCCGCGCCCAACCAGCAGGCGATACCCGCGGTCGATTACTTGATGAACGACATCGGGGTGAAACGCTGGGTGCTGGCGGGAACCGACTACGTCTATCCGCGCACGACCAACAAGATCCTCGAGGCCTATCTTAGATCCAAGGGCGTCAAGGACGCGGATCTCATGATCAACTACACGCCCTTCGGCCATTCGGACTGGCAGAGCATCGTTGCCGAGATCAAGAAGTTCGGATCGCAAGGCAAGAAGACGGCCGTGGTCTCGACCATCAACGGCGACGCCAACGTCCCGTTCTATAAGGAGCTCGGTAATCAGAAGGTCTCGGCGGCCGACATCCCGTCAGTCGCCTTCTCGGTCGGCGAGGAGGAGCTCTCGGGCATCGATACCAAACCTCTGGTCGGCCATCTCGCGGCGTGGAACTATTTCATGAGCGTGGATACCCCGGAAAACCAGGAGTTCATCAAGAAGTGGCATGCCTTCATCAAGAACCCGAAGCGGGTCACGAACGATCCAATGGAGGCCCATTACATCGGCTTCGAGATGTGGGTCAAGGCCGTCGAGAAGGCCGGCACCACGGATACTGACGCCGTGGCCAAGGCGATCATCGGGATCGAGGTGCCGAACCTCACGGGCGGAAAAGCGGTGATGTTGAAAAACCATCACCTGACCAAACCGGTGCTGATCGGCGAGGTCCAGGGGGATGGCCAATTCGCCACCGTGTGGCAGACCGAGGGCCCGGTCGAAGGCGATGCCTGGTCGGATTTCCTCCCGGGGAGCAAGGACATCATCGCCGATTGGACGCCGCCCATCACCTGCGGAAACTATAACACCAAAACCAAGAAGTGCTTCGGCCAAGTTTACTGAGGAGCCGTCGTACGCGCGGAGGTGGATGCAGCACACCCCGCGCGCGTGTTCTTATCACCAAGCACTTGCCTCGCGTATCAGTGATCCTTGCATGGATCCTCAACGCCTGGCTCTCACTCTTGCCGTGTGCGTTCGCCGCGGACGTGCAGGAGGACCCGTTCGCTGCCGCGCTAGAGCTGTTAAAGGACGCAAGCTTCATCAAGAAAGCCGAGGCCGTCGAAAAACTGCAAAGCTTAAATGATCCGCGTACCCTGCCGACCCTCAGGGCCCTGCTCCAAGACGAACTGCATTACCGTGCCAGCGACAGGAGGCTATTCATCGCCCAACCGCGGGGCGAAGCGTTCGAGCTAAGTGATGTGCTCAGCGGCGAGGTAGAACACGCGGATGGCAAGGATAAGCTCAAGAAAGTCATCATCAATAACCAACTGCGTCTCACACTGCGCGGCGCCATCGCCCGTCTGAGCCTATTTCATGACGATACGGCGGTGCGCCTGAAGGCGGTACACGAGATCACAAGCGATCTCGACGAATCATCGCGCGCCCTCCTCCACATAGCGCTGGCCAAGGAGAGCGACACCGGGGTCCGCGAGGCCATGCAAACGGGGCTTACGCTGATGGAGCTAGACAGCCCCGACCCCGGGACTCGCTTGACCGCTATAGAATCGTTAAAGAGCAGCCTCAATCCCGCGGTGCGCAACCGGCTGACGGCCTTGTTGCACGCTCAGGCACAGGATCGGCAGATGCACACGGCCGCCCAGCGCGCCTTGAGCGCGATCGAGTTCCAGCTTCAAATCCATGGGCTCATAGAAACCATCTTCTTCGGACTGAGCCTGGGATCGGTGCTCGTCCTGGCCGCCATCGGCCTCGCCATCACCTTCGGGGTGATGGGGGTCATCAATATGGCCCACGGCGAGCTGATTATGCTTGGCGCTTACACGACCTACGTGATACAGCAACTAATGCCGGCGCACCTGAATCTCTCGCTGTTCGTCGCGATCCCGGCGGCATTCTTGGTCGCGGGCCTCGTCGGGATTGCGATTGAGCGAAGCATCATTCGCTTCCTCTACGGCCGGCCGCTCGAGACACTGCTCGCGACTTTCGGCATCGATCGGTCTCCACGCCCGCTTGGATGAGCGGCTCGCTGGAGATCAACGACGCCCTCTCGCTGACCTACAACCGGTTGTACATCACGCTCTTCGGCCTACTGGTGTTTCTCGCGCTGCTAGCGCTCCTGAAACACACCCGGTTCGGCCTGCAGGTGCGGGCGGTGGCGCAGAATCGGGCTATGGCCAAGGCCGTGGGGATCCGCACCGAGTGGGTGGACGCCATGACCTTCGGTTTGGGCTCGGGGATTGCCGGGGTCGCCGGCGTCGCGCTCAGCCAGCTCACCAACGTGGGGCCGAACCTCGGCCAGGCGTACATCATCGATTCCTTCATCGTCGTCGTGTTCGGCGGCGTGGGCAACCTGTGGGGCACGCTGGTCGGGGGGGTGTCGCTCGGGATCGTCAACAAATTCCTGGAGCCCTACGCCGGGGCGGTGCTGGCCAAGATTCTGGTGCTGGTGTTCATTATCATCTATATCCAGAAGCGGCCGCGAGGCATGTTCCCGCAGAAAGGCCGGGCGGCCGAGGGCTAGCGCATGCTGCTCAAGCGCGATCTCGGCGGAACCCTATTATTGGCGCTCTTGGGTATCGCAATCCTCGTCGTGCCGGTGCTCAATCTAGCGGTGCCGGAGTCCTCTTCGTTGCACCTTTCGACCTATACGGTCACCTTGCTGGGAAAATATCTCACCTATGCCCTGCTCGCCATCGCCCTGGATCTCATCTGGGGGTACTGCGGGATCATGAGCCTCGGGCACAGCGCCTTCTTTGCCTTGGGCGGGTATGCCATGGGCATGTATCTCATGCGCGCGATTGGCCCCCGAGGGGTCTATGGCGATCCGGTGCTGCCGGACTTCATGGTATTTCTCAACTGGAAAGAGCTCCCGTGGTATTGGTACGGTTTCGATCAGTTCTGGTTCGCGGCGCTCATGGTGATGCTGGCGCCAGGCTTGCTGGCGCTGGTGTTCGGCTGGCTCGCGTTTCGCTCGCGCGTGACCGGCGTTTACCTTTCGATCATCACCCAGGCACTCACCTATGCGTTGATGCTGGCTTTTTTCCGCAACGACATGGGCTTCGGCGGCAACAACGGACTCACGGATTTCAAGACTCTCCTCGGTTTCGACGTCCACGCGGACAGCACCCGGGCCGGGCTCTTCGTCGTCTCGGCGCTAGCCCTAGCGCTCGGTTACGTCGCCTGCCGCGCCGTGGTAAGCTCCAAGCTCGGGCGGGTGGTCGTGGCGATCCGCGACGCCGAGGATCGCACCCGCTTTCTCGGCTATCGGGTAGAGCTTTTCAAGCTCTGGGTGTTCGTCTTGTCGGCCGTGCTGGCCGGGATCGCCGGGGCCTTGTACGTGCCTCAGGTCGGGATCATCAACCCCAGCGAGTTCTCGCCCTTGAACTCCATCGAGGTCGTGATCTGGGTGTCCGTGGGCGGGCGCGCGACCCTCTACGGAGCCGTGGCCGGGGCCGGGCTGGTCAACTACGCCAAGACCTATCTGACCGGGGCGCTGCCGGAGGTCTGGCTGTTCGCATTGGGCGGTCTGTTTGTCCTGGTGACGGTGTTCCTGCCGCGCGGTCTGGTCGGTTTATTCCGCGGGCGCAAGGAGCCGCCCTGATGCAGTTCGAGCCGCAGCGGCCGCGCAAACCCGTGCGGCGAATAGACTTGATGACCTACGGGTTCGGATCGGCGAGCGAGCCGGCCCCGGATGCCTCAAGTGCGCCGATCCTCTATATCGAGGACATCACCGTGAGCTTCGACGGGTTCAAGGCTTTAGACGGTCTATCGCTCTATGTCGATGACGGCGAGCTCCGCTGCATCATCGGCCCCAACGGCGCCGGTAAGACCACCATGATGGATGTGATCACCGGTAAGACGCGTCCCGATCAAGGAACGGCTTTCTTTGCCCGAAGCGTCGATCTCTTGAGCCTTAGCGAACCCGAGATCGCCCAAGCCGGCATCGGCCGCAAATTCCAAGTACCCACCGTCTTCGAGCACCAGAGTGTCTTTGAGAACCTGGAGCTGGCGCTCTACACCAACAAGGCGGTGTGGCCGAGCCTCTTTGCCCGGCTCAACGGCGCGGAGCGGGATCGCATCGAGGAAGTTCTTGCGATCATCGGCCTCACCGAATCCCGGTACAGCCGGGCCGGCGTGCTCTCCCATGGCCAAAAGCAATGGCTGGAGATCGGCATGCTGCTCATGCAGAGCCCGAGACTCCTGTTGCTAGACGAACCGGTGGCCGGGATGACGCATGAGGAGACCGAGCATACCGCCGAATTGCTGCTCTCCCTCGCAGGCCGGCACACCATTATCGTCGTGGAGCACGACATGGAGTTCGTGCGTTCCATCGGGCGCCGGGTCACGGTGTTGCACGAAGGGCGGATGCTGGCCGAAGGCAGGATGCAGGAGGTCCAAAACCATCCGAAGGTGATCGAGGTCTATCTGGGGGCGTAATCGGAACAGGCTCTCATGCTGAGCATCGCGCAATTGAACCACTATTACGGCGAGAGCCACACCCTGTGGGATCTCGATGTGGAAGTCGCGGCCGGTTCGTGCACGTGTTTGATCGGCCGCAACGGCGTCGGCAAGAGCACGCTGCTCAAGTGCATCATGGGACTGTTGCCGCTCAAGTCCGGCGTCATGCGCATGGAGGCGACCGACCTGACTCCCCTTCCGGCGCACAAACGCGCGGCGCTCGGCATCGGCTACGTCCCCCAAGGGCGCGAGATCTTTTCGCTGCTCACGGTCGAGGAAAACCTCAAGGTGGGCCTCGGCGCGCGCCGCAACGGAGCGCGACGAATGCCGCCGATCGTGTTCGAGATCTTTCCGGTACTCAAGGACATGCTGCATCGTCAGGGCGGTGATCTCTCCGGCGGCCAGCAACAACAGCTTGCCATCGCACGCGCCCTGGTCCTGGAACCGCGGCTGTTGATCCTGGATGAGCCTACCGAAGGAATACAGCCCAATATCGTGCGCGAAATCGGCGACATCATCCTGCGCCTGAATCGGGAACATGGGTTGACGGTGTTGCTGGTCGAGCAGAAGCTCCCGTTCGCCCGCCGCGTGGCCGACCATTTTTGTATCATGAACAAAGGCCGTATCGTCGCGGCCGGCGCCACGGCCGAGCTCACCGACGCGCTGATTCAGCGCTATTTGGCAGTTTGATGCGCATGCGCCGACGCCCATCCCGGCCGGGTCAACCGCGATCGGGCGCTTTGACAATAACGCCGGCTCAGACTAGGTTTAGACTAGGGTAGTCAGTCAGACCATGAAGCAGATAGGATCTTACGAGGCTAAAACTCATCTTCCCCGCCTACTAAAGGAGGTGGAACGGGGCGAGACCTTCATCATCACCAACCACGGCAGACCCGTCGCCCGGTTGGTCCCCATCCGATCAGCGACCCGGTCGGGGGAAGACGCCGTCGCGGCCATCAATCCCGGATTCCGTTTCACTCCATCGAGGCTGCTCTCGCTTGCGCCGGCTCAAGGTATTACCATGCTAAAATGAGCGGGTGGAATTCGAGTGGGACCGAGAGAAAGAAAGGATCAACAGTACCAAGCACGGGATCAACTTTACCGAAGCGGTGACGGTATTTGGCGACCCGCTTGAACTGACCATCGCCGACCCGGACCATTCCGAAGCGGAGTTTCGATTTGTTAGCGTTGGTATGTCGTCGGCTGGCCGGCTGGTGGTGGTAGGGTACACGGAGCGCGGTGAACGTATGAGAATCATCACCGCACGGTTAGCGACCGCAAGAGAGCATAAGCAGTATGAAACAGGCACATAGCTCAGACCAGGATGATGAACTACGCCCGGAGTATGATTTCACGGGTGGAGTTCGGGGCAAGCATTACGAAGCCTATCGAAAGGGTACCAACGTCGTGTTTCTCGACTCTGACGTGGCGCAGGTATTTCGAGACTCAACGTCAGTTAACCAGGCGTTACGGTTATTGCTGAAGCTGGCTAAAGAGCAAGTGCCTACCGATTAAGCGGCCCAACAATTCGCGGCACCGGACGCGCCAAAAAGCGGCGCCGCCCCTTACCTTGAACGATAGCGCGGCGCTGCGCGCCGGGCCCATGCGCGGGATCCGCATGCCCACGACCATGGCGCGGTGCTGGTGGGGCTCATGCACGGCATGCGGGCTCCGGCGCCGGTATTGGCGCATCTACCCGTGTCACAGTTCGGATCGCCCTGGATCGGCATCGCCTATCTGGTGCTCGTCGGGCTCGGGGTGCTGGCGGCCATGATGATATTCGGCGGACTCCCGGGTGGTTTGATGACCTGGCTAAGACGATGGGGCGACGGCGTGATCACTGCGCTCCGTTCCGGAGTGGCCGTCGGCGCGATCAGCCTGGGGGCGCATATGCTCTATGTGGGCGGATGAAGCGCCGAGCGAGCAGCAAGGTAGCCTGTATGCAGCGCAGCGGAATACGGGGAGGCCGCATCCTAGCCTGCGTATCTTGCTAATGCGGATGATATACAGCTGGACGATGCTCGTCAAAAGGCAGTCTCTTCCAATGCTAGATGAGCCTGAAGGTGGGGCTTATTTCTAACACAAGATGAGCCTGAACTAGGAGCGGGTAGCTGTTCATGATGGGAGGA
>MUGK01000168.1 GCA_002007425.1 Chromatiales bacterium USCg_Taylor | reverse complement strand
CCGTGAGCGATGAAAAACGGGCTTAACGGCCGCGTCTCCGTCTGAAATCGATTCCTATACACGCTGCACAACCATTTTTGATACTTGTTCAGAGGTTCCCTAAAGCCAGCAGGTCATTTCGGTGCGCAATACAATTTGTGTGCGTCATTGAGGCATCAAATAACACGGTTAGAATAAGGTTCCCCTCGGATATCACGTTCCTCGCATGAAGAAGCCATTCCAAGTCAGACCCACTGCGACCAGGAAACGAGCAAAGTCCCCATCGATTTCAGGCGACGAACTGATGGCAATCCTCGTCCGACTAGTGTCCTCCTCTCAAGAAAGGCCACTGACGCCGCAAGGTCTCATCCACTACCGCCTAAAGCCGCCGTATTGGGATGGCACTACGCATGCCGTGTTTGAGCCGCTTGATTTCATGGCGCCCAAGCCGCGCGTGAACCTTACCGCTATCACGTGTGTTTGCCCCGAACAACCATCTGCGTGCACAGGTGATCCCGGCCCGACACGGCGAACCCGCTGGCGTAGTACCGGAGAAGACACTGCCGTGTGCCGCACCGCCGCCGATGGAATGGGGGAGAGGACAGAATTTGAACATGTACTGCCAGCGGCCGCTTTCGGGAAAACTGGCCACCTTATGGCGATGAGCGACTTCGGGTCGGAAACCCAAATTCAAACTGAGACACTACCAATCTTGTGCGCCCGTGAAGTCCTCCACTACAACTGCGCCAAGATCTCTTCGCTCATCTCGGCGTTCGAATAGACGTTCTGAACGTCATCGAGGTCCTCCAGCGCTTCGATTAAACGCGTCATCTTCTGGGCGTTTTCCAAGTCGAGGGTCGCGCTGCTCGAGGCGCGCATCGTGATTTCGGCGTTTTCCGGGGTTAACCCTCGGGCAAGCATCGCGTCCTTGACCTTACCGAAGTCCTCGGGAGCCGTGACAACCTCAATCGAGCCATCGTCGTTTACCAGGACGTCGTCGGCGCCGGCATCGAGTGCACTCTCCATGATTCGGTCTTCGTCGCTGCCCGTGGGGTAGGACAGCACCCCTTGTTTTTTAAACAGATACGCGACGGAGCCATCGGTTCCCATGCTGCCGCCGGCTTTGGAAAAGGCATGGCGGACCTCCGCTACCGTGCGGTTGCGGTTACTGGTCATGCAATCAACCAGGATCGCAATCCCGCCGGGGCCGTAGCCTTCATAGCGGATTTCTTCGAACTGCTCGCCTTCGACACCTCCCGTTCCGCGCTTGATCGCCCGCTCGACGGTGTCCTTGGACATGTTATTGGAGAGACCAGCATCCATGGCGGCGCGCAGGCGTGGGTTGCTTCCGGCATCACCGCCACCCATGCGGGCAGCGACCGTGATCTCGCGGATAAGTTTCGTGAACAACTTACCGCGCTTTGCGTCCTGCGCGCCTTTGCGATGCTGGATATTCGCCCACTTACTGTGTCCCGCCATGATAATGCAATTTCCATTGTTGCCGAATCAAGAAAGCCTACCCCAATCCGCGCTCGGGTGATCGGGATTTGCCACGCGAGCGGCCGCGTGTTTAAAGCGGCCATGCCGCAAAAAAAAGCCAATCTCCTCCGCTACGCGGTGTGACAATAGCATGCCGAAATGAGCCACCGGTAACACGACGTTATCCGTTGCATCCGGTAATAGAGCTTCGCTCACTGCCACGGTGCCATCATTGGGTTTAGCGATCTCCGCAAACAGCCGTCCCAACCCGATGCTAGCGCTCCCCGCAATGGCGCCGATCTCACGTTGACCGTTCCAAGCCGCTAGATCTCCAAGCAGACCCTGCTCCAGGCTTTTCCTCAATACTGCGCGGCCGCAGCCCGTCAACGCCAGCCTTGCCGCCGCGCGGCTCCCCTGATGAGGAGTCGCCAGCGTGACGATGCGGCCGGGACGTCGGGGCGGGACTCATGGAAGAAATGACGTACTACCAGGCCGCCCAGGCTATGTGCGACGAAGTGAATCACCGGCGCGTCGATGCGGTCTGTGAAGTTTTTCAGGGCTTGGGCGTTGCGCAGTGGCTCGAAGCCCGTGCTCGGGTAGGAGAATTGGTGGGTGATAAAGCCGATTCTGAGCAAGCGCCACCGCAAGAGAGTCATGTCCCAGCCGGTCATGAAAAGACCGTGCACTAAAATCACCGCTTCCGCTCGCGGGATCATCAGCGTATGCCGAGTGTGGCCTGCGTTACGCGAACTAGGCGTCGTTGGTACCGAAAACGGCCTGACCGCGCGCCTTGGTAAAGTCGAGCAGACGCATGATCGGCACGCGTGCCCGAGCGGCGATCTGGGGGTCCAGCAGGATTTCATTGTCTCCGTTTTCGAGGCAGGCGGCGAGTTTTCCAAGCCCATTCATCGCCATCCAGGGGCAGTGTCCACAGCTCTTGCAGGTGGCACTGCGGCCGGCCGTGGGCGCCTCGATGAGCTGTTTGCCCGGAGCGGCCTGCTGCATCTTGTAAAAGATGCCTTTGTCAGTGGCCACAATGAATTTCGAAGCATCGAGCTCACGCGCCGCCTTGATGAGCGCGCTCGTCGAGCCGACCGCGTCCGCCTGCGCCACCACCGACGCGGGGGATTCCGGATGCACCAAAACCTTGGCATCGGGGTGCTGCCTGCGGAGCGCTTCGAGCTCGAGTGCTTTAAATTCTTCATGCACCACACAGGCCGCGTTCCAAAGGACCATGTCGGCGCCGGTGTGCTCGCGGATATAGCCGCCCAAATACTTATCCGGCGCCCAGAGGATTTTCTCCCTGCGCGCAGCGAGATGCGCGACGATGTCGACCGCGCTGCTCGAGGTGACGACCCAGTCGGCGCGCGCCTTGACCCTGGCACTGGTGTTGGCATAGACGACCACGGTGCGATCGGGGTGGGAATCGCAAAAGGCCGAAAACTCCTCGGCCGGGCAACCGAGATCGAGCGAGCAAGTCGCCTCCAGATCCGGCATCAGCACGCGCTTCTCGGGGTTTAGGATCTTGGCGGTCTCGCCCATGAAGCGCACGCCGGCGACGACCAGCGTCGATGCTGGGTGCTCATAACCGAACCGGGCCATATCCAGGGAGTCGGAAACATGACCTCCCGTCTCGTCGGCGAGCTGCTGCAGTGCCGAGTCGGTGTAATAATGCGCAACGATCACCGCTTTTCTGTCCCTCAGCAGGCACTTAATCTTTTCCACGAGAGGCGCGCGTTCCTCAGGTTCGAGCTGCTCGGTCACCGTTTCCGGCACCTCGTACGACCGTGTTTCTACCGGGTAACGTTCTCGAATCGGACTAAAGCTGATCATATTTCTAGGATTCTAGCGAAAACTCGATAATATTCCTTACCTACGCGCGCCGCTGTGCCATTTGACACGCAAACTACGTGATAAATTCCACCCCCTCGGCGAATGAGTAGCATTTGCAGCTTGTGATCCTCAATGGTGAACAGCGCCACGGGTGAGTGCGGGGTGAGGATCTTTGAGGCACGCAATGCTAATCGCCCCGCACCGTACGCCGCACGGCAATCGATAACTCACGCAGTTGCGCATCGGGGACCGCCGCGGGAGCGGCCGTGAGCGGACAGGCAGCCGATTGCGTCTTCGGAAAGGCGATAACATCGCGGATCGAGGACGCGCCCGCCATCAGCATAACCAGGCGATCCAAGCCGAACGCGATCCCTCCGTGGGGCGGACACCCAAAGCGCAGCGCGTCGAGCAGAAAGCCGAATTTCTCTTGCGCTTCCTCCTCACCGATCCCGAGCAGCCGGAACACCGCTTGTTGCACCTCCCAGCGGTGAATACGGATGGATCCTCCCCCGACCTCGGTGCCGTTCAAAACCAGATCGTAGGCGCGGGACAGACAATCGCCCGGCGAGGTCTCCAGGTGCGACGCCTCGCCGATCTTGGGCGCGGTGAAAGGATGATGCAACGCTTCCCAGCGCCGCTCTTCCTGGTTGCGCTCGAACATCGGGAAGTCAACCACCCACAGCGGTTTCCAGTCACTCACGGCGACGGATAAATCCTCTCCAAGCTTTAAGCGCAAGGCGCCCAGCGCTTCATTCACGATCTTGGCTTCATCGGCGCCGCGGCGCCGAAGAAAATGAGATCGCCATTCTCAGCCCGCGTGCGATCGAGGATGCCATGAATGACCTCATCGGGGAGAAATTTTAAGATGGGCGATTGCAACCCGTCGCGGCCGCGTTCGCGCTCGTTTATCTTGATATATGCGAGGCCTTTCGCCCCGTAGATGGCCACGAAATCCGTGTAGCTGTCGATCGTCTTACGCGTCAATTCCCCCCCGTGCGGAGCCCGCAGGGCGGCCACGCGGCCGCTCGATCGGTTCGCCGGAGCGGAGAAAACCTTGAGCTCGACCGACTTAACGAGATCGCCTACATCGACCAGCTCCAGGGGGACGCGTAGATCGGGCCGGTCGGTTCCAAACCGGCGCATCGCCTCATGGTAGCTCATGCGCGGGAACTCGGCGGGAAGCGCTACGCCGAGGGTGTCTTTAAACAGGTTCCTAATCATCTCCTCCATGAGAGCAATGATCGCCGTCTCGTCCATGAAGGAAGTCTCGATATCGACCTGTGTAAACTCGGGTTGACGATCGGCGCGCAGATCCTCGTCGCGGAAGCAGCGCACGATCTGGTAATAGCGATCCATGCCCGACATCATGAGCAACTGTTTGAAAAGTTGTGGGGATTGCGGGAGTGCGAAGAACTTTCCGGGATGGGTGCGACTTGGGACCAGGTAATCGCGCGCCCCTTCCGGGGTAGCCCGCGTCAGCATCGGGGTCTCGATTTCCAGGAAGGCGTGCTCATCGAGGAAGCACCGCAGAATGCGGCAGACCTGGGCGCGCAAGCGGATGTTCCGCTGCATCTTGGGACGCCGCAGATCCATATAGCGAAACCGGAGCCGCGATTCCTCCTGGACGCCCTCTTCCTCGAGCTGGAACGGCGGCGTCTCGGCGCTATTGAGTATCTGTATGCCCTGCGCGAGGATTTCCACGGCGCCGGTGCTCAAGCTGGGATTCTCGGTGCCGGGGGGGCGCGGCCGCACGCGGCCCTTCACCCCCAGGACGTACTCGCTACGGACACGCTCGGCGACGCTAAAGCTTGCGGGGGTACTCGGGTCAAAGACGATTTGTACAAGCCCCTCGCAGTCGCGAAGATCGATAAAAATCACACCGCCGTGGTCACGCTGATGGTGCACCCACCCGCAAACCTCGACCTCTTTGTCTATATGCGCAAGATTCAATTGCCCGCAGTAGTGACTGCGCACCGTACCCCCGACGCTCGCTTGGCAACGAAAGCGGCAATGGTACGGGCTGGTTCAGATGAGCGCAATGCAGGCTGATCAATCCCTTGAGGGCCGTCAGAGACAAACGAGTGTGCGGTCGCTATTAATCGGCCGTTGTGGTCGGCGATTTCGATTCGGCCGCGGCACCCGTGCCGGCTCCGCTTCCGGGCTCCTCCTTTGAAGCAGCGGCTTTTTCGGTCTTATCCTTCCCTTTTTCGCCGGCTTGCGTGCCCTTGTTCTTGAAGTCCGTGGCATACCAGCCCGAGCCTTTGAGCCGGAATCCGGCCGCGGAAACCAATCTTCTTAAGCTTTGAGCATTACAAGTGGGACATTGCGAGAGCGGCTCATCGCTGATCCGCTGTAAGACCTCAACACGCTGCCCGCAATCGGCGCATTCATACTCATAGAACGGCATGAGAAACTACTCGTTTTGTGGATCCGTTATACCAACATAACGGCTACGGCTGAAAAATCAAGAGCGTCCAGCGCACTGGCGCCGGCCTCGCTGCAGCGATCTTTTAATCGGTTTTGCGCTTTTTTCTCCGTTGCGTATTCGGTATTATCTCCCCCGCCCGATACACGGGCCGTTAGCTCAGTCGGTAGAGCAGCGGACTTTTAATCCGTTGGTCGCAGGTTCGACTCCTGCACGGCCCACCAATATCATCAATAGATTGCGTATCATTTTTCGGCGGCGTCATTTCGTGTCTGTGTAATTCCTGTGTAATCGTGTCGCGCAAACCGCCCTTAGCGGGACGGTAACGGCTTCCAAGCTTGTCCATCGCAGCACGGATATGTTCGCCGCTTTGGTGACTGTAATGCATCACCATTTTCAGCGTCTTGTGGCCGGATATGCGTTGTACTGTCGGTAGGTCAATTCCCGCTTGTACCAAGTGAGTGATGGCGGTGTGGCGTAGGGTATGTCGAACGACTTCCTTAGGATCTAAACCGGCGCGCGCCACCACACGACGGAACGGGATTTCAATATTCATGGTGTGTCCCGTTCGCGAAACTTTAGACGGTAACAGCCATACCTGGCCTGGCTCCGCGGGGTCGATGTACCCTTTAAGAAACTCTGCAAGATAGGCTGTGATCGGCTGTTCGCGCGCGCCGGCCTTAGCTTGAGGGATAAAAATAACGCGGCGGCCAAGGTCGATGTGCTCAAGACGAATAGAAAGGATTTCCATCCGGCGCATAGAGGTTTCAAGGCCAATGACGATGAAGGGGTAAACCTGCCAGTTTTGGTCTACCTTCGCAGCATTTGAGAGCCGCGCAATTTGCTCTATGAGTCAGATAGGTGATGCGCCTATTGTCTTCCTCAAGGCGTGTTATCGCGGCGGGCTTGTGGTCGAGCCATTTCCACTCCACCCCCTTTGTGAACATATGCGAGAGGGCTGCAAGCTCGCGGTTGATGCTGCCGGGCGCTGCACCCGCGTCGAGCCGCTTCTTCGTGTACCGCTCAACGTCAAACGTGGTGACTCGGGACAGAGGCTTGTCACCGAAGAACGGACATAGATGCATCCGCAGCCGATAGCGCTTCATGTCGAGGTCTTTCCCGCCAGTCTCGGTGAGGCTATCGAGATAGAGCCGTACCGCTTCCCCAAACCCCAGCACGAGCTGGCGAGCTCCCAAGCGCTAGACGGGATTGCATCCATTGTCGATAAGTATGTTCAACTTATCGACCGCGCCATTGAAACGGACAGATTCGGGCTCGCGGATCTCTATCTGCGTCGAGCAGTCACGGTTTCGCCGGAGGATCGGAACCTCCGCCGGGCCGGGGAAACCATGGTCGCTAAACGCTATCCACGAGGGGCAAAGGCAGCTTCACGTAGGCACTGACGCGGGTTGTCGCTTGCCCCGATACCGAGTCTCGGTCCAGGATCGGGGAATTTTCCGGCCATTCATCGGCCCGAGTACCAAATTTCAGGACCTTTGCTGTCTCGCGCGACCGCGGGCCATAAGGGGTTGTCGGCTCAGGGATCTGAACCAGGTGGGGTGTTCGTTTAGGATCAGGCGGTTGGATAGAGCGAAGTGCCGCGCCGGTGATCGAGGTGGTGCTCGGGCGTGCAAGCCGAGAGGCGTTAGGATCTTGGCGATCACGCTGGGATCTTCGATAGCGGTGATGATCTTCAAGGTGCCACCGCAGTGGGCAGTGTTCCAGGTCGATATCGAACACCCGTTTGAGCAACTGGGCCCAACTGATGCGGCCTGGCACCGAGGGAAGGGGTGCGTGGTCCGCTAACTTGTCATTGGCGTTGACTGGCGCGCGTGAGATGATCGCGGAACGTAGCCTGGCGTTAGGTGCGAGCACACCATGGAAGCGAATGAGATGGAGCCTTGGACGGGGAACCAGCGCGGCGAGTCGCTGCATGAACTCCAGGGGTTCCATTACGATATGGGTGGTCCCGTCGTGGGGTGATGTAGCGGCATAGGTGTTCGAGCTTATGGCGCTGATTAATGGTAGGGGCTTTTGACTGGGTCCAAAAGCTGTGATTGGGTAAGCCTCCTAGCTAGGAGGCGCCAAGCTCGACAGTGCTCTCCGAGGCCGTCGGTGCGGCCTCGGAGAGCCGTAGGGCGATGGAGCGCGTTGTTTGAGTACAGAAGCGAACAGACAGGAGATTTTGCGATGATCGATCGATTAGAGAACAAGCGGTCTCTGGCCGCCGCTGCGCTGGCGTTGGTGCTGCTCGGCGGGTGTGCGGGGAGTCCCAAACAGGAAAGCACCGGAGAGTATATCGATGATTCGACGCTGACTGCCAAGGTGAAGACCGCCCTGCTCCAGGACCCACAGGTCAGCGGGCTCGCGATCAATGTGGACACCTTCAAGGGAACGGTGCAGCTCAGCGGGTTTGCGAATAGCTCAGCGGAATTGCGACGTGCCGAGGCGGTGGCGAGGTCGGTTGCCGGTGTCAAGGCGGTAAGAAACTATATTGAAACTGACCGCGCGTTCCAAAGGTCAATGCAGAAGTAAGGGCAGGTAATCACTGAATATGGACACCCTGTAACAACGGCGCAGTCGTTACAGGGTTTTTTCGCGCTGTCCTTGTTGGGCGAGTTGGCTACTCTAGATTCATCTCTGAAATCGTGGCCTGAACCCGGCACGCAATATACTCTTCCAATCCATCAACCGTCGATCCAAACACGTAGCTTGAACCACACCTCAACATCTTCGTTCAGACTCATTCCTTTATTGGAATTGACTGCCAAGCAAAGGGCAAAGCTCAAGACCATGGGTAAGGTATTGCTTCAAGCGTGGGTTACTCAAGCTCAGGCAGAGCGAATCAGGGCCTTGCTGAGTGTCCTGTGACCCCCTATCACGCATCAGCACCGTCACGACGCAAGCGGCGTAACATCGCTCCCGTGCAGGAAAAGAACCGTGAGAATTCGAGGCGCGCCAGGCCCAGATCCGGGCGCGATTAGCAGCGGGCGAGAAGCCGACGCAGATTGCGGGCTGGCTGAATACCCTCGGGTTCGTTGGAACGGGCGCGATCGTTAATGGATTCTTCAATGCTCTTGACATGCGGCGCAGATGAACGGAACGTGCAGCGCTGGAGCAGGCCGAGGTCGAGCGGCGGGGTTGCCGTAGCGGGCGGTGGTGGCGTCACCCGACGCAGTCAGAGCGGTCGTGTACGTGGCAAGATTAACGTTCTCATCGGACAGGCGTAGATTCAACGTGCGGCCGAGAGCTTCCAGCGGTTCTTCACCGTGATCGGCAAAGAATTCGCCCAGAAGATCGAGTTCGTCTGCTCTGATGTGTGGAAGCCTTACCTGCAGCTCATTGAGCAGCACTGCTCCCAGGCGCTCAACATCCTGGAGCGCTTCCATATCGTGGCCAAGATGAATAAGGCGCTCGACGAGGTGCGCGCCGCCGAGGCACGGCGGCTCGGCTCGTCCAGCTCAAACGTAAGGAGAGCCTGACTGACCATCAGCTGCCTGATCTCTTGCGCTACAATCTCAAAAGCGTGCGCGCCTATCTGCACACGGAGGACTTCCAGCAGTTCTGAGAGGCTGTGAATCAATTGTCATTTGACGGTAGTTCAGACACAGATATGACCGTCGGTCGAGGCGTTGAGGTAGATTTCGCATCCGAGCGGTATG
>MUGK01000167.1 GCA_002007425.1 Chromatiales bacterium USCg_Taylor | reverse complement strand
GTATCAATCAGTGAGATCATCCGACATCATGCAGGTTCCCTTACCGTGTTTTTATCTAACTGGCTGATAATACAGTCATATTTGTGGGGATACCTCAGGTTCCGGTCTAGATTTTGATCGCTCCTGATCTGTTACTTGACCGTGGCTAGCAACCGACGAAGGGTATGATGGCCGCTCGTCCTGTGCTAATTTCTACGGTGCCCCTCTGCGCCTAGGCCATCTCTCTGCTAATCTCTGGCCTATCCCGTCCCTGGGAGTATTGCAATAAGACCACGGCACCACAGGCGCTTAGAATACTCGGGCACAGGGGAATACCTCTGTGAAGTTTTCCACAAAAGATCTGTGAAATATTCACCGTCCCGTTGCATAAATACCGGCGCGTAGCGATTGAAAATGGCGTAGTGAATCGGGTTTCTATGAGTCTTGGGCTTTTCGCTGGATATCACTGCGGGTGAAATCCAGCTATAAGGAAGCGGTCTACACTTCGCGGTTTCATGTGTTCGCGAAAACAATAGGATCCGCGAAGGAGATCGATTCTATTAGGTGTAGCAGAACATTGTGGTCAACCATCCGTCGCATCGACCCTCCGTTGCATCCGTTGTTGTCATCCAATACCGCCGTTAATGCCGATCACCTGGCCGGAAATATAGCTTGCGTGCTCCGAAGCCAGGAAAGCGATCAAGTGGGCCACCTCTTGGGGTATGCCGGCGCGTTTCATGGGCACTAAGGCTTCGATCTGCGCGGGTTTGAAGGCCCGTTCGATCATCGGCGTGGCGATGATTCCGGGCGCGACGACGTTGACGGTCACCCCGCGCGATGCCAGTTCCAGGGCCAGGGATCGAGAGGCTCCGTGCAGGCCCGCCTTGGCCGCCGCGTAATTGGCCTGCCCGCGGTTCCCGAGGACTCCGGCCAGCGACGAGATGGAAATGACGCGCCCCCAGCGCGTCCCGATCATCGGCAGCAAAAGCGGTTGGGTCACGTTGAAAAAACCATGCAGGGAGACGGCGATGACGTCCTGCCATTGTTCCGGGCGCATTCCGGCCATCGGGGCATCGTCATGCACGCCGGCGTTGTTCACCAACACCTGCACCGGCCCGTTCTCCAGGATTGCCTTGAGCGCGTGTCTCGCGGCCTCGCCATCGGTCACATCGAAGTGCGTCACACTGGCCGAGCCGCCCGCTCGCACAATCTCTTCCACGATGTTTCTCGCCGTCTCCGGGTGGCGGTGGGTGTGGACGACGACATGCAGCCCTTGACGCGCCAACTCCAAACAAATCGCCGCGCCGATCGCTCCGCTTCCGCCGGTCACCAAGGCGCGCTTCATGAACCCTCCCACTTCAGGAACACCGAGGCGCGTCCGTCCAAAAGAATCTTGCCACCCGCCGTGATCTGGAACCGGTACGAATAGGCGGAGGTATCGCCGATGATTTGGAAAACCTCGATGCGAAGCGGGTTCCGCACCGCGTCCAGACGCCGGACCAGGAGCCGCAGGTCCCGTACCCCTCCGAGATATCCGGCCGCGGGTTTTGTCTTGCCGCTCGTCAGGGCGCAATGCAGAGCCATGGCTTGGGCCGCGTATTCCAGCCCGCAGATCGCGGGCAGTTGCTGTGCCTGGCGGAGGGGGTTCGAGGGATCGTGATGGGAGATCGCTGAACAACTCATCCCCTGCGCATCCCACGCCTCAATCGCGTGCAATAGGCACATATTACCCGCGTGAGGCAAAAGAGACCTGAGCTCGGCCTGGCTCAGGGCGGGCATGGGCTCACCTCGATTGACAGGCATTGCTCCTCGAAATAATCCAGGCGCACGCCGCTGCTCCGCCGCCGGGCGATGGCCGTGAGGAGCGGCAGGGCCCGTGCCGCGGGATTTCCGCCCCGCAGCGCCTCGATCCCCGGGTCGGCCAGGGTGTCGGGTGCATCGCGGAGCACGTCCTCCAGATGAAATTTCAAGCGCGCCAGGTTCCGGCGCGAAGGGCGATCGCATAGGACCAGGGCTACGGCGAATCCCGCCGTCAAGGGACGCGCCGGAAACAGCGACGGCGGCGGGGGTAAGTCGTAGGCCACGAGCAGTACCGGCGCCTGTTCAACCTCTGCATAGGCCGCCGCCTCCAGCAAACCGCTCCCAAACGAGCTGTCGTAACAGGATAAAGAAGTAGATGAGTGCTGGGCCCCGGTCGCGATGCCCCAGTAACCGGCCGCGGCGTTGTGAACGGAATGGTGAAAGAGCGTCGGCGAGAGGACGCGCTCGGGACTAGCGAGGCTGCGGCAGATCTGGTCGAGGACCCCGGTTTCGCCCCCGGAGGAAGCAAACACCGTCGCCAAGGCGCGCGGATCGTGATCCGCGTGACGTATTGCCTCCTCCGCCACGTGCATGGCCCAACGCACCAGAGCGCTGCTCCGCCGCCGCTCGTTGGGCGGAAGGATGGCCGCGGAGGGCTCCTCGGTTTCGCCCCCCGGCCAAGGCGCCTCGCCCGCCAGCACCGCTCGGCTCGCCGGCCAGCCGGCGAAGCCCGGCCCCAAGATCCCGATCCCGTCCACATAGACTTGCATTAGAGACCGCCGAAAATGAGGCTGCAATTATTTCCGCCGAACCCGAAAATGTTGCTCAAAACGCGCCCGAGCGGACGCTCTTGATTCTCGATCAGCACGCGGATCGCGAGCGCTGGATCGGGCCGCGTCGTGTTGAGTGTCTCGGGCAGGAATCCATGCGTGAGGCAGAGCAACGCGATCACCGCTTCGGTGATCCCGGCCGCGCCCAGCGTGTGTCCCGTCCATCCCTTAGTGGAGCTACAGGGTGTGGCCGTGCCAAAGACTGAGTTTACCGCCAGATCCTCGACACGGTCGTTGGTCGGGGTAGCCGTACCGTGCAGATTGATATAGTCGATGGCCTCGGGCTTGATCCCGGCCCGCGCCAGCGCGCCGCGCATCGCCAGGATCGCGCCGAGACCCTCGGGATGCGGGTGGGACATATGATAGCCGTCGCAACTCTCACCATAGCCGTAGAGTGCAACGGCGCCTGAGTCTGTGGTCCGCGCAATCCTTTCCAATAGCGCGAATCCCGCCGCTTCGCCGAGCGACAGCCCGTCGCGTGCCTCGTCCCAGGGGCAGCAAGGTCCGGCCGAGCTCAGGTCCAGCGCGGAGAAGCCGTACAAGGTCGTAAGACAGAGACTATCCACGCCGCCGACGATAGCCGCGTCGCAGAGGCCGCTTGCCAGAAAGCGGGCCGCGCTGGCAAAGACCTTGGCGCTCGAGGAACAGGCGGTCGAGATCACGGCCGCGGGACCCCGGAGTCCAAGATAGCTGCGCACGAAGTGGGCGAGAGAGAAGGTGTTGTGGGTGTAGCGATAGCGCGTCAGGAAGGCCGCCGGCAAAACGCCCGAATCCTGATCCCGATCCCGGTAGGCGTGCTCGGTCTCATTGATACCCGAGGTACTGGTCCCGAGGATGACCGCGATCCGCCCGGCCCCATAGCGCCGCGCGGCCGCGCGCGCGGCCTCCTCGAACCCGTCCTGCCGCAGCCCGAGCAGGGCCAGGCGGTTGTTACGGCAATCGAACGGCATAAGCTCCGCCCCCGTGATCGGAAGATCCTCCAATCCCTCGACGCGGCCGATGTAAGTGTTCAATCCGGCATCCTCGAAGTCGCAAGGTCTCAAACCCGAGCGCCGCGCGCGCAAGGCCGCAAAGGTGGAGTCCAGGCCGCGCCCGAGCGCCGTGACCACGGTGTAGTGGCTGATCCAGAGCGGCGCCATGATCTTACCGGTCATTGCTACCATGATCGGAGAGCTCTTCAAGAATCCAGACTGAAGATTCAGTTCCGGCGGGGTTGGCCGTCTCTGCCGCTAGTAGCGAGCAAGCGAGAAGGAACACTGGGATCAGCCGCGGCCGAGCCATAGGATTTCTCACCCCAAAAGTCATAAAAGTTGAACCAATTATCCGGCGCTAAGCGGCAATAATATTCCAGCCGATCGACGTAGCGCTGGGTCCAGCGCTGGAGATCCTGATCGCGTTGTGCCCTATCGATATTCACTTCCTCCGCGAACCACTCGAAGTGGATCTCGTAATGGTTACCGCCCCGGTATAAACCGAAGAAGAGGAGCACCGGAACCCTGAGCACGTGTGCCAGCCGCATGGTCCCGGCGGGGAAACCCGCGGGCTCGCCTAAGAATACACAAGGCACGATGCGCGCCTCCGGGAACGAGCGGTCACCGAGGACCCCGATCATCCCGCCGCGATCCACGCATTCCTTGACCTTCAGCATCGTGTCCGGAGCGCCGGCGGGGATCACCGTTTCCGCAACCGTGGGGTTGAGATCTCTCATGATATCCCGAATCATCGGAGCGTTCTCCTCGTGCATGAGGATCCGGACCTCGAATCCGCCCGCAAACCCGGTGGCGCGCACGATCTCGAAGCTGCCCAGGTGAGCGCCCAACAACAGGCAGCCCTGGCCGCGCGCTAAGCATTCGGTGAAGATCTCGGCGCCCCGCAGGTCGATGTCGAAGAGATCGTACTGTCCGCGGAGAAGGTACACCCGGTCCAGGACCGTGGCAGCGAAGCAATAATAGTGGCGGAAGAGATCGCGCCAACCGATGCGGCGCGCCAGCACCCTGGATAAAAACGCCCTGATCGAGGCGCGCGCCTGGGGTGAGAACAAAAGGTAGTACCCGCAAATAGGGTAAAGCAAACCGCGCGCGGCCGCGCGCCCAAAATGCAGCGCCACCCATACGATCCACCGGCAGGCCAGGCGGTTGCTCCGTTCGCGCTGCCCTAACCAATCCTGGCTCACGGGCCACCCGAGCCCGCACGCGCGGATGCGTCGATCTCCATAACGCCGGCCGCTACGCGCCGCACACCGGCCATGCAGGTGAACGCTACCCGGCCCTTCTCCTGCGGCTCGATGCGGATGCAAACCGGCTCCCCTGGGCGCAGCGGAGAGAGAAACTTAACCCTGGGTATGCTCACGACTGGGTTTGGTAATCCTGCTTCGATCGCGTTCATGACCTCACCCAAGATTAGCACGCCGGGGACCACCGGGTGCCCGGGAAAGTGCCCAGCGAGCGCAGGATGCCCGGGATCGATGGTAACGACCCGTTCAAGCACCATCGGAAAACCGCGCGCGGCACGCTTGCACCAGTCCCAGCAGAGACTCGCGAGTCAACTTGCCGGTGTCATTGCGCGGGAGGCTCGCCACCCGATACAGCGGCCGTGGGACGAATACTGGATCGATCGCGTTCCGTAGCGCGGAGAGGATCTCCGCGGTTGAACGCTCCGGCGCCACTACGAAGGCGATGAAGGGTGAAGCCGGCGGTCTGCGTGCGCCCCACCTCGGTGACCGCCGATGTTGACGACGTCACCACCGCGCCCGTGGAGTACAAATTCCTGTGCGCCGCGAGGCGTGATCATATCGGGCAAGGGGATGGGCCCAGGGAGGTAGTCGGCCTGCACGCAGCAATCGGCCGCCCCTTGCTTCAGACTTAAGCCGTCCAAGAGCCGCCAGGCGGCGGTGGCGGTGGTGCGCCGCATCGCCACGCTGCCGGCCTCGGTGAAGCCATAGATCTCCTGGACCGGCGCGCGAAATAGGTCTTCGGCGTTGCCCGCCATGCCCATCGACAGCGGCGCGGTCGCCGACAGAACCAGCGCCAGTTCCGGAAACCTTAATGCCGAGCCAATACAGGCCCGCATGTGCAAGGGCGTGGTCACCAGAATACGCGGCGGCGGAACTTGCGCCAGGGTCGAGCGCACGTCCGCCGCGAACAAGGGACGGCCGGCATGCAAGCCCCAGCCATGTTGGGTGGGTAGCATGATCGAATTTTCGAGGCCGTACATATGCGAGTGCGGCACCGTGGCCACGATGCTGATATTATCCATAGCTTTCAGACCCAAGCGAGCCGCGGTGTGGCGCGCTACTGTGGTAAGCGAGCTCCAGGTCTTGACGTTGGGGCGCGGCTCTCCCGTACTACCGGAGGTGAATACCACCGCCGCCGTTTGCGCCGCCGGGATGATTGGAATCGGCATCCGGGCCGGGACGCTCTCGTGAAGATCGGGCAAGGAGAAGAACAGTAGACCTGGCGCTCCGGCCTCGCCGTCGCTTAGGCAATAGCTGTCCGGGTACAGCCGGGCTATCTGCGACAGAGCTTGCGGCGATCGGCCCGGAGGAAGCAGCGTAGTCTGTCCCCGGATCAACGCGGCGGCGAACCCCGCGAGGAAGCCGTAGCGATTCTCCGTAAGGTTGATGACGGCCGGCCGCTCCGGCAGCAACCCGGACAGGATCTCGATCTGCGCGAGGAACTGGCCGCAGGTGACCACCCTGCCCTCGTTCCAGGCCAAAACATCATTACACTCATAGGGGCCAAGCAAGGGCACCGCGCTCATTCGATCACCCTATTTGGTTCGGTGTTTTTCGATTGACTTGCACAGGGCGCGCAACGAGGAGAAGGTTGCCGTGATGTCCGGATCATCGGAGCGCAAATGATAGCCATAGCAGCGAGAAATCGCCAACGACAGCTCGAGCGCGTCGATGGAATCCAGACCCAGCCCTTCGCGGAATAACGGGCCGTCAGGACTGATATGTGCGGGGTCCATGTCGAGGTTCAGTGTTTGCACCATGAGGCGCGCGACTTCGGTTTCTAGCGGCGACATATCGGGGGCAGGCTTATACCCTAAATGTACATTATCGGATATCAATAATAGCAAGCCAACCTGAAGTCCAGGGGTGGTCCGTATCGTTGCGGATGAAGGATTTCATCGTTCCTGTCAGCGCTAGGTCTGATGCGATGAATGCATCGACTAAACCTTCCAGTTGCATAAATTCTGGGGGTAAGCGGCGGGAAATGGCGTCGGACATAGGGTTTAGTGAGTTTTTTGCTTTTCGCTGGATATCACCGTG
>MUGK01000166.1 GCA_002007425.1 Chromatiales bacterium USCg_Taylor | reverse complement strand
TCACAACGCCCCCAGGCATCCCCTGAGGTCCAGGAGTCCTTCTCTCTAAGGGGGACTCTATTACCCTTTTCAGGCTCATTTTAAGATTAGAAAATACTGCCGCTTGCCTCCTACCCGAATTCTAGGAACCGTCGCATGTTATGAATGCCGAGCAAGCGAGATTCAATATGATTGAGCAGCAAATACGGCCCTGGGAAGTGCTGGACCAGCGCGTGCTCGAATTGCTGACCGAGGTGCCGCGCGAGGTGTTCGTTCCGGCCGAGTTTCGCCAACTAGCGTTCGCGGATATGTGTATTCCGCTTGGCGCCGGGGAATTCATGATGGCCCCGAAGGTTGAGGCTCGCCTGCTGCAAGCGCTCGCCATCGAGCCCAAGGACTGTATTCTTGAAATAGGTACGGGCAGTGCTTATTTAACCGCCTTACTCGCCACGCTCGGGAGCCAGGTGACGACCCTGGAAATTAATTCGGAGTTTACCCGACGGGCTGAAATCCTCCTCGGGCGACGAGGAATCACCAACGTCAAGCTTGCCGTAGGTAACGGGTTTGAAACCCGTGACTCCGAGGGACCTTACCATGTCATCGCGGTGACGGGATCGGTGCCCATCTTGACTCAGCATTTTCAGCAGCAACTGACACTCAAGGGGCGGCTATTTATCGTGGTCGGGCAGTCCCCGATCATGGACGCGCGTCTCATTAGACGCGCCGGACCCAGCGAATGGACCAGCGAAAGCCTTTTCGAGACGGATTTACCGCAGCTTCATGGTGCGCCGCAACCTTGCCGATTCGTGTTTTAGCAGCGTCTTGAGTAATTCCGCGATGATGAATACCAACATTGATGAGCTAACTCATTCGGCGCCTAGCTCCGCAGAAAAAACCTGAAAGCCTTCACTCCGGCCGGCCGCATCGCCCTCGTCGTCACGCTCGTCTACGCGGGCTTTCTGGTGATGCTCGCGCGGGACCTGCCGCACGAGTGTTCACGCTCCTGTTCTTCGAACGAGGCCCGTTCGAGCAGCTGAGCATCGTGCTGTGGGCGCTGCTCGGTGCGGCGCTGCTGCTGAAGCGCCCGCTGCCGCTGTGCCTGCGCCTGGCGATGGCAGCGGTCGCCTTCGCCTTCGCGGCGCGCGAGGCCGATCTGCACAAGGCCTACACCGTCATGAGCATCACCAAGATCAAGTTCTACTGGAGCCCGGAGGTGCCGTTGCCGCAGAAGCTGGCCGGCGGCTTGGTGCTGCTCACGCTGATCGCACTGCTCGTCTTCCTCACCGTGCAGCTCTACGGCTACGTCGTGCGCCGGCGTGGTTTGCTGACGCCGGTGGGGCAGGTGATGGCCTTGCCGGTGCTGATGCTGCCGGTGTCGAAGGTAATCGACCGCCTGTCGTCGCACCTGTACGAGATGTTCCAGATCGTGTTTCCGCTCACCGTGCAACAGCTGATCGCGGCCTTCGAGGAAGGCATGGAAATGGCCATACCGCTACTGTTCCTGGTGGCGCTGCTGCTGCATCGCGAGGCGCCGCCCCGCGCGCCCTAACGGCCGTTCAGGCGCTGCGCAGCGTCGTCGCGACGGTGGTGACGAGCGTGACGCCGAGGCAGAGCACGCCGAGCACGGCCATGAACAGGCCGAGCGGAGTGTCGATCTCCGACGCGCCAACATAGGAAGCACCGCCGCCGATCACGATCATCATGAGCGGGAGGGCGAGGCTGAGCGTGAGTCTGCTCGACATAGTGAACCGTCCTTAGTGTTCCGCGTTGGTGCAGGTGGCCGGCCGCGGAAGCGGCCCGGCATCGCTGCGGCACGATGCGCGCCAACTGTGGCGGGGACGGATGACAGGGGTTTGAAGTGCCGGGCGACTCAGGCGCTGACGCTTCTGCGCCGCACCTCTCCGGGGCCCACACCCTCGACGCGCTTGAACGTGCGCCGGAACGCCGCCTAGCTCTGATAACCCACGGGTTCCGCCACGGCGGCCGCGCTGCGCTCATACCACTGCCGATGCAGTTACCACTCACTGCCCGGATCAATCAGCCGATAGCAGACCAAGGTCTTGAAAACATTCAACCAGCCCGTCCCTTTGCGGCTCAAAGGAAGCTTCTCAGACCAAAACCCATCCAACTGCAACTGCTCTCACAGCAAACAGGCAAGCCAACAGGCGCCCCATTGCCGAGGCGCACAGGGCTGTCGTTGACCTCACCAAGATACAATACCTGCCGCTGGACCACCCGATTGCCGCGCGTACGTCGGTTCTCGACGATGCTCCAATAACGATGGGCTTTACCGTCTTTGATCCGGGTCTTGGCGCGCAGAAACATTGCATCAGTCTCCTGAAAAGACCGCCTCGCAGCAACAGGCACGGTCGGCACTACAGCCACTTTTCGCCTGCCCCCTACCACCAATCAAACGCTTAGGAAAATATGGAACCGAAAAACGCTAGATTTCGAAGCCGAATCGCTTAAGTCGGGCTAAGCCTCGGGCATTGGGCTCACCGCGTGAGCCCATCTTATAGTCGTCGGATCCGCTAAGACGCCAGGCGACCGAGCAAGCTTGTTGTCGATTGCGGGCCGGCGACGCCGGCGGTAACGGAAAAGCGCTCTTTCGGATCGGGATCGCTAGCCAGAGTGTACCCCTCGCCCGGGTAGAGCTTTCCCAGTAACTTCTCTAGGGCCGGCGAAAACGTCTCGAAAGTCTGATCGGTATTCGGCGCGGCCAGCCTGTCGTTGACAAACACCTGGATCTCGTTCGCGCGGATCCGCAGCCGCCCCGCAAGCCCGGGCTCTTGTTCGAGGCGTTGACAGGCAAGCAGCGCCTGCTCGGACACGGAGGCGAGGCAATCCGAAAGGCCGCCGCTGAACGGGCGTTTTCGATAGTAGACAATGCCTCGGCGGCCCCGGTGCTCGTCAATACCGTAGTTTCCTTCGTAGGCTAAAAGAACGATCCCCGGGCCTTGGTTGACATGACTATAGTCGGCTACATCAATGAGTAGATCCGGCAGTGCACGGTTCTGGATCCAGCGATGCAAGACAGGAATAAACTCGACCAGCCCGAGAGGATCCTGCTCTTCGATAAAAAACTTTACGCCGATCCTGGAGATCTCCATGGCTTAGGGCTTAAGGAAGCTATGCAAAAGTTACTGCGCAGCCCATTTGCTTTCCTCGCTCCTCAAAGCGCGGCCGTCCCTGGGCCGCTCCCCGCGTCTTCGCGTGCTCGCTCGTCGCTCGCCTGTCTACCTGATATGTCTCGCGACTCGCTCCGCGGCTTCGCGCATCTGGGCTTGCTCGCGACACTTTTGCAGAGCTTCCTTAGGAACCCTCCAGCAGAATTGCGGTTTCGCGTGACGCAAAATTACCTTGCTCCAGCAGCCGGCCGTGGCAGGCATAGGCGGCCTCGATAAAGAGCTGGGTTTCTTCGATGAGATAGCGCGCTTGCTCCGGGGTGTACTTGCGGTCCGTATCGGCATGGCGATTGAAGAGGTATTGCGCGAATTTTCCCCCGGCGTATTGGTCATGGAAGACTTCCGTGTCGCAAAAACGCCGCTTGAATTCGCTCGCGATCGCATCCGGGTTATTTGGAATATCCAGAAATTGGGTGTGGATAAGCGCCTTCGCCGCCTCAAGCATGGCGTTGTAGGCCGTGTTGTCAGCTAATTTGTAATCGCCGCGATCGAAGTGCAATTGCGCTTCAAAATGCTGCCGTTCGGCCGACTGAAGGTCGAATTCGGCCCTTGAGACGACTTCGCCGGCGCATTCGCCGGTACTGATGTCACTCACGGTAAATTCCCGCGGATCGCGCCAGTCGGAGTAATAGCTGCGGTCGCGCTCATAGGGTGGAACAACGGATAGCTCATCGACCAAGGCTTTGATCTCTTGCTTGCCGACACGCTGGATATACTTACGGAACGCTTCTCCCGCGGTTCGTTCTTGCAGATATTTGGCGGTGATTCGCTCGACAAAATCGGGCACCCGCTTCGAGGGAATCGCCCCGACAGTCAGCCCAAAGGCGCCTGCGTTGTGCTCCCATTCGCCGCCCAAGACCACTCGGAAGTGGGGCACCGTGGTGCCGCCGACTTTCCGGCTTACTCCGTAGAAACCCAAGTCCGCGAGATGATGTTGACCACAGGCATTGAAACAACCGCTGATCTTGATATGCAGAGCATTCACCGCGGCATCGAGACCGGGAGCGATTCCCGCGAGCCGCTGACTCAATTCGCCCGCTAAGCCGCGGGAGGACGCGATGCCGAGCTTGCAGGTATCGGTGCCCGGGCATGCGACCACATCACTCACCGTGCCGGCGCCGGGCGTGCCCAGGCCGATCGCGCACAAGCCTTCGTATAAGCCAGGCAGATCCGCCTCGGCAACCCATCGGAGGACGATATTCTGCTCCACCGTCGTACGCACGTTGTCTCCCGAATAGCGCCTGGCGAGATCGGCAAGCCGCCGCATTTGCCAGGACGTAATGTCTCCGATGGGAAGCGTCACCGCCGCGACGGCGTACCCGATTTGCTTTTGCCGGTAGGCGTTGGATGCGCGCCAGCGCTCGAACGCACTGTCGCGCGCGGCGCCGTTCAGCGGTTGCGGCGCTTGAGCCGGATGTTCGCGGTAGCTTGGAACCTCCCGCAGATAGGAAGTCCAGGCCGCATCCTGCGGTAAGGTGGCCCGTTCCGCTAACACCAATTCCCTAAATCGATCTATACCGAGCTTGTCGATCAAGAACTTAATACGCGCCCTGCCGCGGTTTCTCTTTTCACCGAGGCGCGCGAAAACCCGCGAGATCGCTTGCGCAAGCGGCAGGATCTCGGTCTCCGGGACGAAGGTGTCGAAAAGCTTCGCCTGATAGGGCACCGCACCCAATCCTCCTCCCACATACATTTCAAAGCCGCGCCGCCCGGTTCCGGAAGCAACGTGCGCGATAAATCCGAGATCATGCATGTTCACCAGGGCGCAGGCGCGTTGCTTACATCCGGAAAACGCCACTTTAAACTTGCGCCCGAAATCTTGAGTGTCCGGGTGACCGAGAAGGAATCGCGCCGTGGCCTGGGCATAAGGAGTGACATCGAAGGCTTCGTCGCGGCAAACCCCAGCCAACGGACACGCGGTGACGTTGCGCACACTGTTCCCGCAGGCCTCGCGCGTGGTGATACCGACGGCAGCGAGGCGCCGCATAAGATCCGGCGTATCCTCGATGTGCACGAAATGAAGCTGTATGTCCTGGCGTGTCGTAACGTGACTGATACCGTCCGAATATTCCTCCGCCAAATCCGCGAACACGTCCATTTGATCCGGGGTCAATCCACCGTAGGGAAGCTTGATACGTTGCATCCCGGGCGCATCCCACAGTGTGTCGGGACCTTTGGTTAAGGTGTTGTCCGGAAACGCGAGGGTCCGGTGCGCGATACCGTCGTGGCGTTGACCGTTATCGTAGCGCTGCCCATAGACCCCACATCG